>JAYVNL010000123.1:0-5130 GCA_043758495.1 Rhizobacter sp.
CCGCGATCTCGTTCATCTATCGGCGCGCCTGGGCGAGCGCCGAGGCGATGGGCCTGATGCGCATCGACGCCAGCGGTCTCGACGTGCTGCGCAGCGAGCCGGGCGGGCTGGTCATCGCCGCCAATCACCCTAGCATGATGGACGCGCTCATCGTCGTCGCCCACCTGCCGCGCGGCGTCTGCATCATGAAGGCCGACCTGCAGCGCAACGTCTTTCTCGGCGGCGGCGCCCGGCTCGCCTGCTACATCCGCAACGATTCGGGTCGCGGCATGATCCGCGACGCCGTCGCCTCGGTGCGCGAGGGCAACCAGGTCGTGTTCTTCCCCGAGGGCACGCGCACGGTCAGGAAGCCGGTCAACGCTTTCCAGCCCGGCGTCACCTTCGTCGCCGGGCTTGCCGGTGCGCCGATCCAGACGGTGCTGATCGAGATCGATTCGCCGTACCTCGCCAAGGGCTGGCCGCTGCTCACGGCGCCGCCGGTCCCGGTCGTGATCCGGGTCCGCCTCGGCGAGCGCTTCGCAGCCGACGCCGACCACCGCGCGACGCTGGCACGCCTCGAGCGGTACTTCGAGCAGGAGCTCGGTCGATGAGTGCGCTGCCATCGGACATCGCGCCGCTGCCCTCGCGGGCGGCATCGTCTCGGAGCCACGTCGTCGTCATCCCGAGCTACAACGCCGGGCCGGCGGTCTACGAGACGGTGCGTTCAGCGCGGGACGCGTGGTCGCCGGTCTGGATCGTCGTCGACGGCAGCGACGACGGCACCGCGGCCGGCCTGCAGGCACTCGCTGCCGGCTATCCGGGCCTGCGCGTCGACGTGTTGCCGCGCAATGTCGGCAAGGGCGCCGCCGTGCTGCGCGGCCTCGAAGCCGCCCTCGCGGAAGGCTTCACGCACGCCCTGACGATGGACTCCGACGGCCAGCATCCAGCCGCCCTCATTCCCGAGTTCATGCAGGCTTCGATGGCGCGACCCGACGCCATGATCCTCGGCCGGCCGGTCTTCGATGCCTCGGCGCCGCTCTTGCGCGTGCGCGGCCGCCGTGTCTCCAACTGGTGGACCGATCTCGAGACGCTGGGCGCTGGCATCGACGATTCGCTCTACGGCTTTCGCGTCTACCCGATCGCGCCGCTGGTCGCGGTGATGCATGGCCAGCGTCGCATGCGCCGCTTCGACTTCGACACCGAGGCGGTTGTGCGCCTGGCGTGGCGCGGCGTCTTGCCGCTCAACGTCGCGGCGCCGGTCAGGTATCTCACTGCCGCGGAGGGCGGCGTCTCGCACTTCCGCTACGGCCGCGACAACGTGCTGCTGACCTGGATGCACCTTCGCCTGATGGCCGGCTTCATCGTGCGGCTGCCGCTGCTGCTCGCCAGGCGCTTGGCCGGCCGGCCGCCGTTCGGGTCGCGACGCCGCTGAACCGCCGCGCCGCGACCCGCGGTTCAGATCATCGCGCCGTTGATCGAGACGACCTGGCCGCTGATGTAGCCGGCCTCGTCGGAGACCAGGAACGCGACCAGAGCCGCGACTTCGGCAGCGCTGCCCGCGCGTTTCATCGGCACCATCTTCTCGATGGCGGCGCGGTCGAAGGTGACGCTGGCCATGCCGGTGTCGATGATGCCCGGTGCCACCGCGTTGACCGTGATGCCTCGGCTCGCGAGCTCGAGCGCCAGCGATTTCGTGGCGCTGTTGAGCGCGCCCTTGGCGGCGGCGTAGTTGACCTGGCCGCGGTTGCCGGTGAGCGAAGCGATCGACGACAGGTTGACGATGCGGCCCCAGCGCGTGCGGATCATCGGCATCACGAGCGGCTGGGTGACGTTGAAGAAGCCGTTGACCGAAACGTCGATGACGCGGCTCCACTGCACTTCCCGAAGCGCCGGGAAAGCAGCGTCGTCGTGGACGCCGGCGTTGTTGACGACGATCTGGATCGTGCCGGCCGCAAGCAGCTTCGCGCATGCCGCCTGCGTCGCAGCGCGATCGGTCACGTTGAAGGCGATCGCCTCGGCGCTGCCGCCGGCGGCAGCGATGCGCTCGACCACCGCCTGAGCCGCGTCGAAGCGCCCGTTGGCGTGCGCGATGACGTGGGCCCCGTCGGCGGCGAGGCGCTCGGCGATCGCCTGGCCGATGCCGCCGCTGGCGCCGGTGACGAGAGCGCGGCGTTGTCGGGGCGGAGTCGGGGTCGTCATGTTTTTACGTTGGAATGGCCGCTGCGTCGAGGACGACGGCGACCCGGCCCGATGCGATCTCGCGGCCGTCGTGGCGAAGGGTGAAGGCGTAGAGAATGCGGCTGCCGTCGGCCGCTTGGCGCCCGGCAGCGACGACGATCTCGCCGGCGAGATCGTCGAGCCGCCAGACCTGCAGGCGCACGTCGCGGGCGCTGGCGAGAAAGCCGGCCGATGGTTCGTGGCCCGCGCTGTTCGCCGAGAGCGCGCCGTGCAGCGCCATCGCCTGCGCCGCGTATTCGATCGAGGCGCTGGCCAGCAGGCCGCTTCGTGTGCGGAGCGGATGGGCCGCATCGCGATGGTTGACGGCCACGCATTCGATGCGGTCGGCCGACCACGAGGTCATGCGGTCGAGCAGGCACATGGCGCCGCGGTGCGGAATGCGGGCCTCGATGCCGGCGCGATCGAGCGTGTCGATGCGCTGCTGCGGAGCGGTCATGCGAGGGTGCCGACGAGAAGGATGTTCGCGAATGGCGTGCCGGCGTGCATCGGTCGGCTCGCGACCGTGAAGCCGAGTTCGCCGAGCCGCCGGATCCAGTCGGCGAGCGTGCGCCCGTAGAGTGGCCGCACCGGCTGGCCGCGAACGAAGGTGACGACACGGTCGACCCACTGACCGCTGACGAAAGCCCGCCGCGACGCCGCGTCGCCGACGCGCATGATGAGCCGGCCGCCGCTGCCGAGCGCCGCCCGCACGCGCGCCAGGATCGCGTCCTGCGCGTCGATCGGCACGTAGTGCAGGACGTCGAGAATGACGACGGTGTCAGCGTCGGGGAAAGCAGCGCTGCGCATGTCGTCGCAGACGAATTCGGCGCTGTCGCCGAGAGCGTTGCGGGCGCGCGCGACGTCGCGCGCCATCAGCTCGATGCCGGTGACGCGGGCACCCGTCGGCGCTGCCGCCCACTCGCTCGGCCAGCGCCCGGCCTGGCCGGCGTGGCCGGCGGCGCGAACGAGGCTGGCCAACAGGCCCTGGCCACAGCCGATGTCGAGCACGCGCGCGCCCGGCGCGATCAAACCCGCGGCGACGAGGTGGCCGAAGACCGGGTCCCAGCGCAGCTTGCCGCGCGCGAAGTGCCAGGCGAAGCGGCCCGACTGCTTGTAGGGCGCGCTCGCCGAAACGCACAGCGAGCGCCAGGCCTCGCGGGTCTGCGTCGTCATGGCGGCGGTGCGACCGAAGCAGCGGCAGCGGCAGCCAGCGTCACCGGCCGCAATCCGGCCCCGGCTGCGCGCGACAACAGATCCGGCAATACCGAGAGCACCAGTGCGCGGCCATCGACGCGGGCGGCGTTGCCGTCGTGCAAGAGCAGGATGTCGCCGCCTGCCAAGCCCCTGCTCAGGCGCGCGAGCACGTCGGCGGGGGTGCGGCGCAAGGTGTCGAAGCCGCGCCGCGTCCAGCTCACGAGCTGGAGGTCGAGGCGCTGCAGCACCGGCGCCAGGAACGGATTGCGCAGGCCGGCCGGAGCGCGGAAGAAGCGCGGTGCGCTGCCGGTGATGTCGCCCAGGCGCTGCTGCGCTGCCGCGATCTCGCGCCGCATCGCCTGCGGGCCGAGCAGCGAGAAGGCATGGGAATGGCGATCGCTGTGGTTCTCGACGCGGTGACCCCGGCGCGTGATCTCGCGGCAGAGGACGGGCGCGCGCGCTGCCGCCGCTGCGATGCAGAAGAAGGTGGCGCTGACGCGATGGGCATCGAGGACGTCGAGCACCGCCGGCGTGACCTCGGCATCGGGGCCGTCGTCGATCGTGATCGCGATCTCGCCGCGCGTCGCGGCCGCGACGGGAAGGTGCGTCCAGTTGGAGCCGAGCCAGGTCGAGCGGGGCCAGAGGCCGGCACCGGTGAGCAGCGCATGGTTGGCGGCGACGGCACCGAGCGCCCACGGCCACTGCGACGGCATCGCCAGCACCGCGGCGGCGGCACCGGCGTGGCACGCGAGCGTCGCCTTCGCATAGGTCGGCCAGAGCCAGGTCGCGGAGGGAGTTTCGGTGATCAAGTCGGGTCTCGAGGCGGCCCGATTTTCCCATAGGGCATCGGCTGCGAACGCGACGGGATGAGCGCGGCCGAGAGCAGCAGGCAGAGCAGAGTGCCGGGCGCCACGACCTCGCCGATGGCGCGCAGCACCGGGATGCTCGACAGCGCCAGCAGAGCGAACGACACCACCGTCGTGGTGTTGGCGAGCAGCAGCGAGGCGAGGGTGTCGCTGCCGTCGGCCACGCGCTCGCCGCCGCGCTGCTCGCGCAGGTGGTCGAAGAAGAGCGCGTAGTTGGAGCCGATCGCCACGGTGAGCAGGAGGCCGACGAGATGGAGCATGCCGAGTGCCGTGCCGGAGATCGCGAGAGCGGCGAGCACGATCAGCGTCGCCGCCGCGACCGGCAGCGCCACCGCGACGAGGCGACGACCGCTGCGCAGATGCCACGCCAGCAAGGCGACGATGGCGAGCCCGCCGAGCCCGGCCTGCCAACCGGCCTGACGCAGGAAGCGCGCGTAGATGGCGTCGAGCTCGGGCTTGATGGCGACGATCCGCGCATCCGGAACACTGGCGACGGCGGCGCGCACCTTGCCCGCATCGATGCCGCTCGCGCCGCCCTGCAGGTTGACGAGGGCACGCCATGGCCGGCGGCCGTCGCCGGGCAGCAGCAAGGCGTCGACGGCGGCGGCGAGCGGCGTGCCGGCGAGAGCGGCTCGCGTGACCGGTGGCAGCACGCGCGCTGCATCGACATCGGTGATGAAGTCCTTCATGCGCCCGGCGGCAATCGGTCCGCCTTCGGCCGCGGCGGCCAGCCGGCTTGTCAGCGTGGCTGCCTCGGGCAACGCAGCGCGGCGTGCCGCCTGAGTCGCCGGGCTCGGCAGGAAGCGCGCCGGCGAATCGAAGCCGAGCAGCGTGCCGTCGCCTACCAAGGCATCAAGACGAGCGCCAACGGCTT
>JAYVNL010000124.1:0-5122 GCA_043758495.1 Rhizobacter sp.
AAGGCACGCGCCTTGTTGCGCGCTGCCGAGCTGGTCGAGGAGGGCTTCTAGATGCGGTCGTCAGCCGTTCAGAAAAGCGTCGGCGCGAGCGCGCCGAGACAGCCGGTGCCGATCGCCAGCAGCCAGCCGGCAACGCGGTCGCGTGCGCCTTCGGCATCGGCCCGCGAAGCCATGGCGACGAGCGCGCAGACGGTGGCGGCACTGGCCGCGAGCAGGAACACGAGCGCCGAGAACATCGTCACCGCGCCAGGCTGGCCCGACTCGGCCATGGCCTGCACCAGGTGTCCGAACGCCAGGCCGGCGGCAAGCGCGAGCGGGGTCAGGCCGTCGTGGCGGCGAAGGGCGGTGGGAGCAGGTCGGTGGTTCATGGCGGCAGCGCGAAATCGGAGCCGGATCATGCCGCCGGCACAGCCGCTGCAACGGTTCAAAAAGCGGGGCGACGCTGCACCATTTCACGTGATCGGCGACTGCGTTCGCGCTGCGACGGGAGGTGCCGCATGCTGCTCATGATCGATAACTACGACAGCTTCACCTTCAATCTGGTGCAGTACTTCGGCGAGCTCGGCGAAGACGTGCGCGTGGTCCGCAACGACGCCATCGACGTGGCAGGCATCCGGGCGTTGCAGCCGGCCGTGCTGGTGCTTTCGCCGGGGCCGTGCACGCCGGCGGAGGCGGGCGTTTGCGTCGCGGCCATCGAGGCCTTCGCCGGGCGTCTGCCGATCCTCGGCGTGTGCCTCGGCCACCAGGCGATCGCGGCGGCGCTCGGCGGCCGGGTGGTGCGCGCGCAGCGGCTGATGCACGGCAAGTCCGACGCGGTGCGCCACGACGGTCGCGGCGTGTACGTCGGCCTGCCCGAGAGCTTCGAGGTCGTGCGCTACCACTCGCTGGCGATCGAGCGTGACAGCCTGCCGGCTGAACTCGAAGTGACCTCGACCGCGAGCGACGGCGAGATCATGGGCGTGCGCCATCGGCAACTCGCTGCGACGAAGACGCCGCTCGAAGGCGTGCAGTTCCACCCCGAGTCCATCCTCACGCAGCATGGCCACGCCATGCTGAACAACTTCCTGGAGGCAACGCGATGAGCACGATCCGCATGGTCGATCTGCGCAGCGACACGGTGACGCGGCCGACCCCCGCGATGCGTGCCGCGATGGCGGCTGCGGAAGTGGGCGACGACGTGTTCGGCGACGATCCGACGGTCAACGCGCTGCAGGAAAAAATCGCCGCGATGCTGGGCAAGGAAGCGGCGCTGTACGTGGCCAGCGGCACGCAGAGCAACCTCGTGGGCATCATGAGCCACTGCGGCCGGGGCGACGAATACATCGTCGGCCAGATGGCGCACACCTACCGCTGGGAAGGCGGCGGCGCCGCGGTGCTCGGCAGCGTGCAGCCGCAGCCGCTCGAACACGCGGCCGACGGCTCGCTGCCGCTGGCGGCGATCGAAGCCGCGATCAAGCCCGACGATGCGCACTTCGCGAAGAGCCGGCTGCTCTGCCTCGAGAACACCATCGGCGGCAAGGTGCTCGCGCCGGCCTATCTCGAAGCTGCCTGCGCGCTGGCTCATGGCCGCGGCCTGGTGGCCCACCTCGACGGCGCGCGGCTCTTCAATGCCGCCGTCGCGATCGGGGGCGACGCGTTGGCCAACGCGCGTGCGATCGCGGCACCGTTCGACTCGGTTTCGGTGTGCTTCTCGAAAGGGCTGGGGGCGCCGGTCGGCTCGGCGCTCGTCGGCTCGAAAAGCTTCATTCTTGCCGCGCATCGCTGGCGCAAGATGGCCGGTGGCGGGATGCGCCAGGCCGGCATCGTGGCCGCTGCGGCGATCTACGCGCTCGACCACCACGTCGCGCGGCTGGCCGACGACCACGCGCTGGCGCAGCGCCTCGCCGAAGGCCTGCGCGGCCTGCCCGGGCTCACGGTCGAAACGCCCCAGAGCAACATCGTGTTCGCCGACCTCGTCCCCGAGCGCAGCGCCGGCCTCGCCGACCGCCTGAAGGCGAACGGCGTGCTGGCCACCGGTCTCTATCGCCTGCGCTTCGTGACCCATCTCGACGTCGATGCCGAGGGCGTCGATCGCGCCGTGGCGGCGATGCGCGCCCACCTGCAACCCTGAGCGGAGTTCTCTCATGCCCATCACCACCATCGACGCGCTCAGCCGCACCATCGATCACCGCGAGATCTTCCACGACGAGATGCTGGCGCTCGTGCGCCGCATCATGAGCGGCGAGATGAGCCCGGTGATGATGGCCGCCGTGCTCGTCGGCCTGCGCGTGAAGAAGGAGACGATCGGAGAAATCACGGCGGCGGCGCAGGTGATGCGCGAGTTCGCGAGCAAGGTCGAGGTGGCCGACAAGACGCACCTGGTCGACATCGTCGGCACCGGCGGCGACGGCTCGCACACGTTCAACATCTCCACATGCGCCATGTTCGTTGCCGCCGCCGCTGGCGCGCGCGTGAGCAAGCACGGCAACCGCAGCGTCTCGAGCAAGTCGGGCAGCGCCGACGTGCTGGAAGCGCTGGGCCTGCCGCTCGACCTCACACCACAGCAGGTGGCCGCTTCGATCGAGGCGACCGGAATCGGCTTCATGTTCGCGCCCAACCACCATCCGGCGATGAAGAACGTCGGCCCGGTGAGGAAGGAGCTCGGCATACGCACCATCTTCAATATCCTCGGGCCGCTCACCAACCCCGCCGACGCGCCGAACATTCTGATGGGCGTTTTCCACCCCGACCTCGTCGGCATCCAGGTGCGCGCGCTGCAGCGGCTGGGCGCCGAGCACGCGATGGTCGTCTACGGCAAGGACGGCATGGACGAGGTTTCGCTCGGCGCCGCCACGATGGTGGGCGAGCTGAAAGACGGCGAGGTGCGCGAGTACGAGATTCATCCCGAAGACTTCGGCTTCACGATGGCGAGCAACCGCGCGCTGCGCGTCGAGACGCCGGCGCAGTCGATGGCGATGTTGCAGGGCGTGCTCGCCGACCAGCCCGGCGCGGCGCGCGACGTGGTTGTCTTCAACGCGGGCGCGGCGCTGTATGCGGCCAACGTGGCGCCGAGCATCGAGGCCGGTGTCGCCTCCGCGCGCCAGGTCATCGCTTCGGGGCAGGCGCGCGCCAAGCTCGAGGAATTCATCGGCTACGCGCGGCGCCAGCGCGGCGTCGCGTGAACGCCATGGGCACGCAGCCGGGCAGTGACATCCTGCGGCGCATCGTCGCGGTCAAGCACGAGGAAGTGAGGGCAGGAAGGCGGCGGCGCGACCACGCGTCGTTGCGGCGCGACGCCGAGTCGCTCGGCGGGCAGCGCGACTTCGCCGCCGCGCTGCGCGAACGGGTCAAGGCCGGCAAAGCAGCGGTCATCGCCGAAGTGAAGAAGGCGAGCCCGAGCAAGGGTGTGTTGCGCGAGGTGTTCGTGCCCGCCGAGATCGCGTCGAGCTACGCCCGGCGCGGTGCGGCAACGCTCAGCGTGCTCACCGACGCCCGGTTCTTTCAGGGTGCACCGGCGTTCCTGGCCGAAGCGCGCAACGCGTGTCAGTTGCCGGTGCTGCGCAAGGACTTCATCGTCGACGCGTGGCAGCTCGCCGAGTCGCGGGCGATGGGCGCCGACGCCATCCTGCTCATCGCCGCCTGTCTCGACGGCGCGCAGATGCGCGACTTCGAGGCCGAGGCGTTCGCGCTCGGCATGAGTGTGCTGGTCGAGGTACACGACGAGCGTGAGCTCGAGTGCGCCTTGCGCCTGGACACGCCGCTGGTGGGCATCAACAACCGCGATCTGCGCAGCTTCGAAGTCTCGCTGGACACGACGCTGCGAATGTCGGGCGAAGTTCCCGCCGATCGGCTCGTCGTGACCGAGAGCGGCATCCTCGGCCGCGCCGATGTCGCCCGCATGCGTGCGGGAGGCGTGCACGCTTTTCTCATCGGCGAAGCCTTCATGCGCGCCGACGATCCCGGCGCTGCGCTGGCCGCACTGTTCGCGTGAAAGCGGGCGAGCTCGAAGCGGCGCTGTCGACGCTGCCGCCCGAGTGGGCGTCGGTGTTGCCGGGCTGGACGCCGGCAAGGCTGGCGGCCGTCGCGAGTTGCGTGCGTGGTGTCTCGGGCGAGCGGCCGATCGCACCCGACGATCCGCTGCGCGCGCTGCGCTTCGTGGCGCCCGCCGAAGTGCGCGTCGTCGTCATCGGGCAGGACCCATATCCCACCGAGGGCCATGCGGACGGGCTTGCCTTTTCCGCATCGCGTGGCCGGCCGAGGTCGCTGGCGAGGGTTTTCGACGTGCTGGCTGCCGACCGTCCTGGCTTCACCGCGCCTGACGAGTGGCAACTCGACGCGTGGGCTCGGCAAGGCGTGCTGCTGCTGAACCCGGTGTTGACAGTCGAGGTCGGCCGCACCGCCAGTCATATGTCTTGCGGTTGGCAGGCGCTCACATCCGACATTGTTTCCATGCTCGTATCACGTCCGTCGCCGCCGGTTTTCCTGCTCTGGGGTAGCAAGGCACGGGCGTTCTGGAATGCGGCGGCGCCGGTCCCCAACGCGGCGCGTGCGCTGCTGACCCGGCACCCTTCGTACGACTTCGATCGGAAGTTCATGGCGGACGGGAGCCACTTCGAGGCCACCGCCGACCTCATCGATTGGTGGAGCATCGGCCAGCCCTTGAGTCGCGTGCTATAATCATCGGTTCGTCTCGGAGGAGGGGTGCCCGAGTGGCTAAAGGGGGCAGACTGTAAATCTGTTGGCTTACGCCTACGCTGGTTCGAATCCAGCCTCCTCCACCAATGAATCGACAAAAAAGACGGATGGCGGGCACACGAGCGGGAGTAGTTCAGTGGCAGAACCCCAGCCTTCCAAGCTGATGACGCGGGTTCGATTCCCGCTTCCCGCTCCAAGGTTCAGCCCATGTGGCTCAGTGGTAGAGCACTCCCTTGGTAAGGGAGAGGTCGCGCGTTCGATCCGCGCCATGGGCACCAAAGTAATAGCAAGGAATTGAAATGGCCAAGAGTAAATTCGAGCGTACCAAGCCTCACGTCAACGTTGGGACTATTGGTCACGTCGACCATGGCAAGACCACGTTGACGGCTGCGATTACCACTGTTTTGAGCAAGTTGTTTGGTGGCGAGGCCAAGGCCTACGACCAGAT
>JAYVNL010000125.1:0-5107 GCA_043758495.1 Rhizobacter sp.
CGGCACCCGCCCGTCCAGGCGCCCAGCCCTCTGACCTTGCCCTCATTGCCCACCATGCAACCCGTGATCCACAGCTTGCTGGAGACCGATCTCTACAAGTTCACGATGTGGCAGGCCATGCTGCATCGTCACCCGGAAACGCAGGCCGAGTACACCTTCGTGTGCCGCAACGCGCCGGCCTATCCGCTGGCCGAGCTCGTGCCCGACATCGACCGCGAGCTCGACGCTCTGTGCGCGCTGCACTTCCGTGCCGACGAGCTGAGCTACCTTTCCACGCTGCGCTTCATCCGCTCCGACTTCGTCGACTTCCTGCGCATCTTCCGATTCCAGCGCGACTTCGTCAGCGCCCATGCCGCCGCCGACGGGCTCGGTCTCGAGATCGTCGCCAGCGGCCCGCAGGTGCACGTGATGGCGTTCGAGATCTTCGTGCTGGCGATCGTCAACGAGCTGTACTTCCGCCGCTTCGACGCTGGTGTGGCGCTCGCCGAAGGCCGCAGGCGACTTGCCGCCAAAGTGGAGCAGCTGCGTGCCTTCGAGCGCGAGCCGAAGCGGGCGACGCCGTTCGAGTTCTTCGATTTCGGCGTGCGCCGGCGCTTCTCCGGCGAGTGGCACCGCGAGGTGCTGACCACGCTCAAGCGCGAGGTTCCGCATTTCTTCAAAGGCGCTTCGGACGTGCTGTTCGCGCGCGACCTCGGCCTGGTGCCGATCGGCACCATGGCGCACGAATACCTGCAGACGTTCCAGACGCTCGGCGTACGCCTGCGCGACTTCCAGAAGGCTGCTCTCGAGAGTTGGGTGCAGGAGTACCGGGGCGACCTCGGCATCGCGCTCACCGACGTCGTCGGCATGGACGCCTTCCTCGCCGACTTCGACCTCTACTTCGCCAAGCTCTTCGACGGCCTGCGCCACGACTCGGGCGATCCCTTCGTGTGGGGCGAGAAGGCGCTCGCCCACTACGAACGGATGCGCATCGATGCGCGCACCAAGCGCCTCGTCTTCTCCGACGGCCTCGACCTCGACAAGTCGTTCGCGCTCTACCGCCACTTCGCCGACCGCGCGCCGTGCGGCTTCGGCATCGGCACCAATCTCACCAACGACATGGGCCTGAGGACGCTGCACATCGTCATGAAGCTCACCCACGCCAATCGCCAGCCGGTCGCCAAGCTCTCCGACAGCCCCGGCAAGCTGCTCTGCGACGACGAGACCTTCCTGGCCTACCTGCGGCAGGTATTCAACGTGCCAACGTGATGGCGTCCACCTTTCGCGAGAACACCGCCATGCCCGCAGCGAAGAAGAAGCCCGGCCTCTACGCCAACATCCACGCCAAGCAGGAGCGCATCGCCCACGGCAGCGGCGAGAAGGTCAGGAAGCCCGGCTCGGCCGGCGCACCGACCGAGGCGTCGTTCGAGGCTGCGAAGAAGACTGAGAAGGCGCCGGTCGAGTCGACCGCCAAGAAGGCGCCGGCGAAAAAGGCAGCGCGTTGATCGGCCGGCGTGCTGCCATCGTCGGTGCGCTCACGTGCACCGCGGCGTTCGCCTTCGCGCAACCCGTCCCGCCGCGCTATGTTGCCGGCACGCCGTCGGCCGACGGCATCGGCAAGCGCTACATGGGCCGCGAGATCGCGCAGGTCATGGGCTGGCAGGGCGCAGCGTGGCTCGAGCGCTCGGAGCGCGAGCAGGAGGAGCGAACCGACCTGCTGCTGCCCGAGTTGCGCCTGACGGCCGGCATGCGGGTGGCCGATGTCGGCGCCGGCACCGGCTACGTCACGCGGCGCATGGCGCGCCTCGTCGGAGCCACGGGCAAGGTCTTCGCCGTCGACGTGCAGCCCGAGATGATCCGCATGCTCGCCGACCTCGCCACGAAAGACGGTCTGGCCCAGATTGAGCCCGTGCTCGCCACCGCCAGCGACACGAGACTTCCCACCGCGAGCATCGACCTCGCGATCCTGGTCGACGTGTATCACGAGCTCGAGTTTCCGTACGAGGTGCTGGCCAGCATCGTCAGGGCGCTGAAGCCGGGTGGCCGCGTCGTCTTCGTCGAGTACCGCGCCGAAGACGCGTCGGTGCCGATCAAGGCGCTGCACAAGATGAGCGTCGAGCAGCTCCGGCGCGAGGTCGCGGCACAGCCGCTGGTGCTCGAGCGCGTCGCCGAGCCGCTGCCCTGGCAGCACATCGTGATGTTCGTAAAGCGCTGAATCCACAGGCGAGCAGCGGCTTCGCGGCCACTGTATATTCATCCAGCCATGGACCTCCAAGAGAAGCTCGCCGTTCTTGCCGATGCGGCCAAATACGACGCGTCGTGCGCCTCGAGCGGCACCAACAAGCGCAACTCCGTCGGTGGCAAGGGCATCGGCTCGACCGAAGGCTCCGGCATCTGCCACAGCTACGCGCCCGACGGCCGCTGCATCTCGCTGCTGAAGATCCTGTTCACGAATTTCTGCACCTTCGACTGCCTGTATTGCGTCAACCGCGTCTCGAGCAATGTGCAGCGGGCCCGCTTCACGGTCGACGAGGTGGTGCATCTCACGCTCGACTTCTATCGCCGCAACTGCATCGAGGGACTGTTCCTCAGCTCCGGGATCATCCAGTCGCCGGACTACACGATGGAGCGCGTCGTCGAGGTCGCTCGGGTGCTGCGCGAAGAGCACGACTTTCGCGGTTACATCCACCTGAAGACGATTCCCGAAGCCAGCCCCGAGCTGCTCGCAAAGGCAGGGCGCTATGCCGATCGCCTCAGCATCAACATCGAGCTGCCGACCGCCGCCGGTCTGGCCGAGTTGGCGCCGGAAAAGGACAACGCCGCCATCCGCCGTTCCATGGCGCGGCTGCGCACCCACATCGACGATGCCAAGCAGGCGGCAAAGCCGAGGCCGGTCACGTCGCAGATCATGCTGCCGCCCAAACGCGCCCGGCCGCCGCGCTTCGCCCCGGCCGGCCAGAGCACACAGATGATCGTCGGTGCCGACGCCGCCACCGACACGCTCATCCTCACCACCAGCGCCAATCTCTACGGCTCGTACCGGCTGAAGCGCGTCTACTACTCGGCGTTCAGCCCGATCCCGGATTCGGCCCGGGCGCTTCCGCTGAAGGCACCGCCGATGGTGCGCGAGCACCGGCTCTACCAGGCCGACTGGCTCATGCGCTTTTACGGCTTCGGCCACGAAGAAATCGTTGCCGAGAGCGACGGCATGCTCGCGCTCGACATCGATCCGAAGCTGGCCTGGGCGCTCGTTCATCGCGAGCAGTTTCCGGTCGACCTGAACCGGGCGGCGAAGGAGATGCTGTTGCGCGTGCCGGGCCTCGGCATCAAGGCGGTCGGTCGCATCCTGCAGGCACGGCGCGTCCGCCGCCTGCGCGCCGCCGACCTCGATCGCCTGCATGTGCCGCTCGCCAAGGTACTGCCCTTCGTCGAGCTCGCCGACCATCGCCCCGGCAATGCGCTGACCGCGGCCGACCTGCGCGAGCGGCTGGCGCCGCGGCCCGCGTCGGCGAATGCGCAGGCGTCGTTGTTCGGCGACGAAGCCGCAGTGCCTGCAACGGCAGCGTTGGCGGGCTGAGCTCGTCGCATGGCGGTGGTTCCCGGCACGAACGACCTGCGATCCGTCACCCTCGCCGCCGGAGCCATCGACTTCGACGGCTTCCGGCGCGCCTGCCGCCTTCTCTGGTCTCAACAGGTCGCGCCGGAACTCGTCGCCTGGCACACGGCCGACGATGCCGAAGGCGATCTCTTCGAAAGTGCGGCGGCGGCTGACGCGCCGTCGAATGCTGCGGATGTGCCGGCGCTGGCGGCGCCGCCCGTCAACGCTCCCGCGAACTACATGGCGCTCGCCGAAAGCGTTGTCCTGCACAGCGACGCCAATCGCTTCGGCCTGCTCTACCGCTTGCTGTGGCGGCTGCAGATCGAGCCCGGCCTGCGCGGCGATCCGCTCGATGCCGACTGGATCCAGGCGCAGCAGATGGCGCAGGCGGTGCGCCGCGACATGCACAAGATGAAAGCCTTCGTACGCTTTCGTCCCGTCGTCGACGACCCGGATCGTGAGCCGCTGCACGTCGCCTGGTTCGAGCCCGAACACCACATCGTCGAGGCGACGGCACCGTTCTTCGCGCGCCGCTTCACGGCCATGCGTTGGGCCATCCTGACGCCCGAGCGCAGCATCCGCTGGGACGGCGCCGCGCTCACCCTCGGCCCCGGTGGCCGTCGCGACGAAGCACCGCCGCCCGACGCCGGCGAAAAGCTCTGGCTGACCTACTACGAGAACATCTTCAACCCGGCCCGGCTGAAGCTGAAGATGATGCAGAAGGAGATGCCGAAGCGCTATTGGCGGAACCTGCCGGAAGCGCAGCTGATCGACCCGCTGACGGCGCGTGCCGGTGAACGGAGCATGACCATGATCGAACGCGGCCCGAGCGAGCCGACCAGGCGCATCGCTGCGGCGAAGCCGCAGCCTGCCGCCGCCCTCGAGCCGACGCCGAACGGCGAGCCGCCGTCATCGCTGCCGGCGTTGCGCGACGCGATCGAGCGCTGCCGCGAATGCCCGATCGGCGAGCACGCCACGCAAGCGGTTCCGGGCGAGGGCGTGAAGCGCGCGTCACTGATGTTCGTGGGCGAACAGCCGGGTGACCAGGAAGACCTGCAGGGCCGGCCCTTCGTCGGCCCCTCCGGGCAGTTGTTCGCGCGCGCGCTCGGCGAGCTCGCCATCCCGCGCGAGCAGGTCTACATCACCAACGCCGTCAAGCACTTCAAGTTCGAGCTGCGCGGCAAGCGCCGCATCCACAAGACGCCGGCGCAACAGGAAGCGGCGGCCTGCCTGCATTGGCTGGAGAGCGAGATCGGCCTCGTCGACCCCGGTCTGCTGGTCGCGCTCGGCGCCACCGCGGCGCGACAGCTGATGGGCGGCCCGGTGGCGGTGACGCGCGAGCGCGGCCGCATCCTGACCCGCGCCGACGGCCGCCGCGTCCTCGTCACCCTGCATCCGTCGGCACTGCTGCGCATGGAGCCGGCCGACAAGGCCGCGGCCTACGACGCCTGGCTCGCCGACCTGCGCCATGCCGCAGCGTATTTCGCCTCGTCCGACAGCGGCTGAAGATCGCCACCGACAGTTGCTGCG
>JAYVNL010000126.1:0-5103 GCA_043758495.1 Rhizobacter sp.
AGTGTTGTGGTGCTGGCTCGCCAACACCGGCCACTGGCCCGACACCGGCGGCATGGTGCCGGGCGGCTTCTCGGCCAACGCCACCGAAGTCGAGCAGGAGGGCCTCCGGCTGCCGCCGGTCAAGCTCTACAAGCAGGGCGTGATCGACGACGAGATCCTGTCGATCATCCTCAGCAACATCCGCATCGCCGACCAGCGCATCGGCGACATCAAGGCGCAGTCGGCGGCGCTCGCCACCGGGCAGACGCGACTCGCGGCGCTGCTCGACCGCTACGGCGACGCCGTGGTCGACACGGCCATCGTCGAGCTCAAGCGCCGCGCAGCGCGGCAGATGCGTGAGCAGATCGCGACCATCCCCGACGGCAGCTACGACGGCGAGGCCTTCGTCGATTCCGACGGCGTCGTCGATCAGCCGCTGCGCATCGCCATGCGCATCACCAAGAGCGGCGGCAGCGACGCCGATGCGGCGGCGCTGTCGTTCGACATGAGCGGCTCGTCGCCACCCTGCAAGGGACCGATGAACAGCGTCATCGCGACCACGAAGTCGTCGATCTACCTCGCCGTCAAGCACGTCTTTCCCGACGGCGCCATCAACGCCGGCACCTTCCTGCCTCTGCGAATCGTCGAGCCGCGCGGCACCTTCCTTTACGCCGAGTACCCGCGCCCGGTCTCTGGCTGCGCCGCCGAGGTGAGCCAGCGCATCGCCGAGGCGGTGTTCGCGGCGCTCGGCCAGGCGATCCCGGCGCAGCTGTTCGCAGCGCCGGCCGGCACCAGCGGCAACCTCGGCATCGGCGGCTTCGATCCGGAGAAGAACCGCGCCTACGTGATGTACATGATCTCCGGCGGCGGCTACGGCGGCAGTCCCGACGGCGACGGCATCTCGAACGGCTGCTCGACGATCGGCATCTCGAAGACGACGCCGATCGAGATCATGGAACAGCTCTACCCGGTGGTCTTCGAGGAGTACTCGCTGCACGAAGGGTCGGGCGGCGCCGGTCAGCATCGCGGTGGCTTCGGCGTCAACTACCGCATCCGCCTGGTCCGCGGCGACGCCCGCGTCTCGATGGTGATGGACCACGGCCGCGCCGGGCCGCCGGGTGCGCAGGGCGGCGCGGCCGGCGGCGTCAACACGGTGCGGATCATCCGCGATGGCGTCGCGTACACGCCGCCGCATCTGTCGAAGGACCAGGACATCGAGATCCATGCCGGCGATGTCGTCGCCGTCTCGACCCCCGGCGGCGGCGGCTTCGGCGCGGCATCGGCACGGACACGCGACGCGGTGGCGGGCGATATCGCACGCGGCTATTACGGCGCCGCCGAGGCGGAGCGGCTGTTTTCGCAATGAGCGTGCCGAGCCCGTGCAATGAGATCTGCACGATCGACGAGAAGACCGGCTGGTGCGCCGGCTGCATGCGCAGCATCGACGAGATCGCCGCCTGGAGCGCGCTCGCCGACGACGCCCGACGCGCCGTGTGGGCCGCTCTGCCCTTGCGCCGCGGCCGCACCGATGTCATCCTGAACGAAGCGAAGGATCCCGGCGCCGGCATCGAGATCCCGGGCTCCGCTCAGGACGACTGATTCATGAAAACCATCGACTTCTGGTTCGACCCGATCTCGCCGTTCGCCTACCTGGCCTTCGAGCGCTTGCCGGAAGCGCTGGCCGGGCTCTCGTACCGCGTCGCCTATCGGCCGGTCGTCTTCGGCGCCCTTCTCAAGCACTGGGACCACAAGGGCCCGGCCGAGATCGAGCCGAAGCGGCAGTGGACCTTTCGGCACGTGCACTGGCTCGCACACCGAAGCGGCGTACCGCTCGCGACGCCGGCGCGCCACCCATTCAACTCGCTGGCGCTGTCGCGTCTGGCATGGGCCACGGCGGCCGAAGGCGCAACGCCCAGCCGCTTCGCCTGCGATGCGGTGCTGAGCTTCGTCTGGTGTGGCGAAGGCGCCGACGCCGAAGACGCAACCCGGCTCGCGACTTTGCGCGAGACGCTGTCACCTCGGCTCGATCCGGCCGACGCCGCCGTCAAGCACCAGCTGCGCGACGCCACGAGCGATGCGGTCGCGCGCGGCGTCTTCGGCGTGCCGACGCTCGGCGTCGACGACAAGCTCTTCTGGGGCCTCGACTCGCTCGAGATGGCAGCGGCGTACCTGCGCGGCGATGACTGGTTCGAGGGCCCGCATTGGCAACGCGAGGGTGCGGCGCGACCCGGTTTGCAGCGCTCGGAACCGTCCAGGGGCTAAGGGAAACTCCCGACCTCGCGAGCGGTTGTTTTTAAGCGGAACGATAGAAAGCGCCGCGCGAAGCCGGCAACATGCGCGGTGGTGTCGCCGCGGGGCGACCGCATGCACCAGGGAGCGTAGAAAACATGGTCACAACGACGATTCCAGTCGGTTCCAAAGTCGGCGCGCCGATGACGAAGGAAGAGCGCAAGGTCATCTTCGCGTCGAGCCTGGGCACGGTGTTCGAGTGGTACGACTTCTACCTGTACGGCACGCTCGTCGGCGTCATCGGCGCCAAGTTCTTCACACCGCTCGATCCTGCCTCGCGCGACATCTTCGCGTTGCTGGCGTTCGCAGCTGGCTTCATCGTCCGCCCGTTCGGCGCCATCATCTTCGGCCGCTTCGGCGACATGATCGGTCGCAAGTACACCTTCCTGGTGACCATCGTCATCATGGGCCTGTCGACCTTCATCGTCGGCCTGCTGCCGAGCTACGAAACGATCGGTGTTGCGGCGCCGATCATCCTCATCGCGCTCCGGCTTTTGCAGGGCCTGGCCCTCGGAGGCGAGTACGGCGGTGCAGCCACCTACGTGGCCGAACACGCGGCTCACGGCAAGCGCGGTTGGTTCACGTCGTGGATCCAGACGACCGCCACGCTCGGGCTCTTCCTGTCGCTGCTGGTCATCGTGTTCACACGCGAATCGCTCGGTACCGCCGCGTTCGCCGACTGGGGCTGGCGCATTCCGTTCCTGGTCTCGATCATCCTGCTCGCCATCAGCGTCTGGATTCGTCTGTCCATGAACGAGTCGCCGGCGTTCAAGCGCATGAAGGAAGAGGGCAAGACCTCGAAAGCGCCGCTGAAGGAATCGTTCGCCGAATGGTCGAATGCCAAGATCGTGATCCTCGCGCTCTTCGGGCTGACGATGGGCCAGGCCGTGGTCTGGTACACGGGCCAGTTCTATGCGCTGTTCTTCCTGACCGGCATCCTGAAGATCGACCTGACTCAGGCGAACTACCTGGTTGCGGCCGCGCTTCTGATCGGCACGCCGTTCTTCCTGCTCTTCGGTTCGCTGTCCGACAAGATCGGCCGGAAGCCGATCATCATGGCAGGCTGCCTGATCGCGGCGGTCACGTACTTCCCGCTCTTTCACGCCCTCGCCGAGGCAGCCAACCCTGAGCTCGCCGCCGCTCAGGCCAAGGCCGACATTTCCGTCGTCGCCGACCCGGCCGACTGCTCGTTCCAGTTCAACCCGGTGGGCACCGCCAAGTTCACGAAATCTTGCGACCTGGCCAAATCGGTGCTGGCATCGCAATCGGCGAACTACAAGAACATAGCCGCACCGGCCGGCACGCCGGCCAAGGTGACGATCGGCACCACGACGATCGAATCGTTCGTGGCATCAGGCCTGTCACCGGCCGACGCCAAGGCCAAGGACGCCGCTTTCCGCAAGGACGTCACGGCGGCGCTGAAAGCCGAGGGCTACCCCGCCAAGGCCAAGCCGATCGGCGGAGCGGAATACGCCGACCGCAAGGCAGCGGGCGTTCTGACGACGAGCCAAGGCTGGACCATCATCGGCATCCTGACGATCATGGTCATCTACGTGACGATGGTCTACGGCCCGATCGCTGCGATGCTGGTGGAACTCTTCCCGACCCGCATCCGCTACACCTCGATGAGCCTGCCGTACCACGTCGGCAACGGCTGGTTCGGTGGCCTCCTGCCCGCGACTGCGGCGGCCATCGTGGCGCAGACAGGCAATATCTACAACGGTCTTTGGTATCCGATCATCTTCGCGTCGATCACCTTCGTGGTCGGCATGATCTTCATCCGTGAGACCAAGGACATCGACATCTACCGCACCGACTGACAGGCAGATCTGCCAGCCGCGAAAGGCCGGTCCGGGAGGGCCGGCTTTTTTCTTTGCGTGACTACGAGAACAGCGCGGCGTGCTTGTCCCGCAGCAGGTTTTTCTGCACCTTGCCCATCGCGTTGCGCGGCAGTTCAGGCACGACGAAGACCGCCTTCGGCACCTTGAAGTTGGCGATCTTCGCCTTCAACGCGGCGACGACTTCGCTGCTGTCGAGCACGGCCCCGGCGTGCGCCACGACGACGGCGACGACGGCCTCGCCGAAGTCGCCGTGCGGCACGCCGACGACCGCGCTCTCGGCCACGCCGGCGAGATCGTTCAGCACGCCCTCGACCTCGGCCGGATAGACGTTGTAGCCGCCGCTGATGATGAGGTCCTTGCTGCGGCCGACGATCGAGACGTAGCCACGCTCGTCGACGAGGCCGACGTCGCCAGTGCGAAACCAGCCGTCTGCACTGAACTCGTCGCGCGTCTTCTCGGGCATCCGCCAGTAGCCCTGGAAGACATTGGGCCCGCAGACTTCGATGGCGCCGATCTCGCCCGGTTCGGCCGCCGCGCCGGCCTCGCTTTGCACGCGCACGCCGACGCCGGGCAGCGGCAGGCCGACGGTGCCGGCACGCCGCTCGCCATCGGCCGGGTCGCACGGGTTGGAGGTCAACATCACCGTTTCGCTCATGCCGTAGCGCTCGAGGATGGTGTGGCCGGTCCGGACTTCGAATCGTTCGAAGGTATCGACCAGCAACGGCGCCGAGCCGCTGATGAAGAGGCGCATGTTCGCGCAGGCTGCGTGCGTGAGGCCAGGCTCGGCGAGCAAGCGTACGTAGAGCGTCGGCACGCCCATGAAAACGGTGGCGCGTGGCAGTGCTGCAACGGCCTTCGCCGCGTCGAAGCGGCCGAGCCAGAGCATCTTCGCACCGGCGAGCAGGACGCCGTGCAAGGCGACGAAGAGGCCGTGGACGTGGAAGATCGGCAGCGCGTGCAGCAGCACGTCACGACCTTCGGCCACTGTTCGCCA
>JAYVNL010000127.1:0-38994 GCA_043758495.1 Rhizobacter sp.
TACTCGATGTTCGGCTTCCAGCGCGTCGGCGATCTCATCTGGGCGGCCGCCGACCAGCGCGCCCGCGGCTTCCTGATCGGCGCCACTGCCGGCCGCACCACGCTCGGCGGCGAAGGCCTGCAGCACCAGGACGGCACCAGCCACCTGGTGGCCGCGACGGTGCCGAACTGCAAGGCCTACGACCCGGCGTTCGCGGGTGAGCTCGCGGTCATCGTCGACCGTGGCATGCGCGAGATGCTCGAGGAGCAGAAAGACGTTTTCTACTACGTGACGGCGATGAACGAAAACGTCGCCATGCCATCGCTGCCGGCCGAGGCGCACGAGGGCGTGCTGCGCGGCATGTACCGCTTCCGGCAGTCGGCGCAGGGCGGCACGAAGCGCGTGCAGCTGCTCGCAGCCGGCGCCATGATGGGCGAGGCGATCAAGGCGGCTGCGGTGCTCGAGTCCGAGCACGGCGTCGCCGCCGACCTCTGGAGCGTCACCAGCTTCAGCGAGCTGGCGAGGAACGGCGTTGCCGGCGAGACCGCCTGGCGCCACGGCCACGTCGACGTGCTGCGCAGCTACGTGGGCGAGCAGCTCGGGCCGACGCGCGGCCCGATCGTCATCGCCACCGACTACGTTCGCGCCGTGCCCGAACAGATCCGCGCTTTCCTGCCGCCCGGCCGCCGCTGCGTGACGCTCGGCACCGATGGCTTCGGCCGCAGCGACACCCGGGCCGCGTTGCGCCGCCACTTCGAGGTCGACGCGCAGGCGATCGTGGAAGCGGCGCTGCGCTCGCTCGGCTGAAGGCCGGCTGCGTCGGCCCGGCCACGCGCCTCAGCCTTTGCGCGCCTGCCGATTGATGAACGGCTTGCCAACCCCAGCCTTGCATCGCCTACAGGACCGCGACCTTGCCGTCGGCGGCTTCGCCGAGGCGAAAGGCGTAGCTCTCGAACCAGCGCTGCAACGCCTTCGACTCGCTCACGAGGCGGATCGGCTCGCCGCGGGTGACGACGCGGCCGTAGACCTCGAAGGCGAGCAAGGACTCGGCGGTACGCGCGCTCGAATTCGCTGCCGTCGGTCCCGGGACATTGCTCCCAGATCACCGTGCCGGGCAACGCACCCGGTGCGCAACCGAGAGTGCGCCCGGCCTGCGGGTCGGCATAGGCGACACGCCAGTCGCGATCGAGCGTAAAGAAGCCGTCGGTGATGCTCTCGAGGATGGTCCGGCACTGCAGGTCGCTCGCCCTCGCCTCGTCGAGCTCGCCGCGGCCGTCGTTCACTTCGCTCATCGGCGCAAACGGTAGCGGCGCGCTGCCGCTTCTCTCAGCGCTAGCTCAGCGCTCGATGTCGATGCGCGTCGCCTGCAGGCGGGTGCCGTCGGCCGAGAGCATGCCGCGCGCTTCGACCTCGCGGCCGACCGCGAGATCGGCCGCGCTGCCACCCCGAAAGTCGACCGTGCCCGCATAGCCGACGACGACGTTGCGGACGACGAAGGTCATCGCCGCGGTGTCGAGCGACGCGATCGCGCCCCTGACGTCGTACTCCTCGCCGCCACCGCCGCCACCGCCGCCGCCTTCGCTCCTGACCTCGACGCTGCGGGCGACGAGCACGCCGGCCGCGAGCGTGCCCTCGACCTCGACGCGACGGCCGAGCGCCAGGCCGGCGCTGCCGTTCGGGAAGCGGGCATCGCGGGCATCGACCGGCGTCCCGTTGACGCTGAACTGCGACAGCGACGTGAAGGCGCTGACGCGGCCTTCGATGTGGGCCTGCTCGCCGTCGTCGATCGCCGCCGCGCCGTCGACGATGCGGGTGGCGTTCCAGACGCCGCCTGCGCCCGGAGCGAGTGCCAGCGAGACGCGAACGAAGCGGCCGTCGGCCAGCGCCGCCGGCACGGCAGCGGCGGCCAGCGAAACGTAGGCGATGCGCGTCGCGCCGATCGAGAAGGTGCGCGCCGGCCTGTTCAGGCCGGCGACGATGCCGCGCAAGGCGTACTGCGCGGCCGAGCTTCGGCGCTCGATGCGTGTCGCCACGTAGTGGCCGGTGGCAGCGTCGAGGCGGGCGTGGATCTCGACGACGTCGCCGACCACGATCGCGGCCTGGCCACCGGCGAGGCCGCTGTCGAACACGGTGCCGGCGGTGACGTCGATGGTCTGGCCGAGCACGACCAGGGTGCGCGCCACGGCGTCGCTGGCACCGACCGGGCCGACGATCTCGCTCGCGAAGACGATGCTGCTGGCGGTGCTGACCGACCTGCCGGCGGCATCGACGACGATCGCCGAGCCGCGCACGTCGGTGCTCATGCCGAGGCGAAGGTCGTCTCGGCTGCGCACGCTGCCGTCGCCGTCGCGGACCGCCGCGCTGCGGTCGTCGAAGCGGACGCCGTTGACGATGACCGAGCCGAAGCCGGTGATGGTGCCGCTGGCGAAGGCCAGCGCCGGCGCGCCGGTGCCGCCGCTGTCGACGCCGCCGCCGCAAGAGACGAGCAGGCCCGCGGCGAACGCGACTGCGGCGCTCGCGACGAGACGAAAGCGGCCGTGGGCCCGTGGCTGCTGCGGCATCATGTGTCCTTCTTCGAACGAGGGCGGCGGGGCCGCGCCGGTGCTGGCGGCGCCTGCGGATCGCCCATCCTGTCGTGATAGCTGTAAAGGCCCAGGCGGACGCGCCGGTCGCGAGCGCGGCCGGCGGCTTCGTCGGCGTCGACGAGCGCCTGCAGCGCCGGCACCGCGGCCGCCAGCAGCACCTGCCACTGCGCTGCGGCCAGGGCCCGGAACGCCGCCATCGATTCCGCCGACAACTCGTCGGCGAAGACCGCCTGCTCGACGTGCGGCGGCGTGCCTTCGGCGAGCACGTTGGCGACGCCGGCGCGCAGGTGATCGCCGACGTTGCCGGCCAGGAAGCGATAGCCGCGCTCGCTGTCGCCGCCGGCGGTGACGCGGTCGGCGCGCAGCGTGACCTGCTCGCCGTCGACCGCCACCAGGCCGAGCCGCAGCAGCTCCTCGAGGATGCTGCGCGGATGGACATCCTGCGTGACCGAGCGCGCCAGCATCTCGAAGCTCGGCGCCGGCCCGCTGCGCGGCAAGGCCATCGGCCCGCCGCGGCGCTTCTTCAGCGAGGGGTCGCTCTGCCAGCGCGTGAACACCTGCGTCGCCGGCGACGGCCGCACCGCCGCGGCCGAGCCGGTGTCGAGCAGCAGCCGCGTGACCTCGCGGCGCGTCAGGCCGGTCGCGGTGGCGACGCGGCTGACGATGCGGGCGCCGGCCGAAGCCGGCTGCGCCCGCCGCGCGGCGTCGACGAAGGCCGTGCGCAACAGTTCGTCGACGGTCGCGATCGGCAGGCCGCGCGCCACGGCGAGGGCGGCGATCGGCTCGAGCAGCGCCGATATCGCCGCGTTCAGAGGCGTAGCGTCGTCGTCGGCCATGACTGGGAACGATATGTGCGAACTGCACTTTTCATTGTAAGAAGTTGCAACGTGCGGGCCGGGCATCGGCTCCGAGGCCGGTTCCGGGATCGCCGCGGCACCGAGAATCGGTGGCCATGAACGCTGAACTTCTCGTCGACGCCCGCGCCAGCCTCGGCGAATGCGTGCTGTGGTGCGAGCAGCGCGCCAAGCTGTACTGGACCGACATCGAAGGCGCGACCCTGAACAGCTGGCACCAGGCCGATGGCAGCACGCAGCAGTGGCCGCTTCCCGAGCGGCTCGGCAGCTTCGCGCTCTGCCGCGACCCGGGCCGGCTGCTGCTCGGCCTCGCCTCCGGCGTCGCCCTGTTCGACCTCGACCGCGGTGCCGTGAGCGAGATCGTCGCCGTCGAGTCCGAACTGCCGACGACGCGCATCAACGATGGCCGCTGCGACGCGCAAGGCCGCTTCGTGTTCGGCACCTACAACCCGGCCGAGGCGGCGATCGGGAACTTCTACCGCGTCACGGCCGATCTGAAGGTCGAGCGGTTGCCGCTGCCGCCCGTCGGCGTCGCCAACAGCATCGCCTTCAGCCCCGATGGCTCGCGGCTGTACTTCTGCGACTCGCCCACGCGCGAAATTTGCTGCGCCGACTATCACGCTGACGGCCGGATCGGCCCGCCGCGGCGGTTCGTCCGCCTCGGCGCCGACGAAGGCTTTCCCGACGGCTCGACCGTCGATACCGAAGGCGGCCTCTGGAACGCGCAGTGGGACGGCGGCTGCGTCGTCCGCTACGACGCCGACGGTGTCGAGACCGAACGGGTCGTCGTGCCGACGGCTCGGCCGACCTGCGCGGCCTTCGGCGGCCCGGATCTGGGGCGCCTCTTCATCAGCACCGCGCGCATCGGCCTCGGTGCGTCGGCGCTTCTTGAGCAGCCGGCGGCCGGCGGCGTGTTCGCTTGCATGTCCGACCGGCGCGGCCGGCCGGAACATCGCTTCGCCATCGGCTGATCAGGTCCAGCCCCCGTCGACGACGAAGTCCTGCGCGGTACACATGGCGCTGTCGTCGGCGGCCAGGAACAGCGCCATGTGAGCGATGTGCGCCGGCAGCAGCGGCTGGCTCAGGCACTGGCCGCGGGCGATCGCGGCACGGCCGGTGTCATCGAGCCAGAGGCGAATCTGTTTGTCAGTCATCACCCAGCCCGGCACCAGCGTGTTGACGCGGATGTTGAACGGCCCGAACTCGCGCGCCAGGCTGCGCGTGAGCCCCTGCACCGCTGCCTTCGCCGTCGTGTAGACCGGCATGCCGGCCTGCTTCAGCATCCAGCTGATCGAGCCGAAGTTGACGATCGAGCCACCGCCGGCGCGCTTCATGTCGGCGGCGACATTGCGGGCGGCGAAGAACTGGTGCTTGAGGTTCACGGCGACGGCCGCGTCCCAGCTCTCCGAAGTGACGCTATCGATGGCGTGACGCTGGTCGTTGGCGGCGTTGTTGAGCAGCACCGTGATGTCGCCGACGTGCCGACGAACGGCGTCGATCGCTTCGTCGAGCGCGGCGATATCGGTGAGGTCGGCGGCCACGAACAGCGGCGGATGCGGCGCTGCGGCCAGCGCCCGCACCAATGCTTCGGCGGCATTGCGGTCGATGTCGATGAAACCGACGCGCGCGCCCTGAAGCGCGAAGTGCTCGACCAGCGCCGCACCGATGCCGGTGGCGCCGCCGGTGATCAGCACGCCGCGGCCGGCGAGACTCGGGTAGCGCGCGTTCAGGGTAAGCATGGGGTCGACGATCCGAATCTGATCCAGAGACCGCATTTCACATCAATATGATCGAAGCGCGCGATCGCAACGACAGGAACACCGCCATGCCGACTCACATCAAAGGCCCGGGCATCTACCTGGCGCAGTTCGGCGCCGACGAAGCGCCGTTCGATTCCTGGGACGCGATTACCCGTTGGGCCGCAAGCCACGGCTTTCTGGGCGTGCAGCTGCCGTCGTGGGACACCCGCCTGATCGACCTGAAGAAGGCCGCCTCGTCGAAGACCTACTGCGACGAGTTGGCCGGCATCGCCCGCGCCAACGGCGTCGAGATCACCGAGCTCGGCACGCATCTGCAAGGCCAGCTCGTCGCCGTGCACCCGGCCTACGACGAGGCCTTCGACGCCTTCGCGCCGAAGGTCGTGCGCGGCCACCCGAAGGCGCGGCAGAAGTGGGCCGTGCAGCAGATGCTGTGGTCGGCGAAGGCCTCGAAGCATCTCGGCCTGACGTCGAACGTGAGCTTTCCGGGCGCGCTCGCCTGGCCGTACATGTACCCGTGGCCGCAACGGCCGGCGGGCCTGATCGAGGCGGCCTTCGACGAGCTCGCGAAACGCTGGCGGCCGATCTTCGACGCCTTCGACGAGGCCGGCTGCAGCGTCGCTTTCGAGCTGCATCCGGGCGAGGACCTGTTCGACGGCGTCACCTTCGAGATGCTGCTCGAGCGCGTCGGCAACCACCCGCGCTGCTGCATCAACTACGACCCGTCGCACTTCCTGCTGCAGCAGCTCGACTACCTCGAGTTCATCGACATCTATCACGAGCGCATCACCTCGCTGCACATCAAGGACGCCGAGTTCCGGCCGACCGGGCGGCAGGGCGTGTACGGCGGCTACCAGCCGTGGCTGCAGCGGGCCGGGCGCTTCCGCTCGCTCGGCGACGGCCAGATCGACTTCGGCGCCATTTTCTCGAAGATGGCGCAGTACGACTACGACAGCTGGGCGGTGCTCGAGTGGGAGTGCTGCCTCAAGCATCCCGAGGCGGGCGCGGCCGAAGGCGCGGCGTTCATCGCGAAGCACATCATCCGCGTCACCGACAAGTCGTTCGACGATTTCGCCGGCGGCAAGAGCGACCCGAAACAGGTCAAGCGGATGCTGGGTCTGTGAGCAAGGACGCTGCCGCACGGCAGCGCATCCGGCTCGGCATGGTCGGCGGCGGCGAAGGCGCGTTCATCGGCGCCGTGCATCGCATCGCGGCCCGGCTCGACGACCACTACGAGCTGGTCGCCGGCGCCCTCGCCGCGACGCCGGCCAAGGCGAAGCGCTCGGGGTTGGCGCTGGGCCTGGCGGGCGACCGCGTCTACAGCGACTATGCGGCGATGGCCCGGGCCGAAGCGGCGCGGGCCGACGGCATCGAAGTCGTCGCCATCGTCACGCCGAACCATCTGCATGCGCCGGTCGCGGAGGCGTTCCTGAAGGCGGGCATCCACGTCATCTGCGACAAGCCGCTGACGACGACGGCGAAGGCGGCGCACCGGCTGCGGGTGCTGGCGGCGAAGCACCAGCGTATCTTCGCCGTGACCTACAACTACACCGGCTACCCGATGGTCCGCCAGGCGCGGCAGATGGTGCAGGGCGGCCGGCTCGGCGAGGTCCGCGTGGTCCAGGTCGAGTACGCGCAGGACTGGCTGACCGAGTCGCTCGAAGCCAGCGGCCAGAAGCAGGCCGCGTGGCGCACCGACCCGGCGCGGTCGGGCGCCGGCGGCTGTGTCGGCGACATCGGCACGCATGCGTACCAGCTCGCCGGCTACGTCGCCGGCGTCGAGGCGACCGAGCTCTGTGCCGAGCTGAGCACATTCGTCGACGGTCGCCGCCTCGACGACAACGTCCAGGTGATGCTGCGCTTCGCCGGCCGCGCCCGCGGCGCTCTCTGGGCCAGCCAGGTCGCGCCGGGCAACGAGAACAACCTGCGCCTGCGCGTCTACGGCAGCCGCGGCGGCATCGAGTGGCGGCAGGAGCAGCCGAACCAATTGCAGTGGTCGCCGTTCGGCGAAGCGACGCAGACGATCTCGCGAGCGAGCGGCGCGGCCGGGGCGGCCGCGGCACGGGTGACCCGCCTGCCTGCCGGCCACCCCGAGGGCTATCTCGAGGCTTTCGCGACGTTGTACGGCGAGATCGCGCAGGCGATCCGCGCCGCCCGTCGCGGCGGCCCGAAAGCCGACGCCGCGGTCGAATTTCCCGGCCTCGTCGACGGCATCCGCGGCGTCGAGTTCATCGAGGCGGCGGTCGCGTCGTCGGCACGCGGCGGCCGCTGGGTTCGCCTGCCCGGCCCGCACACGGGGCCTCCATTGAAACCCTGATTGATTTATTTATCGATGTGATGAGACTGGCGTCATGTCGTCGACGGCCACCATCGCAGAAATCGCCGCCCGCGCCGGCGTCGGCACCGCCACCGTCGACCGCGTCCTGAACAAGCGGCCCGGCGTCAACGTCGACACGGTGCAGCGAGTCATGCAGGCCGTGGCCGCCATCGGCAGCCCGCCGCAGCGAGGCCGGCCGCGGCGCGATGCCAACTTCCGCTTCGCCTTCGTCCTTCCCGCCGACGAGACGCCCTTCCTCGAACTCGTCGACCGCCAGATCGCGCAGTCCGCCGGCGACTTCCGGCATCAGCACATCACCGAGGTCACCTACCGCCTCGACGCTGGCGACGGCGATCGCTTCGCCGCCAGCCTGGCGCAGGTCGCCGACTGCGAAGGCGTGGCGCTGATGGCGCCCGACCTGCCTCCGGTCAAGCTCGCCATCAACGAGCTGGTGCGATCCGGGGTCCACGTCGTGACGCTGTTCTCCGACGTGGCCGGCTCGATGCGCGAGACCCACGTCGGCGCCGACAGCCGCGCCGCCGGCCGCACCGCCGGATTGCTGCTGGCGCGCATGGCCGTCGGCTCGGCGCGCGACACCTTGCTGCTCGCATCGCAGGCAACGCGCCTGTCGGCCGAGATCGAGCGCCGCATCGGCTTCGCCCAGGTGCTCGAGGAGCGCTTCCCGAAGCTGCGCATGCTGCGCGTGCCCGACCTGCCCGCGGGCGACGCCGCAGCCCGCCGCGCCCTCGCCCGCTTCCTGCAAAAAGGCGTTGACCCGGCACGCGTCGCCGGGCTCTACAACGTCGGCTCCGCAAGCGCCGGCCTGGCCCGCGCCCTCGACGACGCCGGCCTCGCCGGTCTCGTCGAGATGGTCGCGCACGACCTCACCGACCAGCACCGCACGCTGCTCAGCAGCGGCAGCTTCGCCTACCTGCTGACGCAGGACATCCACTACTGCGTCGGCGCCGCGGCGCGGGTGCTGCGCGCGCTGTGCGAGAACGTCCGCGGAGCACTCAACGTGGTGCAGCCGCGAGTCGAGATCCTGACCGCCGAGAACCTGCAGTGACTGCGCTCGGCCGACGGATATGTGTGCCCTGACCCGATAACGAAGGAGACCACCGAGATGAAAGCGATCTTCAAGAAGCTGCCCGCCCTCGCGGCGATCGCAGCAGCCACCGTTCTTGGGCTGGGCAGCGGCGCTGCACAGGCTCAGGACAAGACGATCACGCTGTGCTGGGCCGCCTGGGACCCTGCCAATGCGCTGGTCGAGCTGAGCAAGGATTTCACCGCCAAGAACAAGATCAACATGAAGTTCGAGTTCGTGCCCTGGCCGAACTTCGCCGACCGGATGCTCAACGAGCTGAACTCGAAGGGAAAGCTCTGCGACCTCATCATCGGCGACAGCCAGTGGATCGGTGGCGCCGCCGAGAGCGGCCACTACGTGAAGCTGAACGATTTCTTCGCCAAGGAAGGAATCAAGATGAGCGACTTCATGCCGGCCACGGTGACCGGCTATTCGGAGTGGCCCAAGGGCACGCCGAACTACTGGGCCCTGCCGGCGATGGGCGACGCGCTCGGCTGGACCTACCGCAAGGACTGGTTCGCCCGGCCGGAGCTGCGGGCCGAGTTCAAGAAGAAATACAACCGCGAGCTGGCACCGCCCACCACCTGGGCCGAGTTCAAGCAGGTGGCGGAGTTCTTCACGCGTGTGGTCGACGGCAAGAAGGTCTACGGCACCTACCTCTTCACCGAGCGCGGCTCCGAGGGCATCACGATGGGCGTGAGCAACGTGCTCTACCCGTACGGCTTCAAGTACGAAGACCCGAAGAAGCACTACGCGATGGACGGCTTCGTCAACGGGCCCGATGCCGTCAAGGGCCTCGAGTTCTACAAGGAGCTCTACAAGTGCTGCACGCCGCCGGGCCTGACCAACTCGTACATGGGCGAGGGCCTCGACGCATTCAAGTCGGGCCAGGTGGCGATGATGATGAACTGGTTCGCCTTCTTCCCGGGCCTCTACAAGGACCCGAACGTGGGCGGCGACAAGATCGGCTTCTTCGTGAACCCGTCCGGGCCCAAGGGCAAGGGCTCGCAGCTCGGCGGCCAGGGCATCTCGGTGGTGGCGTACTCGCCGAACCGCGCCGAAGCGCTGTCGTACGTGAAGTGGTTCGCGTCGCCCGAGGTGCAGAAGAAGTGGTGGGCACTCGGTGGCTACTCGTGCCACAAGGCGGTGCTGCAGGACGCCGGCTTCAAGGCGAGCGCGCCGTTCGCCGGCGAGTTCCTCACCGCCATGGACCAGGTCGTCGACTTCTGGGCCGAGCCGAGCTACGCGCAGCTGCTGCTCGCCGAGCAGAAGCGCGTGCATGACTACGTGGTTGCCGACAAGGGCACCGCGAAGCAGGCGCTCGACGGACTGCTCGCCGACTGGAAGAAGGTGTTCAAGGAAGACGGCAAGAAGTAGAGGCGGACGCGCCCTCACACCGGCCCTCTCCCGCCAGCGGGAGAGGGTTGGGGTGATTGCCTCCCGCCGGGAAGAACGCACGCGACATGTCCGCCCCCCCGCCACTCGCCGTTCGCATCGCCGAGTCGACCCCGACACCTCTCAAGCGCCGCATGCGCGGCCTCTCCGACCGTGCCATCGCCTGGCTCTTCATCGCGCCGACGATGCTGCTGCTGCTGGCGATCAACATCTTCCCGCTGATCTGGACGATCAAGCTGTCGTTCACGAACTTCCGCGCCAACCGGCCCAACGCCGAAGTGCTCGGCGTCGGCATCGACAACTACGTCGCCATCCTCACCGACCCCGAAATCTGGCAGCCGATGCAGGCGACGGCGCACTTCCTGTTCTGGACCATCACGCTGCAGACGCTGATCGGCTTCGGCCTCGCCTACCTCATCGACCGCAAGTTCCGCGGCCACGGCTTCTGGACGACGCTGATCCTGGTTCCGATGATGCTGTCGCCGGCCGTCGTCGGCAACTTCTGGGCCTTCATCTACCAACCGCAGATCGGCCTCTTCAACTATGCGGTGTCGTTCTTCACCGGCATCCCCCCGTCGAGCTTCGAGATGCTCGGCTCGGTGAACCTCGCGCCCTGGGCGATCGTGATCGTCGACACCTGGATGTGGACGCCCTACGTGATGCTGATCTGCCTGGCCGGCCTGCGCAGCATCCCCGACTACATCTACGAGGCCGCCGAGGTCGACCGCGCATCGCCGTGGCGGCAGTTCTGGAGCATCACGCTGCCCATGGTGCTGCCCTTCATCATGCTGGCGGTGCTGTTCCGCGGCATCGAGAACTTCAAGATGTTCGACCTCGTGAACCTGCTCACCAACGGCGGCCCGGGCTCGACCACCGAGGTCGTCTCGATCACGCTCAAGCGCGAGGCGTTCGAGAAGTGGCGCACCGGCTATTCGTCGGCGCTGGCGATCATCCTGTTCGTGGCGGTGTTCGGCCTGGCCAACATCTATGTCAAGGCACTCAACGCGGTGAAGAACCGCTGATCCATGCGCGCCGGCCTCAGCACCGCGCATTCGGTCGTCGAGCCGACCTCGACGGCCAAGCTCGTCGCCATGGTCGCCGTCGTGCTCTACGCGTTCATCACCCTGGTGCCGCTCGGCTGGATCCTGCTCACCAGCATCAAGAGCCCGCCCGATTCGATCAGCTACCCGCCGAAGATCGTGTTCGAGCCGTCGATGGAGGGCTATTGCAACCTGTTCACGACGCGATCGCGCCAGACCGAGGAATACATCCGCACCCTGCCGCCGGCGACGAGCGCATGCGACAGCCTGGCGCGCAAGAACAGCATGGTGGTCGTGAGCCGCTCGAACTACCTGCCGCGCTTTTTAAACTCGCTGCTCATCGCCGGTGGCTCGACGCTGCTCTCGGTCGGCCTCGGCGTGATGGCGGCCTATGCCTTCTCGCGCTTCAAGGTGCCGGGCAAGGACGACCTCATGTTCTTCATCCTGTCGACGCGGATGATGCCGCCGATCGCCGTCGCGATCCCGATCTACCTGATGTACCGCGAGCTGGGCTTGTCGGACACCAAGCTCGGCATGATCCTGCTCTACAGCGCCGTCAACGTCTCGCTCGCGGTCTGGCTGCTCAAGGGCTTCATCGACGAGATCCCGCGCGAGTACGAAGACGCGGCGATGGTCGACGGCTACACGCGGCTGCAGGCGTTTCGCAAGGTGGTGCTGCCGCAAGCCGCGACCGGCATCGTCGCGACCGCGATCTTCTGCCTCATCTTCGCCTGGAACGAATACGCGTTCGCGGTGCTGCTCACGAGCGGCGAGGCGCAGACCGCGCCGCCCTTCATCCCGATCATCATCGGCGAGGGCGGCCAGGACTGGCCGGCCGTCGCTGCCGGCACGACCCTCTTTCTCCTGCCGATCCTCGTCTTCACCGTGCTGCTCCGAAAGCACCTGCTGCGCGGGATCACCTTTGGGGCGGTGCGCAAATGATGGATGACAACCCCCCGTCCGTCGAGTACGACGGCCGACCCCCCGAGGGGGCGCGGACCGGCTCGGGAACGGCCCAGCGCTCGGCCCGACGCTGGCCGAAGTGGCTGCGCCGCGGGCCGATGGAGATGGCGGCCTGCGGCGTCATCGCGCTCGGCATCGTGATGATGCTGCAGCCCTTCGCGCTCGTGCTCTTCACGTGGTCGTTCGTGACGACGCTGTTCGGCGTCGCGATGTTCACGATCGTCTCCAAGTTCCCAAGCTGAAAGCCGACTGCCCATGGCCGAGATTCGCGTCGAGCGACTGCACAAGGCCTTCGCCGACTTCGTCGCCGTGAAGGACTCGACCTTCACCGTCAGGGACGGCGAGTTCTTCTGCCTGCTCGGGCCTTCGGGCTGCGGCAAGACGACGACGCTGCGCATGATCGCCGGCCTCGAGCTGCCGACCGAGGGGCAGATCTTCCTCGGCGGCGAAGACGTGACCTGGAAGCGCGCTTCGCAGCGCGACATTGCCTTCGTGTTCCAGCTGTTCGCGCTCTATCCGCACCTGAACGTGCGCAGGAACATCGCCTTCCCGCTCGTCTCGCAAGGCATGCCGCGCCAGGATATCGCACGCCAGGTCGAGGAGGCTGCGCGCATCCTGCAGATCACGCACCTGCTCGAGCAGCCGGTGTCGGCGCTGGCCAGTGGCGATCGCCAGCGCGTGGCGCTCGGTCGCGCCATCGTGCGCCAGCCGCTCGCCTTCATGATGGATGAGCCGCTCGGCGCGCTCGACTCCGAGTTCCGCGAGCTGATGTGCGGCGAGCTGCGCGCGCTCCACGACCGCCTGAAGGCGACCATGGTCTACGTCACCCACGACCAGATGGAAGCGATGGCGATGGCCGACACCATCGCGATCATGAACGGCGGCGTCATCGAGCAGCTCGGCGCGCCGCAGGAGGTCTACGACCGCCCGGCCTCGGTGTTCGTCGCCGACTTCATCGGCTCGCCGGCGATGAACTTCATCCCGTTCGCAGGCGCCTACGCGGCCGGTACCGCCGAGGTGACGATCGGCGGCGCCCGGGTCGAAGTGCCGCCGTTCGCCGCCGCGTTCGCCGACGCGCCGTTGCTCTGCGGTGTGCGGCCCGAACACGTTCGCTTCGACGACGCCGCTGGCCTGCGCGCCGAAGTCGTCGGCACGGAGTACCTCGGCCACAGTCAGGTCGTGACGGTGACCACCGCCGTCGGCTCGACACTGCGCGCCAAGGTCGGTCCCGACGTGCGCGCCCGCCGCGGCGACCACGTGGGTCTGGCCTTCGCGGCGAGCGCGGTGTCGCTGTTCGACCAGGCGAGCGGCCGCGCCCTCGTCTTGCAACGCGAGGCTTCGCATGGCTGACGTGCGCCTCGATCGCGTCGGCAAACGGTTCGGCACGGTGCCCGCGGTCAACGAACTCTCGCTCGAGATCGCGAGCGGTGAGTTCATCGTCCTTCTCGGGCCGAGCGGTGCCGGCAAGACGACTACGCTGCGCCTCGTCGCCGGCCTCGAGGCGCCCGACGAGGGGCGCGTCTTCATCGGCGGCGACGACGTCACCGCCGCGGCGCCGGCAATGCGCGACGTGACCTTCGTGTTCCAGCAGTATTCGCTGTACCCGCACCTGAGCGTCTACGACAACCTCGCCTTTCCGCTGCGCTCGCCGCTGCGCCGCATCGGCGAGCCGATGATCCGCGAGAAGGTGAACGAGATTGCGCGGCTGCTGCGCATCGACGACAAGCTCGCCAACGCGGCGACGAAGCTGTCGGGCGGGCAGATGCAGCGCGTCGCGATCGGCCGCGCGCTGGTGCGCAACCCCGCGGTCACCTTGATGGACGAGCCGCTGTCGTCGCTCGACGCCCGCCTCCGCAACGACCTGCGCCTCGAGCTCAAGCGGATCCAGCAGGACCTCGGCGCGACGATGCTCTACGTCACCCACGATCAGACCGAGGCGCTGACCCTGGCGACCCGCATCGGCGTGCTCGACCACGGCCGGCTGGTGCAGGTCGGCAGCCCGCGCGAGATCTACGAGAACCCGCAGACCAGCACCGTCGCGGCTCGCCTCGGCTCGCCGCGCATCAACCTCGTGCCGCGATCCGCGCTCGGTGACTGGCCGGCACCGGCCGCGGCAGCGATGGTGGGCGTGCGCGCCGAACACCTGCACGTTCATCTGGCGACAGGCGCCGCGCCGACCTCGTCGCGACCAGCGGCCGGCGACCGCGGACTGGCCCTGCGTGCGACCGTGCGCCGCATCGAGATCCTGAGCGACCAGCGTCTCGTTCACCTGAGCCTCGTCGACAACGCCGCCGAGCTGATCAGTGCAGCGCCTGCCGCCGGCTCGGTCGAGCCCGGCAGCGAAGTCAGCGTCGCGCTCGGCCGGCCGCTCTGGTTCGACGCTGCCGGCCGGCGCGTCGCCGGCTGAGTCTGCGACCGAACACGCACGCCCTCCGGAGCAACGCCATGGACCACCTCTCGCTGATCCGCGCCGCCACGCAGACGCTGATCGACCACGTCGACGAGCTCACCGATCTCGACAGCGCCATCGGCGACGGCGACCACGGCCTGAACATGAAGCGCGGCGCCCTCGCGATCCAGGCGCGGCTCGGCGACTGGCAGGCGCTTTCGTTCAACGACGCGCTCAAGGTCGCCGGCACGACCTGCATGAGCACGATCGGCGGCTCGTCGGGCCCGGTCTTCGGAACGCTGCTCGTCACGCTCGCCAAGGAGCTGCCCGCCGAGCCGAAGGCGCCCGACCTCGCCGCTGCCATCGCCCGATCGATCGCTGCGCTGACCCGCCTCGGCAAGGCCGAGGTCGGCCAGAAGACCCTCCTCGACGTGCTCGATCCCGTCCAAAAGCTGCTCGCGTCGAGCGATCCGCATGCCGCCGATCTGAAGGACCGGGTCAGGCATTGCGCGCACGACAGCGCCGCGGCCACCGCCGCGATGGACGCGGCTCGCGGCCGCGCATCCTTCCTCGGCGATCGCGCGCTCGGTCACGTCGATCCGGGCTCGCGCTCGATGGCCTTGATCATCGGCGCGATCTGCGACAGTCTTTGAACGCCACCCTGGTGCGGCGAATTTTCCTTTCGAGGTGACCATGAAAAAGCTCATCAACCACGTCGACGACCTGCTCGCCGAATCGCTCGACGGCTTCGCCGCGGCGCATGCCGACATCGTCAGCCTCGGCGCCGACCGCAAGTTCGTGCGACGCCGCCAGCTCACGCCGGGCAAGGTGGCGCTGATCTCCGGCGGCGGCTCGGGCCACGAGCCGCTGCACGCCGGCTTCGTCGGCCACGGCATGCTCGACGCCGCCTGCCCCGGCCAGATCTTCACCTCGCCGACGCCCGACCAGATGCTCGCCGCCGCCGAGTCGGTCGACGGCGGCGCCGGCACGCTCTTCATCGTCAAAAACTACTCCGGCGACATGATGAACTTCCAGATGGCCGCCGAGATGCTGACAAGCGACAACGCGACCGTCATCGTCAACGACGATGTCGCCGTCGAGAACTCGACCTACACCACGGGACGGCGCGGCGTCGCCGGCACGCTCGTCGTCGAGAAGGTCGTCGGTGCTGCGGCCGAGCGCGGCGACTCGCTGGCGGCGCTGAAGGCGCTCGGCGACAGCGTCAACAAGGCGACCGCGTCGATGGGCGTGGCGCTGACCTCTTGCACCGTGCCGGCCGCCGGCAAGCCGACCTTCCAGATCGGCGCCGACGAGATGGAGATGGGCGTCGGCATCCACGGCGAGCCGGGCCGGCGCAGAGTCAGGCTCGGCTCGGCCGACGAGATCGCGGCCGAGCTGGTCGGCGCCATCCTCAAGGACCTGTCGATGGCGCGCGGCCAGGAGGCGCTGCTGCTCGTCAACGGCTTCGGCGGCACGCCGATGCTCGAGCTCTACGTGATGGTGGCGGCGGCGCTGAAGATCCTGAACGGCGCCGGCATCCGGGTCGTGCGTCACCTGACCGGCTCCTACGTCACCTCGCTCGAGATGGCCGGCTGCTCGATCTCGGTGACGGCGCTCGATGCCCGCTCGCTGGCGCTCTGGGACGCGCCGGTCCACAGCGCCGTGTTGCGCTGGGGGCCGACGCGCTGAGCGCGCTTCGCGATCAGTCGCCGAAGGAGATGCGGGTCGCCTGCAGGCGGGTGCCGTCGGGCGACAGCGTGCCGCGAACCTCGAGCTGCACGCCGACGGCGAGCTGCGCTTCGGTGCCTTTCCTGTAGACGACGCCGGCCGTGCCGTAGGCGACGGTGATGCCGCGCAGCACGAAGGTCTTGGCGGTGGCGTCGAGCGCGGTGATGGCGCCGTGGAGCTCGAAGCCCTCGGCGCGACGAGCCTCGCGGTCCTCGATATCGACGCTGCGGGCGACGACGATGCCGTTGGCCGACGTGCCTTCGACCTCGACCCGGGCGCCGAGAACGATGCCGGCGGTGCCGTTCGGGAAGCGCGCGTTGGTCGCGTCGACCGGGATGCCGTTGACGCTGAACGTCGTGGTTGACGTGAACGCCGTGATCGAGCCCTCGAGATGCGCTTCGTCGGCATCGGCGACGCGCGGCCGGGCATCGCCGAGCCGGGTCGCGACCCAGGCGCCGCCGACCTGAGCGGTCTGCAGGCGAACGCGCAACAGCAGGCCGTTGGCGAGGTTGGCGGGCACCGTCGCGACGCCCGCGTAGGAGATCAGGGCGCCGCCGATCGTGAAGGTCCTGGCCGTCGTGTCCAGCGCCGCGACGATGCCGCGCAGCTTGTAGCCCGACGCTGCTGCGGTCGGCTCCAGCCGCGTCGCGGTGATCGTGCCGGTGGTGGCGTCGAGCGCGCCGTGCACCTCGAGCAAGCTGCCGACGACGATGCCGGCGAAGCCGCCGACGAGGCGCGCGTCGATCACCGTGGTGTCGAGCACGAGCACCGTCTGGCCGACGACGACCAGACTCTTCGCGGCGGCGTTGACGGCCGACACCGGGCCGACGACGGCGGCGCCGAAGCTGATCTCGCTGGCACGGGCGCGGGCGCCGGTGCCGTCGTTGCTGATGGCGCCGCCCTTGACGGTGGCGGTCATGCCGAGCCGGAGCAGGTCCTTGCTCGAGGCGCCGCCTTCGTCGTCGGTCACCACGGCGGCGCTGTCGTCGAAGCGAACGCCATTGACGATGATCGAGCCGAAGCCGGTGATCGTCCCGGCCGCGAACGAGCTGGCCGGCGGCGCCGCACCGGTGCCGCCGGACGACGGCCCGGCGTCGCCGCCGCCGCCGCAACCGGCGAGCAGGGCCGCCGTGCAGATGAATTGCGTGATCAGTTGGCCGACCGGGCGGCGAAGCGAGTGGCGAGTGACATGCATGCGGATCTCCCGTTGCGGCCGAAGACAAGGGTTTCAGCCAGAGGCGCATCCTAAATGTGCAATCAGCACATTTGCAAGCGAAGTTACAGGCAGTGACGCTTGCGAAGCGGCGCCGCGGTTTCCCGCCATTTCCCGGTCCAAGCCGTTCTTTCGAGCCGTGGCGGTTTCGACGCGGGTGCCTCGGCGAGGAGCGCGTGGCTCATTCGGTAGTGAGGTCCGGCGATCGCCCTTTCACTCAGGCCGAGGTGCCGGCGTTGCGGGCTCAACTTCGCACGCTCCGAGGCGCTTCGCTCTCTCGAGAGGCATCGCTCAGAGCTGGAAGGCCAACCAGAGCAAGAGGCCTTCCGACAGATCGCGCGCCAGCCCGGGCTCCTTCGGCTCGAAGCGAGCAGCGTGCGATCGCTCGCCTTCGACCCACGCCGCGAAGCGCTTGACGTCGGCCGGCTCGTAGAAGGCCACCATCAACTCGTAGTTGAGGAAGAGGCTGCGCAGGTCGAGGTTGGCGGAACCGACGAGCGCGAGCTGGTCGTCGATGACAGTCGCCTTGGCGTGCACCATGCCAGGCGCGAACCAGATGCGGGCACCGGCGGCGGCGAGGTCGCGCAGCGGCCGATGGCGGGCGACATCGGCGAGGTGGTGGTTGGAACGGCGCGGCAGCACCAGGTCGACGACAACGCCGCGCCGCGCCGCCAGCGACAGCGCCATCAACAGCGTCGCGTCGGGGATGAAGTACGGCGTCACGGCGAGAATGCGGCGCCTGGCCATGAAGCAGCCGGACAGGAGCAGTGAATGCACGGTGTCGTCGACCTGCTCCGGACCGCTCGGCACGAGTTGCGCCAGCGGCGCATCGGCGGCCGGCTTCGCCTGCGTGGCCGGCTGGCATTCGGCGACCGCGGGCGTCTTGCGGGTCGCGTAGGCCCAGTCTTTCTCGAACTGCTCGCAGGCACGCACGACGAGCTCGCCGCGCAGATCGAAGCTGAGGTCGCGCCAGGGCTCGACGCTGCGCTGCGCATCGCCTTCGAAATACTCGGCAGCGAAGTTGCGGCCGCCGCACCACAGGCGCGTCGCATCGGCGACGACCATCTTGCGGTGGTTGCGCAGGTTGGCGCGGCCGCGCAGGATCGAGCGGAATGGCGGCACGAACTTCACCACCTCGACGCCGGCGCCGCGGAGGGCTTTGACATCGAGCCGATGGCCGAGCCAGGCGCCGATACCGTCGATCAGCAGGCGGACGCGAACGCCCTGCGCAGCCCGGGTGCGAAGCGCGGCGGAGACCTCGTCGCCGAGGCGGTCGCGGGCGAGGATGAAGGTGCAGATGTCGAGCGTGTCGCGAGCACCGGCGATGATTTCGAGCGCGGTCCGGCGCGCCTCGGCGCCGTCGGCATGGACGGCGAGCGCCTCGTAGGCAGCCGCCGGCGCCAGCCCCATCGAGCGGCCGAGCCGGCGCGCCCACTGCGACTCGGCCTCGTCGTCGTCGGCCGGCGCGACCGGCGGCAGAAGGGCAGCAGGCTCGTCGCGCATGCGCAGCTTGCGGCTGCCGAACATCAGGTAGAGCGGCAGCGCGATGTAGGGCAACAAGGCGAGCGCGACGACCCAGGCGACGGCGGCCGACGGATCGCGCCGCTGCGGCAGGGCACGGGCGACGCCGACGTAGATGATCAAGCCGATCGCGACGACGATCGCATGCAGCGTGACCAGATAGCGGTCGAAGAAGATGTCCAGCGTCATGCGAAGACCTGCTTCGCTCGCCTCGTCGCCGTCACTCCGAGCGAAGCGAAGAGTCTCGACGCGTCACGACCAGATCCTTCGCTTTGCTCAGGATGACATCGGCGGCTGGGCCGCCGATGTCACTTTTGCCGGTATTTGCGCAGCGCTGCGATCTGCGCGGCCATCGCCGCGAACTCGCCTTGCGCCTTGGCGAAGTCGATGTCGCTCTTGGCGTTCTTCATCGCTTCTTCGGCAGCCTGCTTGGCGTCGTTGGCCTTGGCCTCGTCGAGGTCCTTGCCGCGGATCGCGGTGTCGGCGAGCACCGTCACCGAGCCGGGCTGGATCTCGAGGATGCCGCCGGCGACGAAGACGAACTCTTCCTCGTTGTTGTCGGCCCGCCTGATGCGCACCGCGCCCGGCTTGATGCGCGTGATGAGCGGCGCGTGGCGCGGATAGATGCCGAGCTCGCCCATCTCGCCCGGCAGGGCAACGAAGGTCGCCTCACCGGAGAAGATGTTCTCTTCGGCGGAAACGACGTCGACTTGGAGCGTGGCCATGATCGATCCTGTTCGTGAGGCAGTTCGGCCTACTTGAGCGTCTTGGCCTTCTCGAAGGCCTCGTCGATCGTGCCGACCATGTAGAACGCCTGCTCGGGCAGCGAGTCGCACTCGCCGCTAACGATCATCTTGAAGCCGCGGATGGTTTCCTTCAGCGACACGTACTTGCCCGGCGAGCCGGTGAAGACCTCGGCGACGAAAAACGGCTGCGACAGGAAGCGCTGAATCTTGCGGGCCCGGGCGACGGCGAGCTTGTCTTCCGGCGCCAGCTCGTCCATGCCGAGAATGGCAATGATGTCGCGCAGCTCCTTGTAGCGCTGCAGCGTGCCCTGCACGGCACGCGCCGTCTCGTAGTGCTCGACGCCGACGACGTTCGGGTCGAGCTGGCGGCTCGTGCTGTCGAGCGGATCGACCGCCGGGTAGATGCCGAGCGATGCGATGTCGCGCGAGAGCACGACGGTCGAGTCGAGGTGGGCGAAGGTGGTCGCCGGCGACGGGTCGGTCAGGTCGTCGGCCGGCACGTAGACAGCCTGGATCGAGGTGATCGAGCCAACTTTGGTCGACGTGATCCGCTCCTGCAGCCGCCCCATCTCTTCGGCCAGCGTCGGCTGGTAGCCCACCGCCGAAGGCATCCGGCCGAGCAGCGCCGAGACCTCGGTGCCGGCCAGCGTGTAGCGATAGATGTTGTCGACGAAGAAGAGCACGTCCTTGCCTTCGTCGCGGAACGATTCGGCGATCGTCAGGCCGGTGAGCGCCACGCGCAGGCGGTTGCCCGGCGGCTCGTTCATCTGACCGTAGACCATGGCCACTTTCGACTCGCCGAGGTTCTCCAGATTCACGACACCCGAGTCGGCCATCTCGTGATAGAAATCGTTGCCCTCGCGCGTGCGCTCGCCGACGCCTGCGAACACCGACAGGCCGCTGTGCGCCTTGGCGATGTTGTTGATGAGCTCCATCATGTTCACGGTCTTGCCGACGCCGGCGCCGCCGAAGAGGCCCACCTTGCCGCCCTTGGCGAACGGGCACACGAGGTCGATCACCTTGATGCCGGTCTCGAGCAGGTCCTGCGACGGCGACAGCTCGTCGTAGGCCGGCGCCTTGCGGTGGATCGAGGCGGTAAGGGTCTGGTCGACCGGGCCGCGCTCGTCGATCGGGTTGCCGAGCACGTCCATGATGCGGCCGAGCGTCGCCGGGCCGACCGGCACCGAGATCGGCTTGCCGGTGTTGTTGATCGTCATGCCGCGGCGCAGGCCGTCGGAGGCGCCGAGCGCGATCGTGCGGACGACGCCGTCGCCCAGCTGCTGCTGCACCTCGAGGGTGAGCGCGGTGCCGTCCATCTTCAGCGCGTCGTAGACCTTGGGCATCGCGTTGCGCGGGAACTCGACGTCGACGACGGCGCCGATGCACTGGACGATCTTGCCTTGCGTGGCGGTGGCGGTTTGCATGTCAGCCATGTTCATTCTTCCCAAACTTTGAAAATGTCATCCTGAGCGAAGCGAAGGATCTCATCGCAACGCCGGTCGAGATCCTTCGCTTCGCTCGGGATGACGACTTGTTTCATCAGACCGCCGCCGCACCGGCCACGATCTCGGAGAGTTCCTTGGTGATCGCGGCCTGGCGCGTCTTGTTGTAGACGAGCTTCAGTTCGCCGATCACGCTGCCGGCGTTGTCGGTCGCCGACTTCATCGCCACCATCCGCGCCGACTGCTCGGAGGCCATGTTCTCGGCGGTGGCCTGGAACACCAGAGCCTCGACGTAGCGCACCAGCAGCTCGTCGATCACGACCTTGGCATCGGGCTCGTATAGATAGTCCCAGCCGTGCTTGCCTTCTTCCTTCTGCATCTGCTCGTCGGTCAGCGGCAGCAGCTGCTGGATCATCGGCTCCTGGCGCATGGTGTTGATGAAGCGCGTGTAGCAGAGATACACCGTCTTCAACTTGCCGGCCGCATAGGCGTCAAGCAGCACCTTGACCGGGCCGATCAGCTTTTCGAGCTGCGGCTGATCGCCGAGCTGCGTCGCGTGCGAGACCACCTTGGCGCCGACGCGGTTCAGGAAGCCGAGGCCCTTGTTGCCGATCGCGACGGCTTCGGCCTTCACGCCTTCGCCGTCGAGTTCCTTCAGCTTGAGCGTGACAGCGCGCAGCACGTTGGTGTTGAGGCCGCCGCACAAGCCCTTGTCGGTGCTGACGACGATGAAGCCTGCCGTCTTGGCAGCGTCGTTGGCGACCAGGAACGGGTGCTTGTATTCCGGTGTCGCATGCGAGAGGTTGGCGGCGAGGCTGCGCACCCGCTCGGCGTAGGGCCGGGCGGCGCGCATGCGCTCCTGCGCCTTTCGCATCTTCGAAGCGGCGACCATCTCCATCGCCTTGGTGATCTTCTTGGTGTTCTCGACGCTCTTGATCTTGCCGCGGATCTCTTTGCCGGCTGCCATGACTCGTCCTTGCTTAAGCGAACGACTTCTTGAAGGCGCCGACCGCGGCCGACAGTTCCGCTTCCGCGTCTTTGTCGAGCGCCTTCGAGTCCTCGATCTTCTTCAGCAGCGCCGCGTGGCTCGTCTTCAGATGGGTGTGCAGGCCGCTCTCGAACGCCAGCACCTTCTTGACGTCGATGTCGTCCATGAAGCCCTTGTTCACCGCGAACAGCGACGCGCCCATCAGCGAGATCGGCAGCGGCGAGTACTGGTTCTGCTTCAGCAGCTCGGTGACGCGGGCGCCGCGGTCGAGTTGCTTCCTGGTCGACTCGTCGAGGTCGGAGGCGAACTGCGCGAATGCGGCCAGCTCGCGGTACTGCGCCAGGTCGGTGCGGATGCCGCCCGACTGCGCCTTGATCACCTTGGTCTGCGCCGCCGAGCCCACGCGCGACACCGAGATGCCGGCGTTGATCGCCGGCCGGATACCGGCGTTGAAGAGCGAGGTCTCGAGGAAGATCTGGCCGTCGGTGATCGAGATCACGTTGGTCGGCACGAACGCCGAGACGTCGCCGGCCTGCGTCTCGATGATCGGCAGCGCCGTCAGCGAGCCGGTCTTGCCCTTGACCGCCCCTTTTGTGAAGTCTTCGACGTACTTCTCGTTGACACGCGCGGCGCGCTCGAGCAGGCGCGAGTGGAGATAGAACACGTCGCCGGGATAGGCTTCGCGGCCCGGCGGCCGGCGCAGCAAGAGCGACACCTGGCGATAGGCGACGGCCTGCTTCGAGAGGTCGTCGTAGACGATGAGCGCGTCTTCGCCGCGGTCGCGGAAATACTCGCCCATGGTGCAGCCCGAGTAGGCCGATACGTACTGCATCGCCGCCGATTCAGCGGCCGTGGCGGCCACGACGATCGTGTACTCCATCGCGCCAGCGGCTTCGAGTGCACGCACCACGTTCTTCACCGACGACGCCTTCTGACCGATGGCGACGTAGATGCAGGTCATGGCCTGACCCTTCTGGTTGATGATCGCGTCGATCGCCACCGCGGTCTTGCCGGTCTGGCGATCGCCGATGATCAGCTCGCGCTGGCCGCGACCCACCGGCACCATCGAGTCGATCGACTTGAGGCCGGTCTGCATCGGCTGGCTCACGCTCTGGCGCGCGATCACGCCGGGCGCGATTTTCTCGATCGGCGCCGACAGCTTGGCGTTGATCGGGCCCTTGCCGTCGATCGGTGCGCCGAGCGCGTTGACGACGCGGCCCTTCAGCTCGGGGCCGATCGGCACTTCGAGGATTCGACCCGTGCACTTGACGGTGTCGCCTTCGGAGATGTGCTCGTACTCGCCCAGGATCACGGCGCCGACCGAGTCGCGCTCGAGGTTGAGGGCCAGGCCGTAGGTGGCCGAGCCATCGGGTGCGGCCGGGAACTCGAGCATCTCGCCCTGCATGGCCTCGGAGAGGCCGTGGACGCGGCAGATGCCGTCGGTCACCGACACCACGGTGCCTTCGTTGCGGATGTCGGCCGAGACGGCGAGCCCTTCGATGCGGCTCTTGATCAGCTCGGAGATTTCGGCGGGATTCAGTTGCATGTCGTGGCTCCGGTCCGCTGCGATGCAGTCGGGTTCAAACTCAAAGAAATTCGGGGGTGGCCGGGCACCGCTCAGGCAGTGAGCGCGGCCTTCATCTGGTCGAGGCGGGCGCGGATCGAGGTGTCGAGCACCTCGTCGCCCACGATCACGCGCACGCCGCCGATCAGCTCGGGCACGACGACGACGTGGGCCTCGAGCTTGCGGCCGAAGCGCTTCTCCATCGTGCCGCGGATGTCGGCAAGCTGATCGTCGGTGATCGGGAACGCGCTCTCGACCGTCGCCTGCGACGTGCCGGTGCCGGCATCGACGAGCGCCTGGAACTGCGAGGCGATCGCCGGCAGCGCCGCGAGGCGGCCGTTCTCGATCACCATGCGGACGAGGTTCTTCGCGTGCTCGGAGAAGGCTGCGCCCGACGGTGTTTTCGCGACGCTGGCGAGCACGTCGAGCACCTGCGCCGACTCGGCCTTGGGATCGTCGGCGAACTGGCGCATCTGCGGATGGGCGGCGACGTCGGCGAGCGCGCGGATCTCGGCGGCGAGCGAAGCAACGTGGCTGCCCGAAGCCTTCATCAGCGCTTCGGCATACGGGCGGGCGATGGTGGCGATTTCGGCCATGTCGGTCGGTCCTGGATCAGAGCCGCGCGGCTCAGAGCTCGGACTTGAGCTGCATGAGCAGGGCGGCGTGCGCCTTCGCGTCGACCTCCCTGCGCAGAATCTGCTCGGCGCCCTTGACGGCCAGCGCCGCGACCTGCTCGCGCAGCACCTCGCGCGCCTTGCTCGCTTCCTGCTCGGCCTCGGCGTGGGCCGCGGCGACGATCTTGGCGCCCTCGTCGCTGGCGCGGCCCTTGGCCTCTTCGATCATCGACTGCGCCAGCCGTTCGGCATCGGCCAGGCGCTGCGCCGCGTCCGTGCGGGCCGACGACAGCTCGGCTTCGATGCGCTTGTTGGCGCTCGTCAACTCGGCCTTGGCCTTGTCGGCGGCCGACAGGCCTTCGCGGATCTTCGCGGCGCGTTCGTCGAGTGCGGCAGCCATCGGTGGCCACACGAACTTCATCGTGAACCAGACGAGAAGCAGGAACACGATCAACTGGATGATCAGGGTGGAGGTAATGCTCACGGATGGATCCTGAACGAGGGTGAACGCGGGGCGAAGCCGCGCTTACTTCGTGACGATCTGCGACAGCTGGGCCAGGAACGGATTCGCTGTCGTGTACCAGAGCGCGATACCCGTGCCGATGATGAACGAGGCGTCGATCAGTCCGAGCAGCAGGAAGACCTTGGTCTGCAACACGCCCATGAGTTCCGGCTGACGGGCCGCCGACTCCAGGTACTTGCTGCCCATGATGCCGACGCCGACGCAAGCGCCGAGAGCACCGAGACCGATGATGAGGCCGGCAGCGACCGCGACGAGACCGATGAGTTCCATGATGACTCCAGAGTGATTTGGTTTGTGGAAGAGAAGAAGGAAAGCGAGAGCGGGGCGATCAGTGCGAGTCGTGCGCCTGGCCGATGTAGACCAGCGTCAGCATCATGAACACGAAGGCCTGCAGCGTGATGATCAGGATGTGGAAAACGGCCCAGCCGAAGCCGGCGGCGATGTGCAGTGCCGCCAGGGCGACGCCACCGACCGAGAGCGTGAAGGCGCCGCCGAGCAGGGCGATGAGCAGGAAGATGAGCTCGCCCGCGTACATGTTGCCGAACAGCCGCATGCCGTGCGAGACGGTCTTCGACACGAACTCGACGAGCTGCATCGCGACGTTGGCGATCGAGAGCAGGATGAAGCCGATCCACGTCAGCGGATTCGCCGTCATCTTGACAGTGCCGAACGGCGCCACGTAGAGCTCGTGCAGGAAGCCGCCCAGGCCCTTGATCTTGACGCTGTAATACAGGCACAGGATCAGCACGCCGATCGAGAGCGCCATCGTGATCGAGAGGTCGGCCGTGGGCACGACTCGCAGGAAAGCGTGCTCGGCGTCGTGCCCGGTCGCCGTGAAGCCCTGCCCCCAGATGGCGGGAAGGAGATCGACCGGCAGCAGGTCCATCGCATTCAGCGCGAAGATCCAGACGAAGATCGTGAGTGCGAGTGGCGCGACGAGCTTTCTGCTCTCGGCGTTGTGGACGATGCCCTTGGCCTCGTTGTCGACCAGCTCGAACAGGAACTCGACCGCCGCCTGGAAGCGCCCGGGGACGCCCGAAGTCGCCTTGCGCGCCGCCAGCCACAACAGGAAACACGCCAGCGCGCCGAGCGTGGCCGAGACGACGACCGAATCGAAGTTGATGATCGAGAAGTCGACCAGTCCCTTCGGCTTGCCGGTGCCGAAATGGGTCAGGTGGTGAATGATGTATTCGCCGGGGGTCTGCACTGCGTGCTCTTCTGCGGCCATCGCTATCTTCCAGATTTCCTGTGGACCATCGCTTCATCGCCACGGCCGCGCCAGAGCAGCGCGAACCAGTAGGTCTGCATGCACAGCACCATCGACACCAGCATCACCGGCCAGGCGAGACCGGGCACGATGCGCGCTGCCAGCACCAGCATCGCTACCGAGGCCACCAGCTTGACGACGCCCCAGCCCATCATGCTGACGGCGCTGACCAACGGCGAAATGGCCGAAAGCCTGCTGGTGGCGCCGCGTGCCATGAGGGCGCCGGGCACGGCCACGACGGCCGCGCCGTAGAGCGCAGACGCAGCGGCCACGGGGCCGGCGGCGAGCCAGGCGACACAGGCGGCTGCGAGGCCGAAGAGAGCCTGTGCGGCGACGACGCGCCATGGCGACAGGACCGGATGGCGGTCGCGAAATTCGGCTGCTTCGTCGCGCGTCAGCGCCTTCACGGCGGGCTCCGAAGCGTCGTCGTCGAGGCCGCGTTGCCAAGCGGATCGAGACGGCTGACGCCCGTCGCCGCGGATCACCGCGTCGGAGGAGGGGCGCGGCAGGGCGACTTTCAGCACAGCCCAAGATTATACGTATGAACCCGTCCGCTTCTGCGGCCGGGAGGCCCACCGACCCGAAGCCGGCGCTGCCCCCTCAGACGACGCCGACGTCGAGCCGCATCGACGCCTCCATCGTCGCACCCGGCTGCAGGGCGACGATGCCGTGCGCGGCCGGGTCGGCCATGTGGATGGCGTTGCTGACGTGGCTGACCGGCTCGACGCAGAAGTAGTCGCGCTCGGGCGGCGTGTAGACCACGAGCCGCTGCAGCGACGACGACAGCCGGAGCGAGAAGCGCTCGTCGCGGATGCGGGCCGGGCCGTGCCAGCCGTCGAAGCAGTTGTCGTAGTCGAGGTGCGAGAGGTCGCTGTCGATGCCGGGCTGGGAGACCTTGCGGGTCGGCAGCAACGTCGCGTCGGTGTCCCAGCGGTCGGAGAGCTCGACGTGCAGGCGGCTCCTCGCCCGCTTCACGAAATACGGATGCCAGCCCGCGCCGACCGGCTGCTCGCCGCTGCCGGTGTTGGTGAGCTGCAGGCGCACCGAAAACGACTCCGGCGCGAGCGCGAAATACTGGCGCGCCTTGAAGGCGAAGGGCCAGTCGTCGTCGCCGTCGTGCTGGAGCTCGATCACGACCTCGAGCACGCTCGAGTCGATCAGCCGCCACGGCCGCTGCCAGCCGATGCCGTGCAGCGAGTGCGGCGAATCGGCGACGTTGGCGGCCGTCGAATAGTCATGGCCGCGCCAGCGGAAGCGCCGATAGCCGAGCCGGTTGGAATAGGGCAGCAGCGCGTACATCGCGGCGGCGCGCGAGTCGACGAGCGCCGCCGGCTCGGTCGATCGCAGCACCGCCGTACCGCCGTGCCAGAGGCCGGCGACGGCGCCGCCGAGGTCGGGGCGCAGCGCCAGGCGCAGGGCGCCGGCGTGCAGCTCGAAGGCTTGCGGAGGGCTCGTCATGTCGATGCGCTGGTCATGTCAGGTCTGCTTTCAGGTAATGGGCGCCGGCGATCGGATTGAAGTAGTACGGCGGAATCTCCTCGAACCCGAGCGAGGTGTAGAGCTCGCGCGCCGCCTCCATGTCGTCCAGGGTGTCGAGCAGGAGGTGCGAGTAACCGGCATGACGGGCTTCGTCGAGCAGCGCCTCGGCGATGACGCGGCCGAGCCCGAGGCCGCGAAAGCCGGGCCGCACGAACAGGCGCTTCATCTCGCAGGCGTTGGCGTAGTCGGAATCCTCGAGCGCTCGCAGGGCGCCGCAGCCGGCGAGCGCGTCGCCGACCCAGGCGAGCAGGAGGTGGCCGCTCGGCGAAGCGTATTCGCCCGGCAGCCCGGCCAGCTCGGTCTCGAAGTTCTGGAAGCAGAGGTCGACATCGAGGCTGGCGGCGTACTCGCGAAAGATTGCCTCGGTCTCGGCCAGCTCGGCCGCGCCCACGGGTCGGCGCAAGAGGGTGGCGGGCGGCTCGTCGACCATCGAACGCAGGCCGTGATCAGTCGCCGAGTCGGGCGACCAAAGCGACACCAGCAGCGCAGGCAGCGACGAGCACCAGCGCCAGCAGCCGCGTCGCCGGCTGATCGATCGACGCGGGCACGTCGCGCCCCAGCTGCTTGTCGCCGTGGAGCATTGGAGCCACCAGGTTCTGGCGCCGCAATGCATGGAAGGCGATCGCGCCGAGATGGAGGACGACGAGGCCGACGATGAGCCATTGCCCCCAGCCCTCGTGCCAGTGGCTGGCAACGGCGCTGGTCGAGGAGCTCACATATTTGACGAGCGGACCGTTGCTCGCGATCTCGTCGTCGGCGATCAGGCCCGTCGCGACCTGCGCGGTCAGGATTCCGAGCAGCGCCAGCACCGACCAGGCGCCAAGCGGGTTGTGGCCGACGTCGTGATGCTCGTCCGGCCGGCTCTTGCCGAGTAGATAGCGCCAGCTCGTCGCCGGCGCATAGACGAAGGCACGAAAGCGCGACCAGCGCCCGCCGACCAGGCCCCACAGGATGCGAAAGGCAAGCAGCGTGAAGATGAGGTAGCCGCTGCGGAAGTGCCAGACCATGGCACTGCCGCCGATGCGGGCACTGACGACCGAGAAGACGACGGCGACGGCGAGCAGCCAGTGAAAGGTACGCGTCGGCAGGTCCCAGACCCGAATGGCCTGCGTTTCGCTCACTGATTACACTCGGCGGCGCACCGCGGAGCCCAGCTGGCGCATGCCCGATCGCCCAACACGGAGGTGTCCATGTCTTCTTTCTTCAAGCCGGTGCTGATGGTAGCTGCAGCCGTTGCGGCAATGGCCACGGCACTGCCGGCGGCCGCGCAGTTCGCCAAGCCGGAGGACGCGATCCGCTATCGGCGCGCGGCCTTCACGGTGATGGCCACGCACTTCGGCCGCGTCGCCGCCATGGCTAACGGCCGCATCCCGTTCGATGCGAAGGCTGCCGCCGACAACGCCGAGCTCGCGACCATCGTTTCGAAGTTGCCCTACGCGGGCTTCGTCGAGGGCAGCGACAAGGGCGATACCAGGGCCGAGCCGAAAATCTGGACCGAGATGGACAAGTTCCGCGCTGCCGCCTCCAAGATGCAGGAGGAGATGGCCAAGCTGAACGTCGTCGCCAAGGCCGGCAACATCGACCAGATCAAGGCCCAGGCCGGCGAGACCGGCAAGGCTTGCAAGGCCTGCCACGACAACTACCGAAAGGAGTGACGCTACGATCCGCGACCCGCGCTCGCGCATTGCCGTTGCCGATCGCCATCCCTTGAATCCGATGCTTCCTTTCTCGCCGATGCTGCGCTGCGGCACGCTGCTGCTGGCCGGCGCAGCCTCGCTGCTGCTCGGCGCCACGACGGCTACCGCGGCCGAAGACACCGATCCACCGAGCACGTTCAGCACGCCCGGCTACCCGCAGCGCGGCGGTCCTGCGGGCGGCGTCGCCGCGGGCGCCGGCTCGCAGCAGGGCACTGGCAATCCCGCCGCGGCCACGAGCGGCCTGCGCAATGCGCCCGGTGCCAACGGCAACGTGCCCGGCAACGCGCCCGGCAACAGCAACAGCAACAGCAACAGCAACGGCAACGGCAACCGCAACGCCCGCGGCAACGGCCCGGCCGCCGACGGCTTCGCGCGCCGCGCCGAGCCGCTGCCGCCGCCCAAGCCCAACGAGTTCCAGCGCTTCGTCGAAGGCGCGACCGGCCGCATCCTGCCGATCTTCGGGACCGGCTTCTTTGCCGATGCCGCCGACACCTTCCAGTCGCTCGACAACGTCCCCGTGTCGGCCGACTACACGCTCGGGCCGGGCGACGAGATCATTACCCGCGCCTGGGGCGGCATCGACGTCGACTACCGCAGCACGGTCGACCGCAACGGCATGCTCAACCTGCCGAAGGTCGGCAGCTTCAACGTCGCCGGCGTCAAGGCCGCCGATCTCGAGCGCAACCTGCGCGCCCAGATCGGCCGGCTCTATACCAACTTCGACCTCAGCGTCTCGCTCGGCCAGCTGCGCGGCCTGCGCGTCTTCGTCGTCGGCCCCGCGCAGCGGCCTGGCGTGATCACGCTGTCGAGCCAGTCGACGCTGCTGTCTGCGGTGGTCGCCGCCGGCGGCCCGGCACCGAGCGGCTCGATGCGCAAGGTGCTGCTGCGCCGCGACGGCCGCGTCATTTCCGAGCTCGATGTCTACGAGTTCCTGGTCCAGGGCGACAAGTCCAAAGACGTGCAGCTCGCCGCCGGAGACGTCGTCGTCTTCCAGCCGGCCGGTCCGCGCGTGGCCCTCACCGGCTCGATCGACACGCCCGCGATCTACGAGCTGAAGGCGGCCCAGGAACGCATTGCCGACCTCCTTCGCTACGCCGGCGGCGCGCCGGTGCTGGCGAACCCGAACCGGGTCCAGCTCGAACGCATCGACGCGGGCCAGCCGCTCGCGGCCCGCTTCGTGGAAACCTTCCGCCTCGACGCCAGCGGTCTGCAGAAGCCGCTCCGCGACGGCGACGTGCTGACCCTGCTCGCGATCTCGCCGCAGTTCGCCAACGCGGTGACGCTGAAGGGCCACGTCGCCCAGCCGCTGCGCTATCCGTTCACTCCGGGCATGCGCGTGCGTGACCTCATCCCCGACCGCGACGCCCTCATCACGCCCGACTTCTACCGCCGCAAGAACCTGCTGGTGCAGATGATCGAGGACGACGACGATGACCTGCAGCGAGCCACCGACAGCAGGGGCGGGGGTCGTTCGCGCAACGGCAACAGCGGCAACGCGGGTGCAGCGACCGGCGACCGCGCCGCGACTGGCAGCGACGATCGCGACAGCGCGCGCACGGCCAGCCCCTTGGCTTCGACGAACGGCCGCACCCGCGCCGACCGGCAGGCCCGCGACGAAGACCTCGCCGTCGTCGCCCGCTCGCGGCGGACGCCGGCCGCACTGTTCGACGACCTCAACTGGGAATACGCGACCGTCGAGCGCCTCAATCCCGACCTGACCACGCAGGTGATCTCGTTCAGCCTCGGCAAGGCGGTGTTGCAGCGCGACGAGGCCAACAACGTCGCCCTGGCGGCCGGCGATGTCGTCACCGTCTACAGCCAGAAGGATGTCCGCGTCCCGGTGGCGCGGCAGACCCGGCTGGTGGCGCTCGAGGGCGAGGTCAATGCGCCCGGCATCTATCAGCTGCAGGCCGGCGAGACGCTGCGCAACCTGATCGTGCGCGCCGGCGGCTTCACCCCGCAGGCCTACGTCTACGGCCTCGAATTCACGCGCGAGGAAACGCGCGTGCGACAGCGCGAGAACCTGGCCGCCGCCATCAGTCGGTTGCAGGCGCTGTCGTCGGTGCAGACGGCGCGCGACGCCGCCAACCGCCGCGACGACGCCGGCGCCCAGACCTCCGCAGCCGTCAGCAACGCGGCGACCCAGGCCCAGCTGTCACGGCTGTCGCGCATCGAGCCCAACGGCCGGGTCGCGCTCGAGCTGGCCCCGGAAGCCCGCGATCCGGCTGCCCTGCCCGATCTGCTGCTCGAGAACGGCGACCGCATCGTTGTGCCGGCGCGGCCGGGCTTCATCACCGTGGCCGGCGCCGTCGTCAACAGCAACGCCTTTGTCTGGAAGCCCGGCCGCACTGCCGGCGACTACCTGCGGCTGGCCGGCGCCGACGAAGCGGCCGACACCTCGAACATGTTCATCCTGCGCGCCGATGGCACCGTCAACAGCTCGGGCGACCGACGCGGCTTCTTCGGCCGCGGCGGCCTCGACTCCGAAGTGCTGCAGCCGGGCGACGCCCTGATCGTGCCGAACCAGCTCGACTTCGAGACCTGGGGCCGCGCCCTCGTCCGCAACCTGAAAGACGTCGCCCAGATCTTTTCCGGCTTCGGCATCGGCATCGCGGCGATCCACTCGATCAAGAACTGATGGCGATGAGACGCGCGAGCGCAGAGCGATGCTGAGCGCCGACTCGACGACACCGCTGGCCGCCGCGCAGGCGCCGTTCGACGACGACGGTCCGGCCGTCGGCCTCACCGACATCCTGACCTGGCTCGGCGAGAAGAAGCGCCTGATTGCCCTCGTCACCTTCGCCGCAGCGCTGGTGTCGCTGATCTTCGCGCTGCTGCTGCCGCCGATCTACACCGCCCGCACGACGCTGCTGGCGCCAGGCTCGCAGCAGCAGAGCGGCTCGGCCGCCGCGCTGGCGGCGCTCGGCTCGCTCGGTGGCCTGGCCGGCGGCCTGGGGCCGAAGTCGCCCGACGAGCTCTACGTCGCTCTGCTGAAGAGCGATACCGTGCAGCGCGCTCTGGCCGAGCGCTTCAAGCTCTTGGCGCACTACGACGTCGGCTCCTACGAAGCCTTGCGCAAGACCTTGCCGTCGTACATCCGGGTCGCGTCCGACAAGAAGAGCGGGGTCATCAGCGTCGAGGTCGACGACAAGGACCGCCAGTTTGCCGCCGACCTCGCCAACGCCCACGAGGTCGAGATCACGAAGCTGCTCGGCCGGCTCGCCGTCTCGGAAGCGCAGCTTCGGCGCGCCTTCTTCGAGAAGCAGTTGAAGGAAACCAAGGAGAACCTGGTCAAGGCCGAGCAGGGCCTGCGTGCGGTGCAGGAGAAGTCGGGCGTCATCGTTCTCGACAAGCAGGCCGAGGCGCTCATCGCCGCTGCGGCGCTGGTGCGGGCGCAGATCACCGAGCGCGAGGTGCAATTGACGGTCCTGCGCACGTCGGCGACCGGGCAGAACCCCGACGTCATGCGCCTGGCCTCCGAACTGCGGGCGCTGCGCGGCGAACTGGCGCGGATGGAGTCGACGCAGGCCGGCGCTGCCGGCAGTGCCGTCGACATGCCGGTCGGCCGCATCCCGGAAGCGGCCATCGACTACGTGCGCGCCCGCCGCGAACTCAAGCTGCAGGAGACGCTGCTCGAAAGCATGGTCCGCCAGTACGAGATCGCCAAGCTCGACGAGGCCAAGGAAGGCCCGGCCCTGCAGCAGGTCGACGTCGCCCTGCCGCCCGACTACAAGTCGAAGCCGTCGCGCGCGCTCATCGTGCTGGCGAGCACGCTGATCGCGTTCGTGCTGGTCTGCGCGTGGATCGTGGTCGGCCGCTACGTCGCGCTCGTGCGCAGCGACGATCCGGACAGCGCCGCTGCGTGGCAGGGCCTGCGCCGGGCCTGGAGCCTGCGCGACTGATCGCTCAGGCGGCGGACGGCGATGCCAGCGTCACGGCACCGCGCATGCAGCCGAAGGTCGTGACCAGCGGCGGCGCGTCGAGCTCACCGGCGGTCGCACCGAACTCGCGCGCCAGCGCTGCGTCGACGCCGCCGATGGTCACGGCCTCGATGACGACGCCGCTGTCGGCCAGCGACGCCGACGGGTGCTCGTCGCTCCACGAGATCAGCAGCGGTATCGCGCCGGCGGCGGGCCGGCGGCCATCGGCCGGCACCGTGATGCGCCAGCGAAGCAGGCCGCGCGCCGTCTGCCGCTCGGCAGCGATGATCGCGCCGACATCGTGGCCGAGACGGCGAAGCCAGCCTCCCGCTGCATCGATGTCGGCGGCGCGAACGACCCAGTGCACGAGCGACGGTCCTCCTGCGATCGCCATCTGCAGCGCCAGGTCGTCGAGGTCGTACCAGCGCCGTCGCGACGGCGGCGGTGCTTCCGGATCGATGGCGATGATCTCGAGGTAGGCGCGTGGGAATCGCGGCGATGCCAGCGACAGCAGCAGGTTGTGCGTTGCCATCGAGGGATGCTTGCCGCCGGTCTGCGGCAGAACGCCGAACGTGGCTTCGCACCAGTCGCGGCCTGCGGCCAGCGAGGTCGCGGCGACAACGAGGTGGTCGAGCTCGAATCGCGCCAATGTTCCGGCGCCGCTCGCGCTCACAACGACACGTCGCCGCGCACGCAGGTGACCGACGCGCCGCCGACCCAGACGGTGCCTCCCTCGCGCACGATGCTGACGCGACCCGCGCGGCCGAGTCGCGTGCCCTGCGCGACGCGGTAGCGCTCGGGCACCAGGCCGGCCTCGATCAGCCAGCCGGCAAGGCCGGCGTTGAGGCTGCCGGTGACCGGGTCCTCGTCGACGCCGACCATCGAGGCGAAGGCGCGCACTTCGAAGTCACAGTCACTGCCCTGCGGATACGCGCCGACGAGACCGACCTTGGCAAGACTGCGCAAGGCCGCGTGGTCGGGCTCGACCGCGAGCACCGCAGCGGCGTTCGCCAGCACGAGACCGAGCCAGCGCGGGCCGTTGTCGAGCCAGCGCGCTGCGCTCACGTCGCTGCGGCCGATGCCGAGCGCAGCGAGCACCGAAACGAGCAGCTCGTCGTCGACCGCGTCGATGGCGAGCGGCGGCGGCGCGAACGCGGCCCGGCCGCTCTCGAGGCGGATCGTCACGTGGCCGACGCCGCACTGCTGCACGACCTGGCCGGCGGTGCGCGGCCGGCCGCCGTTCTCGAGCCAGGCGTGGCAGCTGCCGAGCGTCGGATGGCCGGCGAAGGGCAGCTCGCCGCCCGGCGTGAAGATGCGCACGCGGTAGTCGGCGCCAGCATCGGTCGGCGCCAGCAGGAAAGTCGTTTCGCTGAGGTTTGTCCAACGCGCGAACGCCTGCATGCGCTCACCGTCGAGCGCATCGGCGCCGTGGACAACGGCGAGCGCGTTGCCGAGCAGCGGCACATCGGTGAAGACGTCGACCTGGCTGAATGCGAAGCGCGTCATCGTGCTGCTCCCGCGACCATCGTGGCGCTGCCCTTCGACGCATCGGCCTGCAGCTGACGCAAGGCCGTCGCGAGCAGCGCGACGCCGCCCTCGATCGCTTCGGGCGCGACCGTGACGAACGACAGCCGCAGCGAGTTCCGCCGGGGTGCCGCAGCGTAGAACGGCGCGCCGGGAACGAAGGCGACGCCGGCCGCGACCGCGCGCACGAGCAGCGCGTCGGTGTCGACGCCTTCCGGCAGCTCGACCCAGAAGAACATGCCGCCGCCCGGCTTCCGCCAGCGGCAGGCGAGCGGGCCGGCGGTCGGCAGATGGGCGAGCAACGCGGCCTGCATGGCGTCGCGCTGGCGGCGGTAGCGGGCCCGGATCGTCGGCACGTGCTCCTGCAGGAAGCCGCCCTTCACGATCTCGTGGACGATGCGCTGGTTGAAGCCCGGCGTGTGCAGGTCGGCGGCCTGCTTGGCCTCGACGAGCTTGGCGAAGACCGGTGCCGGCGCGATCGCATAGCCGAGTCGCAGCCCCGGCGCCAGCACCTTCGAGAAGCTGCCGAGGTAGACCGTGCCTTCGCGCCAGCGCGCCGCGATCGGTGCGGGCGGCGGCTCGTCGAACCAGAGATCGCCGTACGGGTTGTCCTCGACGATCGGCACGCCGGCCGCGGCGGCGGCGGCAACAAGCGCATCGCGACGCGCATCGCCGATCGAGCGGCCGCTCGGATTCTGGAAGTTGGGCAGCACGTAGAAAAAGCGCGCGCCGGCACCCGCGCTTTCGAGCGAGGCCGCGATCGGGCCGCCGTCGTCGCCGTCGATGGCGACGAACTCGGGCTCGTAGGGCACGAAGGCCTGCAAGGCACCGAGGTAGGTCGGCGACTCGACGGCGACGCGGCTGCCGGCATCGATCAGCACCTTGCCGACGAGGTCGAGGCCCTGCTGCGAACCGGTCGTGATGAGGACCTGCGAAGCGTCGACGGCAACGCCCTGCGTGGCCATTTCGGCGGCGACCCATTCGCGCAGCGGCGCATAGCCTTCGCTGGCGGCGTACTGCAGCGCCTCGCGCGGCGAGTCGCGAAGGACCCGCGTGGTCGCTTCGCGCACGGCCTCGACCGGAAAGGTATCGGCTGACGGCAGGCCGCCGGCCAGCGAGATGATCCCCGGCCGCTCCGTGAGCTTGAGGATCTCGCGGATTGCCGACGGGTTCATGCGCGCCGTGCGGGTGGCCAGTTGCCAAGGCGACGAAGAGGTGTGGGTTGTCATCATGGCCTCTCGACTGTGGGCGGCAGGACGGATGCGGAGCGCGGCACCCCGACCGGCATCAGCCGGCCGACGACGACGGTGGCGACGACGGCAAGTGCGAAGGCCAGCGTCGCCGCGTCGAGCCGTTCGCCGAGGATCGGCACCGCGAACAGCATCGCCAGGAACGGCTGCACCAGCTGCACCTGGCTGACGCGCACCGTGCCGCCGAGGGCCAGGCCGCGGTACCAGGCGAAGAAGCCCAGCCACATCGAGAACACGGTGACGTAGGCGAAGCCGCCCCACGCGGCGGCGCTGGCGGCGTGCTCGGGCCAGGTGAGCAGCATCACGGGAGCCGTCACGGGAAGGCTGGCCACGAGCACCCAGCAGATCACGCGCTCGGCCGGCATCTCTTCGGCCAGCCGGGCCCCGGCGACATAGCCGATGGCGGCGCTCGCCATCGAGGCGAGCAGCATCAGGTCGGCCAGGACGAGGCGGCCCGCGCTTTTCCAGATCGCAAAGCCGAGCACCAGCGCCGCGCCGACGCAGGCACAGAGCCAGAAGCCGGCCGACGGCCGCTGCCGGTAGGCGATGGCGGCGGCGACCGCGGTCGCCAGCGGCAGCACGCCGGTGACGACGGCCCCGTGCATGGCGTCGACATGGCGCAGCGCCAGGCTCAGGAAGAGCGGAAAGCCGACCACCGTGCCGAGCGCGCACACGGCCAGCCCGAGGCCGTGGCCGCGGCGCGGCCGCGGCGCGCCGACCACGAGCAGGAAGGCGCAGCTGAGCAGCCCCGCGCAGGCGGCGCGGCCAGCGGTGACGAAGAGCGGCGGCAGCTGCGGATCGCTGGCCGGGCCGACGGCCAGGCGCGTCATCGGCAGCGTCATCGCGAACAGGACGACGCCGAGCAAGCCGAGCGCGAGGCCGCGCGACTGGCGTCGGGCGAGGTCGGACTCCACGTCGCTCAGGACGACGACGGCTTCGTGCCGAGCGCTTCCCAACGCTCGAGCGCGGCGAGCAGCTCATCGTCGATCTGCGCATAACGCATCTGCGCCGACTCGGCGCGCACCGGGTCCTCGGCGTAGAAGCCGGCGCTCGCGAGCAGTGCGCCGAGGTCCTTCTGCTCGATCTCGAGCGCCTCGATGCGGGCCGGCAGCGCATCGAGCTCGCGCTGCTCCTTGTAGCCGAGCTTGCGTGGCTTGGGCGCGGCCGGCTTCACCATCGGCGGCGCAGTCGCCACGGCGACTTTGACCGGCGCCGGCGCGGCCTTTCGCGCCGCCTCGGCGCGCAGGCCGCGAGCGCGCTCGCGCTGCAGCTTCCAGTCCTCGTAGCCGCCTTCGTATTCGCGCCACAGGCCCGGCGACTCGTCGCCCTCCCAGGCGATCGTGCTGGTGACGACGTTGTCGAGGAAGCGGCGATCGTGACTGACGAGGAACACCGTTCCCGCATAGCTCTGCAACAGCTCCTCGAGCAGCTCGAGGGTGTCGATGTCGAGGTCGTTGGTGGGTTCGTCGAGCACCAGCACGTTGGCCGGCAAGGCGAGCAATCGCGCCAGCAAGACGCGGTTGCGCTCGCCGCCGGAGAGCGTGCGCACCGGCGAATTGGCGCGCGCCGGCGAGAACAGGAAATCGTTGAGGTAGCTCATCACGTGCTTCCTGCCGCCGCCGGTCTCGATCCATTCGCTGCCAGGGCTGACGGCATCGGCGAGGGTGGCGTCGAGGTCGAGGGCGCTGCGCATCTGGTCGAAGTACGCGACCTCGAGGCGGCTGCCCTGGCGGACGTGGCCCGAGCTCGGCTGGAGCTGGCCGAGGATGAGCTTCAGCAGCGTCGTCTTGCCGGCGCCGTTGGGGCCGATCAGGCCGACCTTGTCGCCGCGCAGGATCGTGGCCGAGAAGTCCTTGACGATCGTGCGCTCGCCGCCCGTCGGTGACGGGAACGCAGCCGACTCCGGGCCGCCCCAAGGCGGCTGTGCGCCCTCTCGGGGGGCAGGCATCGAAGATGCCGTGGGGGCACCAAACACCATCGACACGTGCTTCAGTTCGGCGACGATCTTGCCGCTCGGCGCACTGGAGTCGGCGTCGAGCCGGACGCGGCCGAGCGAGTCGCGCCGAGCCACGCGTTGGGCGCGCAGCACCTGCAGGCGCTGGACGCGACCGACGCTGCGCGTGCGCCGCGCCTCGACGCCCTTTCGCACCCAGACCTCCTCCTGCGCGAGCAGCTTGTCGGCGCGCGCGCTAGCCAGCGCTTCCGAGGACAGCTCGTCTTCCTTCCTCGCCTCGTAGGCGGTAAAGCTGCCGGGGTAGCTGCGCAGGATGCCGCGATCGAGCTCGACGATCCGCGTCGACACCGCATCCAGGAAGGCGCGGTCATGGGTGACGACGATGACGCTGCCGGCAAAACCCGTGAGCAGCTCCTCGAGCCAGGCGATCGAATCGAGGTCGAGGTGGTTGGTGGGCTCGTCGAGCAGCAGCACGTCGGGCACTGCGACCAGCGCCCGCGCCAGCGCCACGCGCTTCCTGGTGCCACCGGAGAGCTCGGCGATCGTGCGGGTGCCGTCGAGGTGGAGCTGCTGCAAGGTCGTCTCGACACGCTGCTCCCAGTTCCAGGCGTCGAGTGCCTCGATCCGTGTCTGCAAGGCGTCGAGGTCGACGCCCTCTTCGTGCGCTTCGTAGGCATCGCGGACCGCGCGCGCTTCGGCCACGCCTTCGCCGACGGCGTCGAAGACGGTACCGGCGACGGCGAACACGGGCTCCTGCGGCACGTAGCGGATACGCAGTCCCTGCGTGAGCTGCAGCAGGCCGTCGTCGAGCTTCTCGAGCCCGGCCACGATCTTCAGCAGCGACGACTTGCCGGTGCCGTTGCGGCCGATCAGGCCGATGCGCTCGCCGGCCTCGAGCGAGAAGGCGGCACCGTCGAGCAGGGCGACGTGGCCGAACGCGAGGTGGGCATCGGAGAGGGAAAGGACAGCCATGGGATATCGGTGCGAAACCCAGGATTATCCCGGCCGAGCGCGCTGAGCTTGAACGGCGATGACCGGGTGGAAAAAGTAGCCCGGGTGACGACGCGAAGCGCGCTGCGCACCGCAGACGACCCCGACCTTCGCGATTGGCTCTCTCTATCGGACCTGGCCAGCCTCGACG
>JAYVNL010000128.1:0-15059 GCA_043758495.1 Rhizobacter sp.
CTCCTCGGCCGCGCCGGTGCCGCCCCGTGCTGCCGTGGCGAGCCGGCCTGCGCCGGTGCCGGCACCGACGATGCCACGTGCCGAACCGGCCGCGCCGCGTGAGGCGCGATCGGTGCCGAAACCCGCCGTCGCCGGGCCGACCGGTGCCGATGAATACAAGGTCAGGCCGGGCGACTCGCTGTCGAAAATCGCGGCGCGCACGCAGCGCCAGGGCGTCTCGCTCGACCAGATGCTGGTGTCACTCTTCCGTGCCAATCCCGACGCCTTCATCGGCAGCAACATGAACCGCTTGCGCGCGGGCGTGGTGCTGTCGGTGCCTTCGACCGAAAGCGTGCAGGGCACTACCACCGGCGAGGCCCGGCAGACGATCCAGGCGCAGAGCGCCGATTTCGGCGCCTACCGGCAGCGCCTGGCCTCCTCGACAACGACGCCGCGGGCCGAGCCGAGTCCGCGCCAGAGCGTCGGCAAGGTGCAGGCCTCGGTCGACGACAAAAAGCAGACCGCGACGCCGACACCCGACAAGCTCACGTTGAGCAAGGGCGCCACAGCTGCGACCGGCGCCAACAGCAGCGTCGAGGCCAAGGTGTCGGCCGAGCGCGAGCGCCAGGCCGCCGCCGCGCGGGTCGCCGAGCTCAACAAGAACCTGAACGACCTGAAGAAAATGCAGGGCACGACGGCGACGCCGCCTGGCGCTGCCGCGCCCGCCGTGCCGGCCGCACCCGCGCCAGCGCCAGCGCCCACGGCCGTCGCGCGGCCGGCATCGGCGGTCGCACCGGCCCCGGTCATCGTCGCGGCAGCGCCGCCGCCGCCCGCGCCCGTGTTGGTGCCGCCGGCTGTCGTCGTCGTCCCGGCAGCCGTCGTCGCGCCCGCGCCTGCCCCGGTCGTCGCCGCCTCGGTGCCGGCCGTGATCGGAGCCGCGCCGGTGATTGCGGCCGCGAGCACGCCGGCGTCGTCGACGGCTGTCGTCGCCCGTCCGGCCAGCGCCGTCACCGCGCCGCGGCCGCCCCGGCCGCCCGTAAAGCCCGGCCCCGAGCCGAGCTTCATCGATTCGCTCACCGAGAACCCCTACTACCTCGGCGGCGGCCTGCTCGCGCTGCTGCTCGGCGGCTACGGCATCTACCGCTTCACCCAGCGCTCCAAGAAGGACAGCGGCGAGACATCGTTCCTCGAGAGCCGCCTGCAGCCCGACTCGTTCTTCGGCGCCAGCGGCGGCCAGCGCATCGACACCCGCGATGCCGGCGGCACCTCGTCGTCGATGACCTACTCGCTGTCGCAGCTCGACGCCATCGGCGATGTCGATCCGGTCGCCGAGGCCGACGTCTATCTCGCCTACGGCCGCGACCTGCAGGCCGAGGAAATCCTCAAGGAGGCGATGCGCAGCAACCCCGAGCGCCTCGCGATCCGCACCAAGCTGCTCGAGGTGTATGCCAAGCGCCGCGACATCAAGGGCTTCGAGCTGCTGGCGACGCAGCTGTTCGCGCTGACGCGCGGCGAGGGCGAAGACTGGGCCAAGGCACAGGAGCTCGGCGCCCAGATCGATCCGGACAACGGGCTCTACCGCGTCGGCGGCACGCCAGAGCGCACGCTTGAACCGGGGCTGCCACCCGAGCCGCTCGGTGCCAGCACGATGCCGCAATCGGTCATCCCGGTGCCGTCGCAGTTCGGGTCGTCGGTCGGCGACTCGGTCATCCGCGAGAGCCAGTTCGGCAATCTCGACCTCGACCTCGACAACCCGGACATCGGCACGCCCTCTCGCCCGGCTCCGCTCGACATCACCGAGGCGATCCCGCCGCGCCCGCGCGACCCGTCCTTCGACGCGACGACGCTGAAGATGCCTCTGGTCGCTGCCGAGCCGCGCACGATGCCCGACCATCGCGACGAACCGCTGGCGTTCGACCTCTCGGGCATCTCGCTCGATCTCGACAAGCCGGAAGTGACGCGACCGGATCGCCCGGTCGGCGCCATCGAGCTGCCGTTCCTCGATTCCGACAGTCACCAGGATCCGCTGGCGAGAAAGCTCGAGCTCGCCGAGGAATTCCAGCGCATCGGCGACAAAGACGGCGCCCGTGACCTGCTTCGCGAAGTGCTCGCCACGGCCAGCGGCAGCACCAAGACCAAGGCGCAGGGGATGATCGACGACCTGGGGTGATCGGGGGCCGACGCCGTTGATGCGCGTTGCCCTCGGCATCGCCTACAAGGGTCGGGCCTACAGCGGCTGGCAGAGCCAGCCGGGCGGCCGCACCGTGCAGGACCACGTCGACGCCGCACTGGCGTCGTTCGCCGACCGGCCGGTGCGTTGCATCAGCGCCGGCCGCACCGATGCCGGCGTCCACGCGCTCAACCAGGTCGTCCATTTCGACACGCCGGTCGACCGCGCCGAGGAGTCGTGGCTGCGCGGCACCAACCGCTACCTGCCCGACGACATCGCCGTGCAGTGGTGCCGGTTCGTCCCCGATGCCTTCCATGCGCGCGCCAATGCGCTCGGCCGCCGCTACGCCTATGTGCTGCTCGAGTCGCCGATGCGTCCTGCGCTCGAGACCGGACTCGTCGGCTGGACCTTCCGCCGCCTCGACGGAGACGCCATGACGGGCGCCGCCGCGGCGCTCCTGGGCACCCACGACTTCAGCGCCTTTCGCTCGGCGGAGTGCCAGGCACCGTCGCCAGTGAAGACGATCCGCAGGGTCGACATCGTTCGTCGCGGTGCCTACTGGCGTTTCGACTTCGACGCCGACGCCTGGCTGCATCACATGATCCGCAACATCGTCGGCTGCCTGGTCGCGGTCGGCAGCGGTGCGAAGCCGGCGGCGTGGCTCGGCGAGGTGCTGGCATCGCGCGACCGCGCCCTCGCGGCGGCGACGTTCGCCGCCGCCGGGCTCTACTTCGTCGGCCCGTACTACGATCCCGGCCATGGCATTCCCGATCACACTGCGGCGATGGACTGGCTGCCCTGATCAATCGAAGCGCGCGGCCGGGCCATGAACCAGCGGACCCGGATCAAGATTTGCGGCCTGACGAAACCCGCCGACGTCGACGCCGCGGTCGATGCCGGCGCCGATGCCATCGGCCTCGTCTTTCATGCCGACAGTCCGCGCCACGTCACGCTCGCCACCGCTGCCGACCTCGTGCACCGACTGCCGCCGTTCATTACACCGGTGGGGCTCTTCGTCAATGCGGAGCGCGCATCGATCGACGCCGTGCTCGCCGCGATTCCGACGTTGCTGCTGCAATTCCACGGCGACGAAACCCCGGCCGACTGCGACGCGTTCGCGCGCCCCTACCTGCGCGCCGCGAGGATGAGCGCGGGCTTCGATTTGCTAAACTTCGCAGATTGTTTCAACAATGCCCAGGCTCTCCTGCTCGACGCCCATGCGCCGGGCTACGGCGGCAGCGGAAAGGTATTCGATTGGTCGCTCGTGCCGGCCGGCGTCGCACGACGTCGGCTCGTTTTGTCTGGTGGGTTGCATGCCGCAAACGTCGCTGCCGGCATCGCGCAGCTGCGGCCCTGGGCCGTTGACGTTTCTTCCGGCGTCGAGTCGTCTCGCGGGGTAAAAGACCCGGCGGCGATCCGCCGGTTCTGCGATGCGGTGCGCGATGCCGATGCCCGCATCGACGACAGCCCGACCTGAGACCCATCATGCTCGACTACAACCAGCCCGATGCCCGCGGGCACTTCGGCCCCTATGGCGGCAGCTTCGTCGCCGAAACGCTTATCCATGCGCTCGACGAGTTGAAGGCCTGCTACGAGGAAGCCAGGCGCGACCCCGCGTTCGTCGCCGAATTCCGCTCCGAGCTTGCCCATTTCGTCGGCCGGCCGAGTCCGATCTATCACGCGGCGCGGCTTTCGCGCGAACTCGGCGGCGCCCAGATCTACCTGAAGCGCGAGGACCTCAACCACACCGGCGCCCACAAGATCAACAACACGATCGGCCAGGCGATGCTGGCGCGGCGGATGAAGAAGCCTCGCGTCATCGCCGAGACCGGCGCCGGCCAGCACGGCGTGGCGACGGCGACGATCTGCGCCCGCTACGGCCTTGAGTGCATCGTCTACATGGGCAGCGAGGATGTGAAGCGGCAGGCACCGAACGTCTACCGGATGAACCTGCTCGGCGCCACCGTGGTGCCGGTCGAGAGCGGCTCGAAGACGCTGAAGGACGCGCTCAACGAGGCCATGCGCGACTGGGTCACCAACGTCGAGAACACGTTCTACATCATCGGCACCGTCGCCGGCCCACATCCGTATCCGATGATCGTGCGCGACTTCCAGCGCGTCATCGGCGACGAGTGCGTGACGCAGATGCCGGAGATGATCGGCCGCCAACCCGATGCCGTGGTCGCCTGCGTGGGCGGCGGCAGCAACGCCATGGGCATCTTCTATCCATACATCGGCCACTCCAAGGTGCGGCTGATCGGCGTGGAGGCGGCCGGGGAGGGCATCGCGACGGGTCGTCACGCCGCCTCGATTACCGGCGGCTCGCCGGGCGTGCTGCACGGCAACCGCACCTACCTGCTGCAGGACGCCAACGGCCAGATCATCGAGACGCACTCCATCTCGGCCGGTCTCGACTATCCCGGCGTCGGCCCTGAGCATGCTTACCTGAACGACATCGGCCGTGCCGAGTACGTCAGCGTCACCGACCGCGACGCGCTCGCCGCCTTCCATCATCTGTGCAAGACCGAAGGCATCATCCCGGCGCTCGAGTCGAGCCACGCCGTCGCCTACGCGATGCAGATGGCGCCGACAATGAAGAGCGACCAGCACCTGCTCGTCAACCTGTCCGGGCGCGGCGACAAGGACATCGGCACGATCGCCGAGCTCGACGCAAAGACGTCGCCGTGAGCCGCATCGACGCGACCTTCGCAGCCCTTCGGGATCGCGGCCGCAAGGCGTTGATCCCGTACCTCACCGCCGGCGATCCGCATGCAGGCGGCACCGTCGCCATCATGAGAGCGATGGCCGTGGCCGGTGCCGACATCATCGAGCTCGGTGTGCCCTTCAGCGATCCGATGGCTGATGGTCCCGTGATCCAGAAGGCGAGCGAACGGGCGCTGTCGCGCGGCATCGGCATGCCGGAGGTGTTCAACATCGTTCGTGCCTTCCGTGCCGTCGACGCGACGACGCCGGTCGTCCTCATGGGCTATGCCAACCCGGTAGAACGCTACGGCGCGACGCGCTTTGCCGACGATGCGCGAGCAGCCGGTGTCGACGGCGTTCTCGTCGTCGACTACCCGCCCGAGGAGTGCAGCGAGTTCGCATCCGCACTGCGCGCACGCGGCCTCGACCCGATCTTCCTGATCGCGCCGACCTCGAGCGACGCGCGCATCGCCAGCGTCGCCGAGGTCGCGAATGGATACGTCTACCATGTGTCGCTGAAAGGCGTGACCGGTGCCGGCCACTTCGACATCGACGCCGTCAAGGACATGATCCCGCGCATCAAGGCTCACGTGAAATTGCCGGTCGGCGTCGGCTTCGGCATCCGAGACGCGGCGACGGCGCGTGCCGTTGCCGAGGTCGCCGACGCGGTCGTCATCGGCAGTGCCCTCATCCAGCTGCTCGAGCCATGCGGCGAGGCCGATGCGCCGGTGGTGGCCGGCCGCTTCATCGCCGAGATCCGTGCCGCCCTCGACGCCTGACACCGAAGGAACCTGACTCATGAGCTGGCTCGAAAAACTGCTGCCCCCGAAGATCCAGCCGACCGATCCGAGCGAGCGACGCACGGTCCCGGAAGGCTTGTGGGTCAAGTGCCCGGCGTGCGAGACCGTGCTGTACAAGACTGATCTCGAGAAGAACATCAACGTCTGCCCGAAGTGCAGCCACCACCACCGCATCGGCGCCCGTGCCCGGCTCGATTCCTTTCTCGACGCCGAAGGCCGCTACGAGATCGGCCAGGAGGTTCTTCCGGTCGACGCGCTGAAGTTCAAGGACAGCAAGAAGTACCCGGAGCGGCTGAAAGACGCGCTCGAGAACACGGGCGAGACCGATGCGCTCGTCGTCATGGGCGGCGCCTTGATGAGCCTGCCCGTCGTCGCCGCCTGCTTCGAGTTCGACTTCATGGGCGGCTCGATGGGCTCGGTGGTCGGCGAGCGCTTCGTTCGCGGTGTGCATACCGCGATCGAGCAGAAGACGCCGTTCGTTTGCTTCACCGCGACCGGCGGCGCCCGCATGCAGGAGGGTCTGCTGAGCCTGATGCAGATGGCCAAGACCAACGCTTCGCTCACCCGCTTGGCCAAGGCCGGCCTGCCCTACATCAGCGTCCTCGCCGATCCGACGATGGGCGGCGTGTCGGCGAGCTTCGCGTTCGTGGCCGATGTCGTCGTCGCCGAGCCGAAGGCGCTGATCGGCTTCGCCGGCCCGCGGGTCATCGAGAACACGGTGCGCGAAAAGCTGCCCGAAGGCTTCCAGCGCGCCGAGTTCCTGGTCCAGACCGGCGCGGTCGACATGATCGTCGACCGCCGCGAGTTGCGGCCGACGATCGCCCGCCAGCTGGCGATGCTGCAGCGGTTGCCTTCGGAAGCCGTGGCATGACGGTGCCCCCCCAGTCACTTCGTTCCTTGCCCCCCGAGGGGGCGCGGCCGGCCTTGGGGCGGCCCGGCGCCCGGCCGGCGTGCCAGAGACGCTGACCGACTGGCTCGCGCATTGCGAGCGGTTGCACCCGAAGACCATCGAGCTCACGCTCGACCGCGTGCGTGCGGTGAAGGAGCGGCTCGGCATCGCGTTCGCCGTGCCTGTCGTCATCGTCGCCGGCACCAACGGCAAGGGGTCGACCTGCGCCATGCTGGAGAGCATCGCCCTCGCGGACGGCTACCGGGTCGGCCTGCACACCAGCCCGCATCTCGTTCGCTTCGAGGAACGCTGCCGCATCGACGGCCGCAGTGTCGATGCCGAGGCGCTGTTGCCGCACTTCGAGGCCGTCGAGGCTGCTCGCGGCGACGTCTCGCTGACCTACTTCGAGTTCACGCTCCTGGCCATCACTCGCCTCATCGCAGCGACACCGCTCGACCTCGTGATCCTCGAGGTCGGGCTGGGCGGTCGCTTCGATGCCGTCAACATCTTCGATGCCGACTGTGCCGTCATCACCAGCATCGCCATCGACCATGCCGAATTCCTCGGCAACGAACGCGAGAGCATCGGCCGCGAAAAGGCGGGCATCCTGCGCGCTCACAGACCGGCGGTGCTGAGCGACCCGTCGCCACCGATGAGCATCATCGAGGAGGCGGCGCGCGTCGGCGCCGATCTGCGCCGTGCCGGTGTCGACTTCGGCACCGACGGCGACCGCCAGCAATGGCGCTGGCGCGGCCGCCGGATGCGCTTCAGCGGCCTCGGCTACCCGGCCTTGCGCGGCGCCAACCAGCTGCTCAACGCCGCCGGCGTGCTGGCCGCGCTGGAGGCCCTGCGAGAGCGGCTGCCCGTGAGCGCGCAGGCCGTGCGCACCGGGCTGGCCACAGTCGAGCTGCCGGGGCGATTCCAGGTCGTGCCGGGCCAGCCGACGCTTGTCCTCGACGTCGCCCACAACCCGCACGCCGTCGCGGCGCTGGTGCACAACCTCGACCAGATGGGCTTTTTCCCGCGCACCCACGCGGTCTTCGGCGCCATGCGCGACAAGGACATCGATGCCATCCTCGCCTTGATGGCGCCGCTCGTCGACGGCTGGCATTTCAGCGACCTGCCGACGCCGCGCGCGGCCAGTGCGCAGACGCTGGCCGGGCTCCTGAGAGCGACGCTGAAAAGGCCGCCACAGTCCACCTCGGCGACCCATCCAGACCCTGTCGCGGCACTCGCCGCGGCGATGGCCGACGCAGACCCCGCTGATAGAATCGTGGTCTTCGGTTCGTTCTACACGGTGGGTGGCGTGCTCGCGCACGGCCTGCCGCAGCGGGCGGCCCGCCACACCGCCTGAGCGGGCGCTGCGCCGGCGATTCCGGCGGCCTTTTCCTCGCATTCGGCTCGAACCGCATTCATCGATGTTCAAGCAGAAGAGCGACGCGGCCGTGGCCGCCAAGGCCGAGCCGGCGGATGCCGTCCAGCAGGCCCGCACGCGCGCCCGCCACCGCCTGATCGGCGCTGTCGTCCTGCTCGCGATCGGCATCATCGGCTTTCCGCTCGTCTTCGAGTCGCAGCCGCGGCCGGTCGCCGTCGACATCCCGATCGAGATCCCGCGGCGCGATGCGATGCCGCCCCTGGCGATGCCGTCGGCGCCGCCGGCCGTGGCGGCGCGACCATCGGCACCGCGGGCCGGCGACGGGCTCATCACGGAGTCGGCTCGCGACGCCGGCCGCGACGTCACGCCTTCGCCACTGCCGCTGCAGTTGCGGCCCGCGGCCTCGGCCGCTGTCGCCACAGCGGCCGTGGCGTCGCGACCGATCGCGGCGGCGTCGCGGCCCGTCGCGGCGGCGGCGCCCGCCCGCGCCGCCAGCAACGACGGCGAGCGCGCCCGCGCTTTGCTGGAAGGCCGGACCGAAGCGGCGGCCGCCGAAGGCTCGCGCTTCGTCGTCCAGGTCGGTGCCTTCGCCGATGCCGAAGCGGCGCGTGAGGCCAGGAAGCAGGTCGACAAGCTCGGCTTCAAGACCTACACGCAGGTGGCGCAGACGGCGTCGGGCAGCCGAATCCGCGTTCGCGCCGGGCCGTTCGCGACCCGTGCCGAGGCCGATGCGGCGTCGGCAAAGGCGAAGGCGGCCGGCCTCGTCGCCGTCGTGCTGGCGCTGTGAACCACCGGCATGGAATGGCCGCAGGTCGGTTGGATCGATGCGGCGATGCTGGCACTGCTGCTCGTTTCGGTGGGGGTCGGCGCGGCCCGCGGCTTCACCTTCGAGATCTTGTCCCTGGCCGGCTGGTTCGCGGCCTGGTTCGCGGGCTTCTGGCTCGGGCCGCTGCTGGCGCCGCATCTGCCGATCGGCGAGACCGGCTCGAGCTTGAATCGCGGCGCCGCGTTCGCATGTGCTTTCCTCGGCGTGCTCGTTCTCTGGAGCCTGGCGGCGCGAGCGGTGGCGTCGCTGATTGGCAAGACGCCGCTCCGGCCGCTCGATCGCTTGCTCGGCGCCGTGTTCGGTCTGGGTCGCGGCGCGCTGGTGCTGCTGGCCCTGGCCGCGGTCCTCGCCTGCACGCCGGCGGTGCGAAGCGAGGCCCGGCGCGGCTCGCTCGGTGCCGTCTGGTTGAATGCGGGCTTGCAGGCGCTCTTGCCCTGGCTCGCGCCGGCCACCGGCGAGCCGCCGGAATCGCCGGCCGCGAATCGCGTCTGATCATCGTTCGCGCGAACTGACTGACCTGGAGCCCGCCATGTGTGGAATCGTCGGAGTGATCTCGAAAGCGCCGGTCAATCAACTGATCTACGACGCCCTGCTGCTGCTTCAGCACCGCGGCCAGGACGCGGCCGGCATCGTCACCATGCAGGGCACCAAGTGCTTCATGCAAAAAGCGCGCGGCATGGTCCGCGATGTCTTTCGGACCCGCAACATGCGGGCGCTGCCGGGCAGCGTCGGGCTCGGTCAGGTCCGTTATCCGACCGCGGGCAATGCCTACAGCGAAGAGGAGGCGCAGCCGTTTTACGTGAACGCGCCGTACGGCATCGTCCTCGTCCACAACGGCAACCTCACGAACGCTGCCGAGCTGAAGCAGGAACTCTTCGACGTCGACCGCCGCCACATCAACACCGGCAGCGACACCGAGGTGCTGATCAACGTCCTCGCCCACGAGCTCGAGCGCGCCGCCGGCGACTGGCAGCTGTCGCCGAACGAGGTCTTCAACGCGGTCGAGGCCGTGCACCGTCGCATCAAGGGCTCGTACGCGGTGGTCGCGCTCATCGCCGGCCAGGGCCTGCTCGCGTTCCGCGACCCCTACGGCATTCGCCCGCTCTGCTTCGGTGAGGGCGACGGTCCCGGCGGCCGCGAGGTCATGGTGGCGAGCGAGTCGGTCGCCATCGTCGGCACCGGCCACGCGCTTACACGCGACGTCGCGCCCGGCGAGGCCATCTTCATCGACCTCGACGGCAAGGTCCACGCGCGCCAGTGCGCCGACCACCCGAGCCTGCACCCATGCATGTTCGAGTTCGTGTATCTGGCCCGGCCCGACTCGGTCATGGACGGCATCTCCGTCTACCAGGCCCGCCTCAATCTCGGCGAGACGCTGGCGCAGCGCCTGATCTCGACGATGCCGCCGTCGGACATCGACGTCGTCATCCCGATCCCGGAGTCGAGCCGGCCTTCGGCGATGCAGCTGGCGCAGAAGATCGGCAAGCCGTACCGCGAAGGCTTCGTCAAGAACCGCTACGTCGGGCGCACCTTCATCATGCCGGGGCAGGGCGTTCGCAAGAAGTCGGTGCGGCAAAAGCTCAACGCCATCGAGGTCGAGTTCAAGGGCCGCAACGTGCTGCTCGTCGACGACTCCATCGTGCGCGGCACGACATCGAAGGAGATCGTGCAAATGGCCCGCGACGCCGGCGCCCGCAAGGTCTTCATGGCCTCGGCGGCGCCGCCGGTGCGCTTCCCGAATGTGTACGGCATCGACATGCCGACCAAGAGCGAGTTGATCGCGCACGAACGCTCGATCGAGGAGATTCGCGTGTTCATCGGCGCCGACGCGCTCGTCTACCAGGACGTGGCGGCGATGAAGCGCGTCGTCCGCGCCCTCAACCCGAAGCTCGACGGCTTCGAGGCGTCGTGCTTCGACGGCATCTACATCACGGGCGACGTCAGCGAGGCCGACTTCGCGGCGCTGGCGGCGCAACGCCACGGCCAGGCCGACGAGGAAGAGGCGGCGGCCGACCGTGGCCCGCTGACCTTGCAGAACGCCATTGCGGCCGCTGCATGAAGAAAATTCCGCGCAAGGTGCTGCCCGCCGGCCTGCGGCGCGACACGCTCGCCGTTCGCGAGGGCCTGCCGCCGAGTCCATGGGGAGAGAACTCGGAAGCACTGTTCCTCACCAGCAGCTTCGTCCAGCCTGACGCGGCGACGGCCGCGGCGCGCTTCGCCAACGAGGAAGAGGCCTTCATCTACAGCCGCTTCTCGAACCCCACCGTGACCATGATGGAGCGGCGCCTGGCGGCGATGGAGGGCACCACCGGATGCATCGGCACCGCGAGCGGCATGGCGGCGATCATGATGCTGATCCTGGCGCTGCTGAAGAGCGGCGACCACGTCGTCTGTTCGCAGAGCGTGTTCGGCTCCACCATCAAGCTGTTCCAGGACTTCGCCCGCTTCGGCATCGAGGCGTCGTTCGTGTCGCAGACCGACGTCGGCGAATGGCGCGCCGCGATGCGGCCGAACACGAAGCTGCTGTTCGCCGAGACGCCGACCAATCCGCTCACCGAGGTCTGCGACATCGCCGCGCTGGCCGATGTGGCCCATGCCGGTGGCGCCCTCCTCGTGGTCGACAACTGCTTTTGCTCGCCGGCCCTGCAGCGACCGGCGTCGCTCGGCGCCGACATGGTGATGCACTCCGGCACCAAGTATCTCGACGGCCAGGGCCGCGTCATCGCTGGCGCTCTGTGCGGCCCGGTCGAGCTCATCGATTCGAAGTTCGTGCCGGTGATGCGCAGCGCCGGCCTCACGCTGTCGCCCTTCAACGCCTGGGTGGTGTTGAAGGGACTGGAGACGCTCTCGATCCGCATGCAGGCGCAAAGCGCGCGCGCCCTCGAGCTGGCGCACTGGCTCGAGGAGCATCCGAAAGTCGAGCGGGTCTTCTATCCCGGCCTCGCCTCACACCCGCAGCACGCGCTGGCGATGGCGCAGCAGGCCGGCGTCGGCGGTGCGGTGACTTCGTTCGTCGTGCGTGGCGGTCGCGCCGCCGCGTTCTCTGTCATCGACGCCACCGAGGTCTGCTCGATCACCACCAACCTCGGTGACACCAAGACCACCGTCTCGCATCCGGCGAGCACCTCGCACGGCCGCCTCAGCGAAGAGCAGCGCGCGGCCGCCGGCATCACGCAGGGGATGATCCGCGTCGCCGTCGGGCTCGACGACATCGACGACATCCGCGTCGATCTCGATCGCGGGCTGGCGCTTCTGTGAGCCTCGGTTACTCGGCAGCGCCGGCTTTGGCTCCAGGCCAGAAGGTGCGAACGCGGATCGCGCCGTCGCCGACCGGCTTCCTTCATCTCGGCACCGCGCGCACGGCGCTCTTCTCGTGGGCGTTCGCGCGCCACCATGGCGGCGAGTTCGTGCTGCGCATCGAAGACACCGACGTCGCCCGCTCGACCGCCGAGTCGGTCGAGCAGATCCTGGCCTCGATGCGCTGGCTCGGCCTCGGCCACGACGAGGGTCCCGTCTTCCAGATGCAGCGGCTCGACCGCTATCGCCGGGTAGTGAGCGAGATGCTCGCGTCAGGTAGCGCCTACCACTGCTACGCCACGCCCGACGAGCTCGAGCGCATGCGCGAGCAACAGCGCGCCCGTGGCGAGAAGACGCTCTACGACGGCCGCTGGCGGCCCGAGCCGGGCAAGACCCTGCCGGCACCGCCCGATGGCGTGCCGCCGGTCGTGCGCTTTCGCAATCCGAAGGGAGGCGCGGTCACCTGGAACGACATGGTCAAGGGCCCGATCAGCATCTCGAACCAGGAGATCGACGACCTCGTCATCGTGCGCGCCGACGGCGTGCCCACGTACAACTTCGCCGTCGTCGTCGACGACATCGACATGCGGATCAGCCACGTCTTTCGTGGCGACGAGCACGTCAACAACACGCCTTGGCAGATCAACATCTTCCACGCCCTCGGCGCGCCGTTGCCGGTGTTCGCGCACGTGCCGGTGATCCTCGGCAGCGACGGCCAGAAGCTGTCGAAACGGCGCGGCGCCGTCAGCGTCACCGAATACGAGACAGCGGGCTATCTGCCCGAGGCGATGCTCAACTATCTTGCTCGCCTCGGCTGGAGCCACGGCGACGAGGAGCTCTTCTCGAAACAGAAGATCGTCGACTGGTTCGACGGCAGTCATCTGTCGAAGAGTCCGGCGCAATGGGACTCGGCCAAACTCGACTGGGTCAACGCCCACTACCTGAAGGCGCTGCCCGACGATGGCTTGCTGGCGATGATGAAGTCGCAGCTCGCACGGCGCGGCATCGTCGATGTGGCTGACGATGCGATCCTGGGCGCCGCCGCGGTGTTTCGCGAGCGCTGCAGTACCGGCGGCGAGCTCGCCGAGTGGCTGGCGATCGTCTTCGGAGACGTCGCGCCAGCGCCGGCCGACGTCGCGGCTCACGTCACCGATGCTGTCCGCCCCGCGCTGGCGACGCTGCGCGACAAGCTTGCGAGCGCCGAGTGGATGAAGCCGACGATCGCTGCAGTCATCAAGGAAACCCTGGCTGAGCACGGCCTGAAGATGCCGCAGCTCGCGCCGGCCGTTCGCGTGCTCGTCTGCGGGCGCGTCCAGACGCCCTCGCTTGACGCCGTCCTTGAAGTCTTCCCGCGCCAGACGGTGCTGCGCCGCCTGCTGCTGCCCTGATCTCGGCGGCTGGCTATAATCTTGGGCTTCGCGTAATTGTTTCGACGGGGGTATAGCTCAGCTGGGAGAGCGCTTGCATGGCATGCAAGAGGTCAGCGGTTCGATCCCGCTTACCTCCACAAGATCGGATGAAACCGCGCCGAGCCGAGGCGGTGAGAGAAGTACAAGGAAAGATGTTTGAGTCCCCTTCGTCTAGAGGCCTAGGACACCACCCTTTCACGGTGATTACAGGGGTTCGAATCCCCTAGGGGACGCCAGAGTCAGAAGCCAGGAGTGGTAGTTCAGTTGGTTAGAATACCGGCCTGTCACGCCGGGGGTCGCGGGTTCGAGTCCCGTCCACTCCGCCAACGAAGATGAAGGGCCGCAGCAACATTGCCGCAGGCCTTTTTTCTTTTGTGGCAACGCTTGGCCCCGGCCTAAACTGACGACATGGCGACCCTCCCCGGCATGCCTCAGACCGACGAGCCCGAGCCCGACGCGCTGCCCTTCGAGCCCGATGACGGCAGCTCGGCGCCGACGGTGCCGGAAGCGCCGGGCCACGAACCGGTAGAACACCCCAGGATCTGAGGGCTCTCCCTGTGCCGCCGATGCGGGCAAGGGTGCAGAATAGGGGCGCCCTTTCGGGCTGGAGTCCTCGTCGATGGTGCGTGTGTGGGCCGCTGTGATCACGATTGTGCTGGCATTGGGTTTTGCCGGCTGGGCATCCGATTTCATCACCCTGCAGGGCGAGCGAACAATCTATACGGTCGACTGCCTGGGCGGTGCCTGGCAGGGCGACAGCTGCAGCGGTCGTGTCGCCACCGGACCGCGCTATCGCTACCGCGCCATCAAGCCGGATCGCGAAGTCGTCTTCTGGACCGTGGGCACGAAGGAGCCATCGGGCAAGTTCGACGACTGCTCGATCCAGGACGGTCGCAACTGGCTCTGCAAGATCTGCCCCGACGCTGCGCGCTCGATCACCCTGCAGATGGCCCAGGGCCGGCCGGTGCCCGGGCCCGAAGCCGTGACGCGGCCGTTTCGGGCCGTCTCGAAATGGCGCTGGCTGCTGCTCGATCGCGGCATCACCGCCCGAAGCGACGTGCCGCCGGTGTCGGTCCCGGTAGCGTCGATCTAGCCGCGACGCGGTCGAGGGAAAACGCGAGCCGCTGGAAACGGTAACGATCGTTACGATCGGCCGACGCCCTCCGAGTCGGAGCGGTGACCTCATCGGCAGGCGGTTTTCTTGAAGACTCGTCCGAGCATTGAAGAAGCGATCGGCGTCGCCTGCATGGTGGCGCTGACGGTCATCACGCTCGGCAACGTCGTCACCCGCTACCTGACCGACGAGTCGTTCGCGTGGACCGAGGAAATCTCCATCTTCCTCATCGTCGTGATGACGCTGGCCGGCGCTGCCGGCGTCGCCGCACGCGACAGCCACATCCGCATCGAATACTTCTACGACGCCGGTAGCCCGGCGCGGCAGCGGCGCCTGCGCTTGCTCGCCGCAGGCGCGACGGCGCTGGTGTTCATCGCCCTGGCCGTGCTCTTTGCGGCCACCGTTGCCGGTGAAATCCGCTGGGCCGAAACATCGATGGGGCTCGGCGTGCCGCGCTGGTGGTTCACGATCGTCGTGCCGCCGCTCTGCCTGGCAAT
>JAYVNL010000129.1:0-5073 GCA_043758495.1 Rhizobacter sp.
GTCGCGATGTTGGTTTTCCTGGTCGTGAACCGGGTCTGGCGCGTTGCCGCGCCGGCGCCACGAGCGTTCAAGCCGTCGCCGGTCGAGGTCCAGCTGGTCGGCCCGTCGCCGCCGGTGTCAGCCGCCAGCAGGCGCTGACCGCATCGGCGCCGTCAACGAAAAACGCCACTGCGGCGTTTTCATGCGGTACGGCCGGTTTGGCCGGCACTCGCGACACACCCAGAAACCTAAACCCTCCGGAGAATTTTCATGAAGAACGCACTCATCGCCATCGCTCTCGTCGTCGGCGTCGCCGCTGCCAACGCGCAAATGACCCCCGCCGCCAAGGAAATGAGCAAGGCCACCGCCGAGTCGAGCAAGGCTGCCGTCGAAAGCACGAAGGCCGCCGCCAGCACCGAGCCGATGAAGGCCGTGCACAAGACCAAGGCCAAGATGCACCGCGCCAAGGCCCGTCACGCCCGCCACGAAGCCGCTGACGCGATGAAGAAGTAAGACGTTTCCCAACGGGCATCGCTTCGGCGGCGCCCGACGAAACGAAAAACGCGGCCTTGGCCGCGTTTTTTATTGCCCTGCGAAACCCGGGTCAGTAGGTCTCGAGATGCAGGCGGCCTTCGCGTTTCAGGGCCCCGCTGAGCGCGACCCAGGAGAGACCGGCAGCGTCGGCCACTTCACGCATCGCCAGCAGCACGCCCTCTTCCATCGCCTTCAGGCCGCACACGTAGAAGTGGGCGTCCGGGTCGGCGAGCAGCAGCGCCAGGTCGGCGGCGCGCTCCTTCATCAGGTCCTGCACGTAGCGCTTCGGCTGGCCCGGCGTGCGCGAGAACGCCAGATTGATGTCGATGAAGTCCTTCGGCAGGCTGGTCAAAGGCCCGAAGTAAGGCAGTTCCTCGCGGCTGCGGGCGCCGAAGAAGAGCATCAGCTTGCCGCCCTCGAAGCGGCCCGTCTTCCTCTGCCGCCGCCGCCATTCGGTCATCGCCCGCATCGGCGCGCTGCCGGTGCCGGTGCAGATCATGACGATGTGCGACTTCGGGTGGTTCGGCATCAGGAAGGTCTGGCCGAACGGGCCGACGACCTGCACGGTGTCGCCGACCTGGAGGTCGCAGACGTAGTTCGAACCGATGCCTTGAAACGGCCGGCCCTGGTGGTCCTCGGTCACCCGCTTCACGGTGAGCGAGAGGTTGTTGTAGCCGGGCCGCTCGCCGTTGCGTGGGCTGGCGATCGAGTACTGGCGCGGCATGTGGGGGCGGCCGTTGCCGTCGAGCCCCGGCGGCACGATGCCGATCGACTGGCCCTCGAGCACCGGCAACGGCACGGAGCCGAAGTCGAGCACGATGTGATGGGTGTGGCTGGCGAAGCCGTCTTCGGTGCAGTCGACGTTGCCGACCACGGTGGCGGTGGCCGGCAGCTTCGGGCTGTAGCGGTTGGTCACCGGCTGTTCGGCCGAGGCCGGCGCCACCGTCGAGCCGAAGGCGATCGCGTTGAACGGCGCCCCGCCGACAGCGGCAGCCGGGTCGACCGCCTGCACCGGCGCGACAGGCAGCCCGGCTGCGGCTTCGGCGGTGACGCCCGCGGCGGCCAGCTGGTCGGGCGACAGCTCGGCGGGCAGCTCGTCCCACGTCAGCTGGTCCTCGATGGCGTAGGCCATCGGCCGCGGTAGCGTGCGCCAGTTGTCGATCGATCCGGTCGGGCACGGCGCGATGCAGGCCATGCAGAGGTTGCACACGTCGGCCCGAACGACATAGTTGCGGTCGTCGTGGGTGATGGCGCCGACCGGGCAGGCCGCTTCGCAAGTGTTGCAGCGGATACAGATCTCCGGGTCGATCAGGTGCTGCCTGATGACCTCGGCGGTGGCCGCGGTGGTGACGGTCGACACGGCGCCGTCAGCCGAAGCGCACGTACTCGAAATCGACCGGGTTCTTGTTGATGCCCATCGCCGGCGGCGCAATCCAGTTCGCGAATTTCCCGGGCTCGACGACGCGGCCCATCAGCGACGCGACGAAAGCGCGGTCGCCTGGCGACGGCAGCCACTGCACTTCATTCGCCTTCCATTCCTCCTCGCTCACGACCCGCCCCTGCGGCGACATGCGGATGCCGGCAAGGGCGCCGATCTTGCGGTTGAAAGCCTTGTGCGGCACGACCAGGCGAGTCGCGATCCCGGCCTTCTCGAGCACCTTGTTCCAGCGGCCGACGCCGGCCACCGAGTCCTTGATGAAATCATCGCGCAGCACCTCGTTGAGGGCGTTGAGCATCGGCACTTCCTTCTCGACGAGCTGGCCGTTGGCGACTTCGAGGACCTTGTACGTCTGCCCTTTCAACACGTGATCGTCGAGCCGCTTGCCTTCCTCGTAGCGACCCTTCAGCCCCGACGAGTAGAAGGTGGCGGCGTTGCTCGACTGGTCGGCACCGAACAGGTCGATCGTGACCGAGTAGTGGAAGTTGAGGTAGCGCTGGATGGTGCCGAGGTCGATGGCGCCGGCCGCGCGCACCAGCGCCGCGTCGTCGGTCTTCAGCTCGTTCATCACCTGCGCGGTGCGCTGCAGCACGCGCGAGACGCCGCTCTCGCCCACGAACATGTGGTGGGCTTCCTCGGTGAGCATGAACTTCGTGGTGCGGGCGAGCGGATCGAACGCGCTCTCCGACAGCGCCGCGAGCTGGAACTTGCCGTCGCGGTCGGTGAAGTAGGTGAACATGAAGAAGGCCAGCCAGTCGGGCGTCTTCTCGTTGAAGGCGCCGAGGATGCGCGGATTGTTCGCGTCGCCCGAGCTGCGCTCGAGCAGGGCGCCGGCCTCCTCGCGACCGTCGCGGCCGAAAAATTTCTGCAGCAGGTAGACCATCGCCCAGAGGTGGCGGCCTTCCTCGACGTTGATCTGGAACAGGTTCCTCAAGTCGTACATGCTCGGCGCCGTGAGGCCCAGGTGCCTTTGCTGCTCGACCGATGCCGGCTCGGTGTCGCCCTGCGTGACGATGATCCGGCGCAGGTTGGCGCGGTGCTCGCCGGGCACGTCCTGCCAGGCCTTCTCGCCCTTGTGGTCGCCGAAGGCGACGGTACGGTTCTCGTCGCCGGGGTTGAGGAAGATGCCCCAGCGATAGTCGCGCATCTTCACGTGGTCGAAGTGGGCCCAGCCCTGCGGGTCGACGCTGGTCGCGGTGCGCAGGTAGACCTCGTAGTCGGTCGAGTCCTCGGGGCCGACGTCGTCCCACCAGTTCACGAAGTTCGGTTGCCACTGCTCGAGTGCGCGCTGCAAGGTGCGGTCGTCGACAAGGTTGACGTTGTTGGGGATCTTCTGGCTGTAGTCGATGGACATGGGGTTGTTCTCGAATCTCGTCATCCTGAGCGCAGCGAAGGATCTGGTCTTCGCGTGGCGCCGGGATCCTTCGCTGCGCTCAGGATGACGGTGTGGGTGGTCAAACGCGGGTGAAATCGAAGCCGGCCTTCTCGCCGGTGCCGTAGACCTTGAGGGCGCCTTTCGGACCGACGGCGTTCGGGCGCTGGAAGATCCAGTTCTGCCATGCCGTGAGCCGGCCGAAGATGCGCGTCGCCATGTTCTCCTTGCCGGCGAAACGCAGGTTCGCTTCGAGGCCGGTGAGCGCATCGGGGCTCATGGCGGCGCGCTCTTCGAGGGCGATGCGGATCTCGTCGCTCCAGTCGATGTCGTCGGGCGCCGCGGTGACGAGGCCGAGCTTCATCGCCTGGTCGGCATCGAGCGCGCATCCGATGGCGGCGCGCGCAGCGGCGAGCGGTGCCTCTTCCTCGTAGAAGCGGCGTGCGAGGCGCGACTGCGCCGTGACCATCGGCAAGTCGCCGAAGTTCATCGTGCCCAGCACCAGCTTCGGCGCGCGGTCGGCGTCGTCGGGCAGGGCGAGCATGTAGGTGCGATCGGCGGCGAAGGCGAGCTCGGCGAGCGAGCCCGCGAAGCACGAGCCGGGCTCGACGAAGGCGAACAGGGTGCGCGAGGAAACGTCGAGCCGCGCGAAGGTGCGGCGCATGAAGCCGAGCGTCTCGCGCACGAGCCAGTGGTCGACGTTCGCAGACACCGCTGCGTCGGCCGCGAGCACGACCGCGGCGTCGCCCTCGGTCTTCAGGATCCAGGTGCCGATCTCGAGCTCGTTGGTGCGCAGGTTCAAAATCGCGTCGTCGAGTTCGCGCGCCATCGCCAGCGGCCACCAGGCGGTGCCCGCCGCCTCGATGGCCGCGATGTCGTTCGGCGGCGTTCCGACAGGCGCCTTCACCGTGATCGTCGCCGTGCGCTTCGCGCGATCGATGGCGACACCGACGTGGGCGTAGCCGAAACCGTCGGCGGCATCGCTGCGTTGCAGCCGCACCCACGCAACGCCCTTCGCATCGGCCGGCCGCGCGCTGCCTTCGCCGAGCCTCGCCGCGCGCTCGTGAACGACGGCCGCGAACTGCGCCGGCTTGGCGACGGCGTCGACCAACCGCCATTCGACCGCACGCTGCCCGCGCACGCCCTCGACCGACGTGCAGAAGATGTCGGCGAGGTCGTGGCGCACCTTCCTCTTGTCGGTCACGCGCGTGAGGCCGCCGGTGCCGGGCAGCACGCCGAGCAGCGGCACTTCGGGCAGAGACACCGAAGACGAGCGATCGTCGACGAGGACGATCTCGTCGCAGGCCAGCGCCAGCTCATAGCCACCGCCGGCACAGGCGCCGTTGACGGCAGCGACGAACTTGACGCCCGAGTGCTGCGAGGTGTCTTCGATGCCGTTTCTCGTCTCGTTCGTGAACTTGCAGAAGTTCACTTTCCAGGCGTGGCTCGAGACCCCGAGCATGAAGATGTTGGCGCCCGAGCAGAACACACGGTCGCGGGCGCTGGTAACGATCACCGAACGCACCGTCGGATGCTCGAAGCGGATGCGGTTGAGCGCGTCGGCCAGCTCGATATCGACGCCGAGGTCGTAGCTGTTGAGCTTGAGCTTGTAGCCGGGGCGGATGCCGGCGTCTTCGGCGATGTCGAGGTGCAACGTGGCGAGCGAACCTTCGACGGCCAGCTTCCAGTGGCGGTACTGCGCGGGCTCGGTGCGGTAATCGACGCGCAGCACGGTGGTCGTGTCCATCGG
>JAYVNL010000130.1:0-5053 GCA_043758495.1 Rhizobacter sp.
CGGCGGGGGACCAGGAGTGATCACCATGGACATGATTGGCAGGATCCGGCGCATGCACAGCCGTGGCAAGAAGAGCGTGCGCGAGATCGCGCGCACGACGGGGCTGTCTCGCAACACGGTTGCCAAGTGGCTGGCCAAGACGGTGGTCAGCGAGCCGAAGTACCGGCGCGGCGCGCAGCCTGGCAAGCTGACGGCGTACCAGGAGGCGATCGAGACAGCGCTGAGGGTCAAGCCGAGATCCGACGGAAGACCGCAGCCGCGCCGCCGGCACGGCGAGGCGAGCTGCGCTTTCTCGCCGAATATCTCCACGCACTGGGTCCGGGCGCCAGGAAGGCGACCTTGGCCTCCCTAGAGCCGAGCGTCGAAACGGTCGAGCATCATGACCTTGTTCCAGACCCTCACGAAGTCGTTGGCGAATCGCGCTTTACCGTCGCTGCCGGCGTACACCTCGGCGACTGCGCGAAGCTGGCTGTTGCTGCCGAAGATGAGGTCGCTTCGCGTCGCCTTGAACCGCTGTTTGCCGGTCGTCCGGTCGTTCAGCGAAAAGGCCATGCTCTTTTCGTCCGCTTTCTTCCATTCATAGTCCATGCTGGTGAGCACGGTGAAGAAGTCGTTGGTGAGCACGCCGACCCGATCGGTAAAGACACCGTTGGCCGAGCCATCGTGGTTCGCGCCCAAGACCCTCAGGCCGCCGACCAGCGCAACCCATTCGGGTGCGGTGAGCATCAGCAGTTGCGCCTTGTCGAGAAACAGGTCCTCCGGCGCGACACCTTGGACGATTTGCTCGAACTGGTCGTCGACGTAATTGCGGAACCCGTCCACCACCGGCTTCAGCCAACCGGTCATCTCAAGGTCCGTCAGTTCCTGAGTCGTGTCCCGCCGACCCGGCGTGAACGGAACCGAGACCTGCACACCCGCATCGGACGCCGCCTTGTCGACCGCCGTGCAGCCGCCCAGCACGATCAGGTCGGCGAGCGACACCCTTGTTTTGCCGGTCTGCGTGCCGTTGAATTTCTCCATGACGTCGCGCAGCGCCGCGATCACCGGAATGGTTCGCCGGTTGACCGCCCAATCCTTCTGCGGCGCCAGCGCCAGGCGACCCCCGTTGGCGCCGCCACGCTTGTCGCTGTTGCGGTAGGTGGCAGCCGCGGAAAAGGCGGTGAAAACCAGATCGGAGATCGAAACGCCGGTCGCCATGATCGAGCGTTTGAGATCAGCGACGTCTTTTTCGCCGATCACGTCGTAGTCGCGGAGCGGAATCGGGTCCTGCCACAGCAGGTCGTTCTGGTTCCTCTTTTCCGGGCCGAGATAGCGTTCGCGCGGACCCATGTCGCGGTGGGTGAGCTTGTACCAGGCCTTGGAAAAGGCTTGCGTGAACGCATCGAAATCGTGGAGGAATTTCTCGCAGACGGCGCGATAGGCGGGGTCGACTTTCAGGGCGATGTCGCTGGTCATCATCATCAGCGGATTCATCTGCCCCGGGATATGCGCGTCCGGGGTCTTGGGCGCATTCGGGTCGGTCGGGGTCCATTGCATCGCGCCGGCGGGACTCTTCGTCTGCTCCCATTCGAACTTGAAGAGACTCTCCAGATAGCTGTTGTCCCATTGGGTCGGGTTGGCAGTCCAGCTGCCCTCGATGCCGTTGGTCATCGTGAATTCGCCAAACCCGGTGCCTTTCGGGTTGTGCCAGCCGAGACCCATCGCCTCGATCGGGGCGATCTCCGGCGGCGGTCCGATCTCCTTGGCGGGGACCATCCCGTGGCTCTTGCCGAAGGCATGGCCGCCTGCAATCAGCGCGACCGTTTCCTCGTCGTTCATGGCCATGCGGCTGAAGGTGACGCGAATGTCGCGTGCCGATCCCATCGGGTCGCCGTTCGCGTACGGACCCTCCGGATTGACGTAGATCAGGGACTGGTGCGACGCGGCCAGGGGATTCTCGAGGTCATAGTCGGGGTCGCCATTGCGGCCGCGCCAGCGCTTGTCACGCGTGACCATGCTGTCGAAGGAGGCAACGTGCTTCGGGTCCCAGACCTCGGGGCCCCAGTAGGTGCTGGTGTCGGCTTCCCAAGCGTCGCGTCGACCGCCGCCGAAACCGTACGTTGGGAACCCCATGATCTCGAGCGCGCAATTGCCGGTCAGGACCATCAGGTCGCCCCAGGAAAGCGCATTTCCGTATTTCTGCTTGATCGGCCAGAGCAAGCGGCGCGACTTGTCGGTATTGCCGTTGTCCCACCAGCTGCTCACCGGCGCGAAACGTTGCAGCGCCTCGCCCGCTCCGCCGCGGCCATCGGCGATGCGATAGGTGCCGGCTGCGTGCCATGCCATCCGAATCATCTGCGGGCCGTAGTTGCCATAGTCGGACGGCCACCACGCGACCGACGAGGTCAGGAATGACTCGATGTCCTTCTTGAGCGCCGCGAAGTCGATCTTGTTGAAGGCCTCGGCATAGTTGAAGTCGTCGCCCAGCGGATTGGCCTGCGGCCCGTTCTGGTGCAGCTGTTCTACCTTCAGGCGATCGGGGTACCAGTCCGAAAGAGCGGGCGGCGTGCCCGATGCGCCGCCGATACGGTCGCCACCGAACGGACATTTGCCGGTCATCTCATAGGACTCGGTATTGGTTTTATCGTTTTTGATGTCGAGCACGAAGATTCCTTTGAATTGAGTTCGACCGGGCGCTTCGGCCGAGTCAAGAGACGGCCGCATCCAGTCTTGTCTTCCTCATCGCCAAACCGGCGGCAAGGCGCGTCGGTTCAGAGTGACGACGAAGACCGCGCTAAAACGCTACGCCAAGATGAAGAGTAGTCGGTAGTCCCTGGGTCGACTTTCCGACGATGCGAAGACCACGATGGCGACGCCACGCGACATGCGGCATCGGCGAGCCCGGCACAGCTTGACCATCGGTGGCTTTGCAGGAACCGGGAGCAACCCGGCGCCCTGCGCCACCGACATCAAGCGACGCGGATCAGCTTCTTGTTGACGAACTCGTGGATGCCGGCGGCCGAGAGCTCACGGCCGTAACCTGAGTTCTTGACGCCGCCGAACGGCAGGTCGGGCAGCGACACTGCAGCCGAGTTGACGAACATCATGCCGGTGTCGACGCAGCGCGCCACCCGGCGGCCGCGCTCGGCGTCCTGGGTGAACACCGAGCCACCCAGGCCGAAGGGCGAGTTGTTGGCCAACGCCACGGCAGCGGCTTCATCGGGCACGCGGAAGAACAGCGCCACGGGACCGAAGAATTCTTCGTTGAACACCGGGTTGTCTTCGGCGATGTCGGTCAGGATCGTGGGCTGCATGAAGTTGCCCTTCATGCCGGCCACCCGCTGGCCGCCCAGCACCAGCTTGGCGCCGTGTTGCACAGCGGTTTGCACCTGTTGCTCGAGCTTGTCCAGCGCCTCGGCCGAACTGAGCGGCGCCAGCGTGCTGCGCTCGTCCATCGGGTCGCCCGGCTTGAAGTTGGCCATGGCGGCCTCGAACTGGCTGAAGAAGGCATCGGCCACGGCGTCCAGCACGATGAAGCGTTTGGACGCGGTGCAGGCCTGACCCGCATTGCCCATGCGGCCGGTGACGGCCTGTTTTACAGCGCGCGCCATGTCGGCATCTTCCAGCACGATGAAGGCGTCGCTGCCGCCCAGCTCCATGGTCGACTTCTTCAGGTTCTGGCCGGCCCGTGCGGCCACCACGGCACCTGCCGCTTCACTGCCGGTCAAGGCCACGCCGCGAACACGTTTGTCGTCGATCAACGCGGCGACCTGGTCTTTCGACACGAACAAGTTGGTGTAGCCGCCTGCGGGCAGGCCAGCGTCGTGCATCAGCTGCTCGAAGGCCAGTGCGCACTGCGGCACGTTGGACGCGTGCTTGACCATCACCACGTTGCCGGCCATCAGATTGGGCGCGGCGAAGCGGGCGACCTGGTAGTACGGATAGTTCCATGGCTCCACACCGAACAGGACGCCCAGCGGGCTGCTCTCCACCACGGCCTGGCCCTTGTCGGTCTTCAGCGGCTCGGGCGCGAGAAACGCCTCGGCGTGGTCGGCGTAGTAATCGATGATCGCGGCGCTGAGCGCCACCTCGCCGGCGCTCTGGCCGATGAGCTTGCCCATCTCCAGCGTGGCGAGGGAGGCCAGGGCTTGCTGGCGCTCGCGCATCAGGGCCGCTGCGCGCTTGAGCACGGCCTTTCGCTGCGCGAAGCTCTGGTCGCGCCAGGTGTCGTCAAAGCACGCCTGGGCGGCTTGCAGCTTGGCTTGCAACTGCTCGTCGCTCAGTTCGTCGAAAGATTTCTCGACGGTGTTTGTGAAGGGGTTGGTACTGCGGTAGGCCATCGGGAATTCCTTGTTCGGTGGGGTTCGGGTCGGTGTGTAACGAGTGGCTCAGCGCGTGGCCTGGCGGGCCAGCAGCGCACGTGCGGCCGGCTCCGACGAGGCTGGGTTCTGGCCGGTGATGAGTGCACCGTCGGTCACCACGTAGGGCTGCCAGTCGGCGCCCTTGCTGTAGACGCCGCCGTTTTCGACCAGCAGGTCTTGCACCAGAAACGGCACCACCTTGGTCAGGCCAGCGGCGTCTTCTTCGGAATTGGTGAAGCCGGTGACGCGTTTGCCTTTGACCACCGAGGCGCCGTCGGCACCCTTGGCGCGCCACAGCACGCCGGGTGCGTGGCACACGGCAGCCACGGTCTTGTCGGCTTGCAGCATTTGCTGGATCAGCTTCAGCGAGTGCGGGTCCTGCGCCAGATCCCAAAGGGGGCCGTGACCGCCCGGATAGAACATGGCGTCGTAGCCGGCTGGATCCACATCGGCCAGCTTGCCGGTGTGGGCCAGAGCGCGCTGGGCATCTGAGTCGGCCTTGAAGCGCCGAGTGGCTTCGGTCTGGGCGTCTGGCTCGTCGCTCTTCGGGTCCAGCGGCGGCTGCCCACCCTTGGGCGACACCAGCGTCACCTTGGCGCCCGCGTCTTTGAACACGTAGTACGGGGCAGCGAATTCTTCCAGCCAGAAGCCGGTTTTCTTGCCGGTATCGCCGAGCTGGTCATGCGAGGTCAACACCATCAGGATGTTCATGG
>JAYVNL010000131.1:0-5026 GCA_043758495.1 Rhizobacter sp.
GGGTCGACGTGCTCGCCGAGCCGCGTACCGACCACTCCCTCAAGGACCAAGCGACATGAATTTCGGCCTCATCGTGATCGGCGACGAGATTCTGTCGGGCAAGCGCGTCGACAAGCACCTGCCAAAGGTGGTGGACATCCTCGCCCGGCGCGGCCTGGCCTTGTCCTGGATGCGGCTGGTCGGCGACGACCCCGAGCGCATCCGCGCCGACCTGAAAGACGCCTTCGCCAGCGGCGATGTCGTCTTCTCGTGCGGCGGCATTGGCGCCACGCCCGACGATCACACCCGGCAGTGCGCGGCGGCCGCGCTCGGCGTGCCGCTGGCTCTGCATCCGCAAGCGCGCGACTCTGTCATCGAGCGCATGCGCGATCAGGCCCGCGAACAGGGCCTACCCTTCGAGCCCGATCGCGACGACAACCGCCACCGCCTCAACATGGCGGTGTTTCCCGAGGGCGCCGAGATCATTCCGAATCCCTACAACAAGATCGCCGGCTTCGCGGTCCGCACCGGCGCGGACCGTCGCGGCGGCGTCTTCTTCGTGCCGGGCTTTCCGGTCATGGCCTGGCCGATGATCGAGTGGGTGCTCGACGAGCACTACCGTGACCTGCAGAGCGACCCCGGGACCCGCGAGCGCTCGGTCATCGTCTTCGGCGCCATGGAAGCTGCGCTGACTCCGTTGATGGAAGCGATCGAGTGCGACTTCCCCGGCATCAAGGTCTTCAGCCTGCCCAGCGTCGATCATCCGGAGTGGGGTCGCCACATCGAGCTCGGCGTCAAGGGAGCTGTGGCTCTGATGGGGCCGGCGTTCGCACGGATGCGCGCCGACCTCGAGGCCTCGGGAGCCAGGCTCGGCCCCGAGCTGGTGCGATGATGCCCTGGCAAGCGCACCGTTTTGTGGCATCGACACGCACCGCCGCTGCGCTTCAGCCAGTGAAAAGCACTGGCATGCTTTCTGCTAAATTTTTGTGCGCTTTCAGTGCTCCGCCGTCAGGCGAACGTCGCCCAGCGCTCCTTACGAACACGAATCCAACCTTTCCGGGAGATTGATCGATGGCCAAGACCGTTGCCGATGTGATGACGATGGTGAAAGAGAGCGAAGTGAAGTTCGTCGACTTCCGCTTCACCGATACCCGCGGCAAGGAGCAACACGTCACCGTGCCGGTCTCGGCCTTCAGCGAAGAGAAGTTCACCGGCGGCCATGCGTTCGACGGCTCGTCGATCGCTGGCTGGAAAGGCATCGAGGCGTCGGACATGCAGCTCATGCCCGACCCGGACACCGCCAACATCGACCCGTTCTTCGAAGAGCCGACGCTCATCCTGACCTGCGACGTCGTCGAGCCGGGCGACGGCAAGCCCTACGAGCGCGACCCGCGATCGCTCGCCAAGCGCGCCGAGGCCTACATGAAGGCGTCGGGCCTCGGCGACGCCGCCTACTTCGGCCCCGAGCCCGAGTTCTTCATCTTCGACAGCGTTCGCTGGCAGGTCGACATGTCGGGCTGCTTTTGCAAGATCGAATCCGAAGAAGCCTCGTGGAACACCGGCAAGGAGTACGAGCACGGCAACTCCGGCTACCGCCCGACCGTCAAGGGCGGCTACTTCCCGACCCCGCCGATCGATTCGATGCAGGACATGCGCTCGGAGATGTGCCTGATCCTCGAATCGCTCGGCATCCCGGTCGAAGTGCATCACCACGAGGTGGCGCAGGCACAGATGGAGATCGGCACCAAGTTCTCTACCCTCGTGCAGCGCGCCGACTGGCTGCAGCTGCAGAAATACGTGATCCAGAACGTCGCCCACTCGTACGGCAAGACGGCGACCTTCATGCCCAAGCCCATCGTCGGCGACAACGGCTCGGGCATGCACGTGCACCAGTCGGTATGGAAGGGCGGCCAGAACCTCTTCGCAGGTGACGGCTACGCGGGCCTTTCGGAGTTCGCGCTGTTCTACATCGGCGGCATCATCAAGCACGCACGTGCGCTCAACGCCATCACCAACCCGGGCACCAACAGCTACAAGCGCCTGGTCCCGGGCTTCGAGGCGCCGGTCAAGCTGGCCTACAGCGCCAAGAATCGCTCGGCCTCGATCCGCATCCCGTACGTCGCCAGTCCGAAGGGCCGCCGCGTCGAGGCGCGCTTCCCCGATCCGCTCGCCAATCCTTACCTCGCGTTCACGGCGCTGCTGATGGCCGGACTCGACGGCGTCGAGAACAAGATTCATCCCGGCGAAGCCGCCAGCAAGGACCTCTACCATCTGCCGCCCGAAGAAGACGCGAAGATCCCGACCGTGTGCTCCAGCCTCGAGCAGGCGCTCGACTATCTCGACAAGGGGCGCGCCTTCCTGACCAAGGGCGGTGTCTTCACCGACGGCTACATCGACGCCTACATCGACCTCAAGATGCAGGAGGTCACGCGTTTTCGCATGACCACGCATCCGGTCGAGTTCGATATGTATTACTCGTTGTAGCCCGCAACGGCGGCGCTGGCCTTGGGGCCGTGCCGCCGCTGCGAGACAATGCGTTCGCCTGTCGGCGCGGCCCTGCCACGCCGCGTTCAGCAGGCCTGGAGACGAACGCATGCGCATCCTTTTTCATCGCCTCGCGGCGCTCGTCGTCGCGGCCTCGGCGCCGATATCTGGCCAGGCGCAGCCGACCGATGGCAGCGTCATGTACCGCTGCCCGGGCAACGACTACAAGAACACCATTTCGGCCAAGGATGCCGAGAAGCTCGGTTGCCGCAGGATCGAAGGCGCTCCGATCACGATCATCCAGACCACCAAACCGCAGCCACAAGGGCAGGCCCGCTTCGGGACGTCGGTGCCGGCCGCGTCGGGCGCGTCGGGAACGCGCATCGATCCGGTGGCGCAGCGCGCGCGCGATAGCGATGCCCGCCGCATCCTGGAGAGCGAGTTGAAGACCGAAGAAGACAAGCTCGCCGACATGCAGAAGGAATACAACGGCGGCCAGCCGGAGCGGCGTGGCGACGAGAAGAACTTCCAGAAGTACACCGATCGCGTCGCCGACATGACGGCCGCGCTGGCGCGCAAGCAGGCCGATATCGCCGCGATCCGCCGCGAGCTCCAGAAGCTGCCGCCGCGCCTGCAGTGACCGCGCCGGCAGCGCCCGAGCCACGCTCGGCCGCCGCCGAGGCGGCCGGCCACGCCGCCCTCGACCTGCTGGCGACGATGGTTGCAATCGTGACGCCCGAAGGCGACTGCGTGTTCGCCAACTCCTCGTTCGAGAACGTGCTCGGCCTGTCGCGACGCAGCATGTCGCGCGGCTCGGTGTTCGACTGGTTCCTGGAGCCGCAGACGCTTCGCGACACGGTCGCCGCCGTCAGCCGCAACAGCTTTTCGACCAGCCGGCTCGTGGCGCAGCTCAAACGCCCGAGCGGCAGCCATGGCGAAGCGCTTCCGGTGCACGTCACCGTGAACCAGATCGACAGCTCCCGCAACGTCGTCTTCGAGATCGTCGAGATCGAGCAGCAGACGCGCCAGGAGCGCGAGGAGCGCGCACTCGAGCAAGCGCAAGCGACCAAGGAGCTCATCCGCAACCTCGCTCACGAGATCAAGAATCCGCTCGGCGGCATCCGCGGTGCCGCGCAGCTGCTCGAGATGGAAATCGAGTCGCGGGCGCTGACCGAATACACGCAGGTCATCATCAACGAAGCCGATCGCCTGCAGGCTCTCGTCGATCGCCTGCTGGCGCCGCATCGCAAGCCGCATGTCGTCGGCGACGTGAACATCCACGAGGTCTGCGAGCGGGTGCGGGCGCTGATCGTTGCCGAGTACCCGCGCGGCCTGGTCACCGAGCGCGACTACGACATCTCGATTCCCGAGTTCCGCGGTGACCGCGAGCAGCTGATCCAGGCGGTGCTGAACATCGTCCACAACGCTGCCGATGCGTTGACCGAGCGCATCGACATGGGCGACGCGCGCATCGTGCTCCGCAGTCGCGTCGTCCGCCAGGTCACGCTCGGCAAGCACCGCTACCGTCTGGCACTGGAATTGCATATCGAAGACAACGGGCCGGGCGTTCCGGAGGGTCTGCGCGAACGCATCTTCTTTCCGTTGGTCTCGGGTCGCGAAGGCGGCTCGGGCCTCGGCCTGACGCTCGCCCAAACCTTTATCCAGCAGCACCATGGCACCGTCGAATTCGAGAGCGAACCGGGCAAGACTGTGTTCAAGATCGTCATTCCGATAGACGGGCATTGACGTGAAGCCCATCTGGATCGTCGACGACGATCAATCCATTCGATTCGTACTGGAGAAGGCGTTGACGCGCGAGGAATTCGCGGTCCGCAGCTTCACGAATTCGCGCGACGTGCTGGCCGCGCTCGAGGACGACGAGCCGCAGGTGCTGGTGTCGGACATCCGCATGCCGGGCGGCTCGGGGATCGAGCTTCTGAACAAGATCAAGGCCAAGCACAAGCTGCTGCCCGTCATCATCATGACGGCCTATTCGGACCTCGACAGCGCCGTCAGCGCATTCCAGGGCGGCGCCTTCGACTACCTGCCGAAACCGTTCGACGTGCCGAAGGCGGTCGAGCTGATCCGGCGTGCGGTGGAGGAGAGCCTGCGCGACGCCGCAGCCGTCGACGTGTCCGCCGCGCAGGTGCCGGAGATCCTCGGCCAGGCGCCGGCCATGCAGGACGTGTTCCGCGCCATTGGCCGGCTCTCGCAGAGCATCGTCACCGTGCTCATCACCGGCGAATCGGGATCGGGCAAGGAGCTCGTCGCCAATGCGCTGCACAAACACAGCCCGCGCGCCAGCGGTCCGTTCGTGGCCATCAACACGGCGGCGATTCCAAAGGACCTGCTCGAGTCGGAGCTCTTCGGCCACGAGCGCGGCGCCTTCACCGGCGCCCAGACCACGCGCCGCGGTCGCTTCGAACAGGCCGACGGCGGCACGCTCTTTCTCGACGAGATCGGCGACATGCCGTTCGACCTGCAGACGCGCCTGTTGCGCGTGCTTGCCGACGGCCAGTTCTATCGCGTCGGCGGCCACAACCCGATGAAGAGCAACGTGCGC
>JAYVNL010000132.1:0-5003 GCA_043758495.1 Rhizobacter sp.
GCCAAATCTTGTCGCTCGAGTGCAACGCGAGCCAAGCCAGCACTGGCGTCGTGATCCTGTGGATTTTTCGCAGACCGCGCCAGGTCGAGGGCTCGCGCATAGGCGGCGTCGGCGGCATCCAGATCGCGGAGGGCCAGTTCGGCATTGCCGAGGCACCACAACGCGAACAATTCGAACAGACGGTCTTGCACTTCCGTTGCGATCGCCAGCGCGGTGGCGGCATGCTCGCGGGCCAGGGCGGCATCGCCTTCCCACAGGGCCAGTTGCGACAGGTTGGCCGTCGGCACCGGCTCGAGCGCCCGGTCGCCCATCGCCCGCAGCACCCGCAGGCTCTCGTTGAGATCACTTCGCGCCTGCGCGAAATTGCCCAGTTCCAGCCAGATGGTTCCCAAGCTCGCCAGTCCGATGGCCTCGTTGCGTCGGTCGCCCAGTGCGCGTCGCAGCGCGGTCGCCTGCTGACTGGCGGCCAGCGCCGTGACCGTGTCGTGGCGCCGATGCGCGATGATGCTCAACGTGTTGAGGAAGCGACTCTCCGGCCCGGGCAATCGAAGCACTCGCGCCTCTCCAAGGCCCTTCCGCGTCAGGGCTTCGCCCGCACCAAGATCGCCTTGGAGCACCAACGCCAAGGCCAGCAAACGCATCGCGTTCAGGCGCAGCGACGCGTCGTCGCAACGCTCGGCCAGTGTCATGCCCTCGCGCGCGGCGCTCTCCTGATCGGCGAGGTCGCCGTTGCGATAGGCCAGCATGCTGCGGCGCGTGGCCACTTCGGCGCGCCGACAGTCGTCGCCGAGCCGGTCGGCCAGTTCCCGCAGAGCATCGAGGTCGGCACGCTGCTCCGGTCGCCGTCCCAACTGCTCGTAGGTGCGCTCACGCGCGTCCAGCAATCGCCAGCGCAGCGCGAGCGTCGTTTCGTCCTTGCCGTCTAGCAACCGAATAGCATGGGCCACGTTGTTGAGCGTCGCCTCGTGCGCATAGCGCCGACGTGCTTCCTCCGCGGCACGGGCGTAATACTCGCTGGCTCGTCCCGGTTCGCCGCCCCGTTCGTAGTGCCAGGCTGCCGCACCCAGGAAGCCGGCAGCGCGCACGCCCGTGAGGCCGGCGAACCATGCGGCGGCCCGGGCGTGCAGCGTGCGGCGAGAGCGCTTGAGCACGGTGTCGTAGGTGACCTCGTGCAGGATCTGATGCTTGAAGCCGTACTCGTGAACGCCATCCAGGCTGGTGTCGACGTGCGCCAGCGCGAGTTCGCGGCGGACCAGCGCGGGGAGCGCTCGGGGTGCCTGTGCATCGAGTGCGGCCAGCGCCTCTTCCCAGAAGACCATGCCCACCACGCTGGCCTCCTGGAGCGCCATGCGCTCGGCAGCGGGCAGGCCGTCCAGCCGCGCCTGCAGGATGCCGATCAGCGTGGGCGGCACGGCATCGCCGAGGATCTGGTCGGGGTCCAGCGACCACGCTCCGGCTCCGGCTGTCAGCGCGCCGCGGTCGATCAGCATCTTCACCAGCTCCTCCATGTAGAACGGGTTGCCGTCGGCGCGGCCGATGAGCAGTTCGCTGAGCGAGTCGGGTATCTCGGGCAGGCGCTTGAGCAGTTCGCGGGCCAGCTGCCCGCTCACCGCCTTGTCCAGCGGAAACAGGTCGATGCGCTGCGCCGGGCCGGCCGGCTCGCGCAGCTCTGGCCGGCGTTCGAACAGGGACGGGCGCGTCAGGCACAGGAGCAGCATCGGCACGTCGCGATTGACGTGCATCAGATGCTTCATAAACTCGAGCGAGCCGTCGTCGGACCAGTGCAGGTCGTCGAGCTGCAGCACGATGGGATGCTCGCCTTGGGCGCTGAAATGGCGGAAGGCCTGCGCGGCCGCATGGAAGGCACGTGTGCGGATCTGCTTCGGGTCGTCCAGGATGCCGCGCAGGTGCGGGCTGTCGCTGAAGTCCAGGCCGATCAGGTGGCCCAGCAGGTGAGCGTGGGCCTGAGCCAGCTCGGGGCCATCGTCGTCGACGAAGAGCGGCGCGATGCCCTGCTCGATCTTGAATTTCGCCAGCTCGATGGTGTCCGTGTCCGAGATCTGCAAGCGCCAGGCCAGCACGTCGCGCAGCAGGCCGAATGGCTGGTTCTGGGTGCGCGGGTCGGCGCGGCCGTGAAAGCTGAAATACACCTCGGGCCGCGTCTCGGCCCAGTCGGTGAATTCGTAGAGCAGGCGGCTCTTGCCGACCCCGGCGTCCGCCACCACCAGCAGCATCTCGAGCTTTCGCTGTACGAACAGGCGCTCGAAGGCCGACTGCAGGCGCTGCAGTTCGGCGTTGCGGCCCACCATGCGCGTGGCGACACCCTCGATACCGCGCGTCGTCGTTCGGAAGGCTCGCGGCTTGGCGCGCAACACCAGATAGGAGGCGATTGGCTCCTCGATGCCCTTGACCTCGATCCGCGGCTGCGTCTCGACGTCGAAGACGCCTCGCACATGGCGCCAGGTGTCCTGGCTGATCCGCAAGGCGCCTGGGGGTGCCGTCTGCTCCATGCGCGCGGCGATATTCACCGCCATGCCGCGGATGCTGCCTTCGGCGTCGACGCCACCTCCCAGCAGCACGCCCCCCGTATGCACACCCACGCGCACCGCGAAGCCCGCGTGACCATGTTCGCGCAGTACTTCCTCGCCCAGCAGGCGACCTTCGACGAGCATGTCAAGGCCAGCACGCACGGCACGCTCGGCATCGTGATCCTGCGCCTCGTCGGCAGCAAAGACAGCCAGCAGGTTGTCACCGGCGTACTGCAGGACCTTGCCGCCATGCTTCAGCACCATCGACGTGCAGCGCATCAGCGCGCCGTCCATCACCTCGTGCGTTTCCTCAGGGTCCAGATACTGGCTCAGAGCGGTCGAGCCGACGATGTCCAGGAACAGGATGCTGACCGCACGCAATGCCTGTTCCGGCTGCGACGCGAGTGCCGCTTCGGGCGGTGACAGCGACTCGTGCGCGTCCAGTGCCGCGAGCTGGGCGCGCAACGGCGCCACGGCAATGTCGACGACGGCGTCGCTCAGCAGTCCCCGTTGGGCTTCGAGCGCCGCGATGGCAATTTCCAGGGGGGCGGCGGCCGGCGAGCGCATTCTTGCGAGGATACCCCGGCTGTCGCTGCAGACACCGCACGCCTCTGCGCACCTTGACGGACGGTCCGTCCACACCCGTCAGACGCTGCGTCGGCGGGTCGGCATGGGCGCGTCGCATCTCTTCGGGCATCGGAGCAGTGCGGTCGACCTGCCGTAGCCGGCCTGCTTGCCGCCTGAAACCTCGGCCGTCCGCGTCTGCACCCGTCCCGGCAGATACGATTTCTACGACTGCAGGCCAGGCGGCAGCTTGCCACCGTTGTCCGCGATCTTCTGCATGACCTGGCGATGCAGCCAGACATTCATCGATGCCGAATCGTTGGTGTCGCCGGTGAAGTGCAGCTCCTGTGCGAGCTGCTTGCGACTCGCAAGGCTGCTGTCCATTCCCACGAGCTTCATGAGGTCGACGATCGACGTCTTCCAGTTGAGTTGCTGGGGATTTCTGCTTTGCATCTCGGCGAGAACCGCCTCGATGTCGACGGGTGGCCGCGACGCCTCGCTGGCGACCGGTGCCGCGCTGCCCGGCGCCGCGCTGGGTTGCGCGCTTGCCGGGTCGCTCTGGTTCGCGGGATGCGACGTCGGGAACACCTTGTGGAACAGGTCTGAAAGAATACCCATGGATATCTCCTCGTTGGTCTAGGTTGAACAGCGACTTGCATTGTCGTGATCACGGCAGCCACGCTTTGTCTGCGCAGGCCTCAAACGGCAGGCGGACCACGCAGGATTACCATGATGGCCCGGTCCACGGCAGTGGACCGGGCCGGATCAAACGGTCGGGTCACGACCCGCGAGGAGCTTTCAATGCGCATCACAGGTCACGGCAGGTCGATCGTCATGGGTTGCCTGTGCATCACGTCGCTGCTCGTCGCAGGTGAAGTCCGGGCGGCAGCGGAAGGCGACGCCGCCGACGGCAAGCAGCGCGGTAACGCGTCCTACTACTCGAAGCATCTGAACGGCCGCAAGACCGCGAGCGGCCAGAAATACGACCCGAGCGCCTTGACGGCGGCCCATCGTACGCTGCCGCTCGGGACGCAGGTCAAGGTCGTCAATCCGAAGAACGACAAGAGCGTCGTGGTCACGGTCAACGATCGCGGCCCGGTCCCGAAGAACCGCGTGATCGACCTGTCGGGCGCGGCTGCCAACGAACTCGGCATGAAGAAGTCGGGCGTGACCCGGGTCGAGACCCAGGTCGTCGGCAAGACCGCGTTGCCGAAGTCCGACGAACCTACGCCGCCTTCGCGACCGTGACGGTGCGCAGCTCGCGTCGCAGAATCTTGCCGACGTTGGTCTTCGGCAGGTCGGTGCGGAACTCGACGAACTTCGGCCGCTTGTACGCGGCGAGCTGGTCCTTCGAGTAGTCGATCAGCTGCTGCTCGGTCAGCGACGGATCCTTCTTGACGACGAAGATCTTCACGACCTCGCCCGAATACTCGTCGGGGAAGCCGATCGCGGCGACCTCGAGCACGCCGGGGTGGCCGGCCATGACGTCCTCCACCTCGTTCGGATACACGTTGAACCCCGACACCAGGATCATGTCCTTCTTGCGATCGACGATCTTCGTCTGGCCCATCGCGTTCATCACGCCGATGTCGCCCGACTTGAAGAAGCCGTCGGCGTACATGACCTTGGCGGTCTCGTCGGGCCGGTTCCAGTAACCGGCCATCACCTGCGGCCCGCGGATGCAGATCTCGCCGGGTTCGCCGAGGGCCACGTCGTTGCCGTCGTCGTCGCGGATGACGATCTCGGTCGACGGCAGCGGGAAGCCGATAGTGCCGCTAAACGACGTGGCGTCGGTGGGGTTGCAGGTGGCCGACGGCGAGGTCTCGGACAGGCCGTAGCCTTCGACGATCGGACAGCCGGTCTTCTCGAACCACTTCTCGGCCACGGCCCTCTGCACCGCCATGCCGCCGC
>JAYVNL010000133.1:0-14822 GCA_043758495.1 Rhizobacter sp.
GCGGCCGAGGCGGCCGCCGGCCTGCCGCGGCATGAACGCGGAGATGAGCAGGGACGCCAGGTTCCAGAGCAGCGACATCAGCCCCAGTTGCGCGAACAGCAGCGCGAACAGGAGCTTCTGCCACCACCCCGGCGAGCGGCCCGCGGCGGCCCTCAATCCGGGGTCAGCACACGCTGGCTCGAGACGGCGAATATCCATGAGATGCCGAACCCTGCGGTGACCGAACGTTCGCGGCGAACCAGCGGACTGTCGGCGAACGAGGCGCCGTGCAGGTCGTCGTAGCGAATGAAGCCACCGAGCCAGGCATTGCCGAGGCGGCGGGAAAAGGCGGTCGTAGCCCGGAATCCCGCATAGCCGCCCGGCGCACGGTAGACCGGCCGGGTCGACGTCGCGAATTCGGGCGCGACGCCGTAGAAATGCTCGTGGTAGTGGCCGTCCGCGAACAGCGGCCCGGCCAGCATGCCGAGATTCCAGCGGCCGGCGAAGTTGCGGACATCGAGGTTGATGTTGGGCGAGAAGGTGACGCCGATGGCGCGCGGCGAGCTCTGCAGCGTGATCGCCTCGCGCACCGGCATGCGCAAGTCGACCTTCAGCCTGCGGTCGCCCGACTGCCAGAGTTCGACGTTGAGGTTGGGGCCGATCTCGAAGGTGCCGGGCAGGTCGGGCATGCCGCGGCGGGCATCGTTGTCCTTGCTGCGCGTCGGCACCGATGCCGACAGGCTGACGTCGACCTCGACCTTGCGGCCGGCGAAGAGGATGGCGCGGGCGCCGTCGCGGTCGGCGCGCAAGAAGCGGCCTCGGTAGGCGACGAGGGGCAGCGGCAGCAGGTAGACCTGGGTGTGGTCGGAGCCGCGGTAGTCGGCGAAGCGCACGGCCGCGGCGCCGATGCCGAGTTCCCAGAGCGGCTCGCTGACGCCGCCGGCATCGCGCGCCTTGGCTTCGCCCGGGCTGCCCTCCTTCGCGACCGGGCCGTCGATCACCGGGCCGGGCAGCGGCACCTCGTCCGCCATGGCGCCGCCGGCGGCGAGCGCGACGAGCAGCAGCACTGCGGCAGAGAGCCGGCGAGCCGGCGTCGTACCCAGGGCCATCACGACGGCGCCACCTCGACATCGCGGATGTTGACGCGACGGCGCTTCCAGGCCCGCACCGTGCGGCCGAGGTTGCCGATCGAGACGAGGTAGTAGAGCGACTTCAGGACCCGGATCGAGCGCCAGATCGGCGTCTTGCCGTAGATGTCGCCGGCGAGCAGGGAAAGCAAAGCTTCCTTGACGCGGAACGGGTTTTCCGGCGCCATGAAGAACTCGCGCATTGTCGGGTTGGTGACGCGGACGATGAACCACGAGAACTCGCGCGGCCCGTGCATCACGTTGCGGTCGAAGGCACGCCGCGCCGGCCTGGCCTCGGGCGAGCCGTCGAGCACGGCTTCGACGACGCCGGCGCCGTCGAAGGCGCTCTGCATCGCCAAGTACACACCCGACGAAAACACCGGATCGACGAAAGCGAACGCATCGCCGAGCATCAGGAAGCGCTCGCCGCTGCTCTTCGTGCTGGTGTACGAGTAGTTGCCGGTGGCGTAGACGCGATCGTCGACGAGCTCCGCGCCGGCCAGTCGCCCGGTGAGCTCGGGGCACATCGCGATGGTGTCGCGGAAGAACTCGGGCAGCGGCTTGTTGCGCGACTTCAGGTAGTGGGGCCAGCAAACGGCGCCGATGCTGGTCGTGCCGTTGGCCAGCGGAATGAACCAGAACCAGCCGTGCTCGAACCAGAAGATGCTGATGTTGCCCTCGAGCTTGCCGGGCAGGCGCGTCGCGCCGGTGAAGTGGCCGTACAGCGCCGAGCTGTTGTGGCGCGGATTCTTCTTCTTGCAGCGGAGCTGGTTGGCGAGCAGCGTGTCGCGACCCGAGGCGTCGACGAGGAACTTCGCGCGCCAGCGGCGGCGGGCGCCATCGTCGAGCTCGACGTCGACGTCGACGCCGTCGTTGGTGAACGCGACCTCGCGAACGCGATGGCCCTCGAGCGTGCGGGCACCCCGGGCAGCGGCGTTGCGGAACAGCAGTTCGTCGAGCTCTGAGCGACGGACCTGCCAGGCGTACGGCATCGACTTGTCCCAGGCGTCGGCGAACTCGACGAACTGGCGGTGGTCGTGGTCGGGCGAGACGAACTCGACGCCCCACTTCGGCATCCCGATCGCCTCGACTTCGGCGCGCAGACCGAGCTTGTCGAAGAGTGCGACGTTGGCCGGCAAGAGCGACTCACCGATGTGGAAGCGCGGGTGATGCGCTTTCTCGAGAACGACAACGTCCCGACCGCGGGCGGCCAGCAGCGCCGCGATCGTCGAGCCGGCAGGGCCGCCGCCGACGACGAGAACATCGCATTCGAGAGCGGCACCGGCGTTGGCCGGAAGGGTGAGGTCTGACGCTGGCTGCACGGCCGGATCTCCATCAGCACTCGGGGTCGGCGCAGTGCCCCACGGTCACCGCGCGCCCTCCGAATCGAACTCAGATTCTATCGTCGGCCGCCGGCCTCGCCGCTCAGGTTAAGGCGACCGTATCGGCCGGCAACGGCTCGTCGCCGAATAGGGCGACGTCGCGGACGTTCTTCGGCACCACCACCGCGCCGAACCGGCTCAGATCAGGACCGTGAAGCAGTGGCCCTTCTCGTTCAGCATCATGCGGGCGCTCCACAGGCCGACCAGAAACGTGATGACGCCGACGAGCAATGCGACCCAGGACGCGCGCCCTCCTGAAGAGGGAATCCGGCCCTGCGGTCAACGCGACGCGAAACGTCGCGCGCCCGCCCGCTTGGCCTGCGTGACGGCGCGCCGGTAGGCGGTCTCGGCATCGTCGCGCAGGCCGATCGCCTTGGCGAGGGCAGCGTCGTAGCGCCCCTGCGACCAGGTGTTCTCGCTGGCGATGTAGACGCTTCGCCGCCGCGGCGCCTGCCCATGGCGCGGCAGCGATACCGAGAAGCTGCAGTCGTGCACGCTCGCGCCCTTGCGAAGCCGGACCATCGGCCCCGAGATGCCGACCGGCAGCTCGCTGGTTTTGTTCTCGTTGGGAGCGTGCTGCAGGCGGGCCGGAGCCGGCAACCGGTCGATTCGGCGCATCAGCTCCGCCGTCGCCAGGGCCAGCGCTGCGTGCGCGTTCTTGCCGTGGGCGCTGCCGTCGGAGAAGAGCCGCGTGCCGCCGTAGCGCACCTGCCAGCCATGGGTGGCCGCGCCGTCGATGCGCTGGATGCCCTGGGGCACCGTGAACTTCTTGCCGGTGAAGATTTCGACTCGTCGAGTTTTCATCGACGCATTCTCTCCTAACGAGCCAAATGAGCGGCAGAACCGTTCGCTCGCCGCTCGCACGAAGAGATTGAGCCGCCCGTCTGAGCAACCACCTGGCTCGGTCATTCCGGAGGGTCGCCGCATCTCGTACCTGACGTCGCGAATGAGTGCCAGCTGTGCCAGCGGTGTCAGTTGCGTCAGCGTGTGAACTTCAATTCGCAGGCGCGAAGGGTGAGCCGCTGACCCGTGCCGTTGCGCTCGTCGAAGTGGGCCTGGACGCGGTACGAGTACGGCTCGCCGCGCTGGGCACCGTTGATCGCGTATTTCGGGTTGTTGACGGCGCCATCGAGGCGCAGGGAGGCGTCGCCGTCGGCGCCGATCCGGCCGTGCAGGTCGTGCCAGCCCGGCTCGCCGTGGCTACGGTGGGTGCCGTGGTGCCGCGCAGCATGCCGCCCTCGACGACGGCGGCAAAGCGGTGTGTCTAGCCCCTGGCTTCGTCGTCCTCGGCGTTGTGCGGCGGGCAGGTCAGCGTCAGGTTCCAGGCACCGTCGAATGCCGAAGGCGCTGCCCCGGCGGTGGCGACACTGGCGGTAAGCGCAGCAGCGACAACGATGCGAAGCAGCAGCCGCATCGCTTCAGAGCGGCTTGATCTCGACCTTGCGGAAGCGGATCGTGCCGCGGCCCCACTGCAGCGCGACCGGGCCGCTGGTGAGCTTGGCGTCTTCGACGTCGACGGTCTTGATGCCGTTGAACACCAGCACCAGGCGCGTGCCACGCGCCGTGATCTCGTAGGTGCTCCACTTGCCGCCGGCCTTGGGCATCGGGTCGACCTTGGCGACCTTGACGATGGCGCCGGTGCCGTAGGTCGGATCCGGCCGCTGGTCGAAGATGTTGGCTTCGTAGCAGTTCTCATCGGTGATCACCGCCGGGTTCGCGCAGCGCAGGAAGATGCCGCTGTTGGCGTCGTCGCTGGCCCAGAACTCGGCACGCAGGGTGAAGTCCTTGTACGACGCCTTCGACACGAGATAGCCGGGATCCTTGCCGCCGGCGCTGGCCTGGATGGCGCCGTCGCCGGCGCTCCAGTTGGCGTCGCCGACGCGGGTGAAGTTGTCGAGGCCATTGCTGCCGTCGACGAGCGTGGTCCAGCCACCGCTGCCGCCCATGCCGGCACAACCGGCCAGCAATGCAGAGCCGGACAGCGCCGCTACGAGGAGTTTTCTGATCGTCTTCATTTGTACGTCTCCTTCGTGGTGTCGGATCTATTCGCCCAGGTACGCCGCCCTGACCTTCGGATCGGCGAGCAGCGCCCTGGCATCGCCGCTCATGGTGACTTCGCCGCTGTCCATCACGTAGCCACGCGATGCCAGCTGCAGGGCCCGGCTCGCGTTCTGCTCGACGAGCAGGATGGTCGTGCCCTGGCTGTGGATGTCTTTGACGACCTCGAAGATCTTGTCGACCATGATCGGCGACAGGCCCATCGACGGCTCGTCCATCAGCAGCACCTTGGGCCGTGCCATCAGCGCCCGCCCCATCGCCAGCATCTGCTGCTCGCCGCCGCTCATGGTGCCGGCGAGCTGGTTGCGGCGCTCCTTCAGGCGCGGAAAGATGGCGAACACACGATCAATGTCGCTCGCGATCTCGGCCGTGTCGTTGCGCACGAAGGCTCCCATCTGCAGGTTCTCGGTGATCGACATCCGCGTGAAGGTGCCGCGACCTTCAGGCACCATCACCAGGCCCTGCTTGACGAGGTCCCACGGACCCTGGCCGCGGATGCTGCGGCCCATGTATTCGATCTCGCCGCCAGCTGCCGCCTGGATGCCGGTGATCGCTTTCAGGGTCGTCGTCTTGCCCGCGCCGTTGGCGCCGATCAGGCTCACCAGCTCGCCGGCGTGGACCTCGAACGAGACCCCCTTGACGGCCTGGATGCCGCCATAGGACACGCGCAGTCCGGCGACGCGAAGGAGAGTCTGCTTCTCGCTCATCAGCGCAGCGGCGTCAGTGCGCGGCGTGATCGGCGCCGAGATAGGCCTCGATCACTTTCGGGTTGCGCTGGACGTCGGCCGGCGTGCCCTCGGCGATCTGCTTGCCGTAGTCGAGCACGGTGACGCGGTCGCACAGGCCCATCACCAGCTTCACGTCGTGCTCGATGAGCAGGATGGTGCGGCCATCGTTCCTGATGCGGTCGATGAGCTCACGCAGCGTGACCTTCTCGGTCGCGTTCATGCCGGCAGCCGGCTCGTCGAGCGCGATCAGCTTCGGGTCGGTGGCGAGTGCCCGGGCGACCTCGAGGCGGCGCTGGTCGCCGTAGCTCAGCGTGCGCGCCTTGTACTCGGCGAAGCCGCCGATGCCGACGTAGTCGAGCAGTTCCTGCGCGCGCTTGGCGATGGCCGCTTCCTCGGCCTTGAAGCCCGGCGTGCGAAAGACAGCACCGATCAGGCCAGAGTGCGTGCGCACATGGCGACCGACCATCACGTTCTCGAGCGCAGTCATGTCGGCGAACAGGCGGATGTTCTGGAACGTGCGCGCGATGCCCGCTTTCGCGACTTCGTGCACCGCGCTCGGCTTGTACGGCTTGCCGCCGAGCTCGAAGGTGCCCGAGTCGGGTGTGTAGAGGCCGGTGAGGACGTTGAAGAAGGTCGTCTTGCCGGCGCCGTTCGGGCCGATCAGGCCGTAGACCTGGCCGGCCCGGATCGTGATGCCGACATCGGACAGCGCCTGCAGCCCGCCGAAGCGCTTCGACACGCCCGCGACATGGAGCACCGCAGCGGCGTCAGGCATGCCTCGTCCCGCTGGTGTGATCGGCGTTCGTGACCTCGCTCGCGTCAGGATTGACGGGCTGCGGCACCGCCGGATCGCTGGCCGAACCGAGCGGCGGAAGTGCCTGTGCCATCTTGCCGTGCTCGGGCGACGGCCAGAGGCCGCGCGGCCGCGCCAGCATGATCCCGATCATCGCCAATGCAACGAGCAGCTGGCGCAGGATGGAAGCGTCGAGCCGGCCGTCGGTCATCTGCTGCAGGGGCCCGGCGACGTAGCGCAGTACCTCCGGCAGCGCCGACAGCAGCAGTGCACCGACGATCACGCCCGGCAGGTGGCCGATGCCGCCGAGCACGACCATCGCCACGATCATCACCGACTCCTGCAGGCTGAACGACTCCGGCGAGATGAAGCCCTGGAAGCTCGCGAACATCACCCCCGACACGCCCCCGAAGGTGGCGCCCATGCCGAAGGCGAGCAGCTTGAGGTTCCTGGTGTTGATGCCCATCGCCTTGGCTGCGATCTCGTCTTCGCGGATCGCCATCCATGCGCGGCCGATGCGGCTGCGCTCGAGCCGGTAGCAGATCAGCACCGCGAAGACGACGAGCAGCAGAAACAGGAAATAGTAGTTCGTGACCTTCGGCCAATCGAGCCCGAACCAGTGGCCGGTCTTGCCGAGATTGACGCCGAAGATCGAGATGTCGTCGATCGAGGCGATGCCTTTCGGGCCGTTGGTGATGTTGACCGGCGCGTCGAGGTTGTTCATGAACACGCGCACGATCTCGCCGAAGCCGAGCGTCACGATCGCAAGGTAGTCGCCGCGCAATTTCAGCGTCGGCGCGCCGAGCAGCACACCGGCGCCGCCGGCCACGAGCGCGCCGAGCGGGATCACGACCCACCACGGCGTGTGCAGGCCGCCCGGGAATGCGGAGGCGATGTTGGCGAAGGTGTCGGTGAGCTGCGACGACGCCAGCAGGCCGAGGAGATAGGCACCGACCGCGTAGAAGGCGACGTAGCCGAGATCGAGCAGGCCGGCATAACCGACGACGATGTTGAGGCCGAGCGCCAGCAGCACGTAGAGCAGCGCGATGTCGATGATGCGGACCCAGGCGTTGCCGGCCATCTGCACCACGAAAGGCAGGATCAGCAACAGCACCGCTGCGCCGACGAGGACGGCCAGCTTCTGCTGGCGGGTGCCGTCGCTGAACCTCATGCGAAGCGCCGGGCGCCGGGCCGCCCCGAGGCCGGCGACGCTACCTCGGGGGGCAGCGAGCGAAGCGAGCGTGCAGGCACCGTCATGCTCGATCGGCAACGCGTTCGCCGAGCAGGCCTTGCGGCCTGAGCGTCAGCACCAGGATGAGGACGACGAAGGCGAAAATGTCCTGGTAGTGGCTGCCGAGAACGCCGCCGGTGAGGTCGCCGATGTAGCCGGCGCCGAGCGACTCGATGAGGCCGAGCAGCACGCCGCCGACCATCGCGCCGGCGAGGTTGCCGATGCCGCCGAACACCGCCGCGGTGAACGCCTTCAGGCCGGGCAGGAAGCCCATGGTGTGCTGCACCGAGCCGTAGTTGGCTGCGTACATCACGCCGGCCAACGCCGCCAGCGCCGCGCCGATCACGAAGGTGGCTGAGATCACGGTGTCGGGCCGCACACCCATCAGCGCCGCGACGCGCGGGTTCTCGGCAGTGGCGCGCATGGCGCGACCGAGCTTGGTGCGGTTGACGAGGTACATCAGGCCGGACAGCGTGATCACCGTCGTGACCAGGATCAGGATCTGGACGTTGTTGATGACGGCGCCGCCGATGTTGTGCGGCTCGCCGGGCAGCAGGATCGGGAACGACTTGTAGTTCGGCTTCCAGATGATCATCGCCAGTGTCTGCAGCAGCAGGCTCATGCCCATGGCGGTGATCAGCGGCGCCAGCCGCGGTGCGTTGCGCAGTGGCCGGTAGGCGATCTTCTCGATGGCGAAGTTCAGCGCCGAGCAGACGATGACCGCGGCGACCAGCCCGATAAGCAGCAGCGACCAGCCCGGCAGGCCGAAGCCGGCGAGCGCCGTCACCACGGTCCAGCTGGTCAGGGCACCGACCATCAGAACCTCGCCGTGAGCGAAGTTGATGAGGTTGATGATCCCGTAGACCATCGTGTAGCCGAGGGCGACCAGGGCATAGACGCTGCCCAGGACGAGGCCGTTGATGATCTGCTGGATGAAGGTGTCCATTGGCAGGAGACTCTAGTAGCAAAACGCTTGCCACCGCCTAGGGAGAGGCCCGATGGACGGCACCGCCAATCAATCGTCGATCGGACCGCGCTTGGAGGCGGCGTCGAGCCGGCGCAGCTCGGCGAGGCGCTCGCCGATCCGGATCTCGAGGCCGCGCCCGACCGGCTGGTAGAAAGCCTGCGCCGCCATGTCGTCGGGCCAGTAGCGCTCGCCGGCCGCGTAGCCGCCGGCCTCGTCGTGGGCGTAGCGATAGCCCTTGCCGTAGTCGAGGCCCTTCATCAGCGCCGTCGGCGCATTGCGCAGGCGCAGCGGCACCGGCCGCGTGCGGTCGGCCTTGATGAAGGCGCGCGCCGCGTTGTAGGCCTGGTAGACAGCGTTGCTCTTCGGCGCCATCGCCAGGTAGACGACGGCCTCGGCCAGCGCCAGTTCGCCCTCGGGCGAGCCCAGCCGCTCGTAGATCTCGGCGGCATCGAGCGCGATACGCAAGGCGCGCGGGTCGGCCAGGCCGATGTCCTCGCTGGCCATCCGGACCAGCCGGCGCGCCGCATAGCGCGGGTCGACGCCGCCGTCGATCATGCGCACGAACCAGTAAAGCGACGCGTCCGGGTCGCTGCCGCGCACGGCCTTGTGCAGCGCCGAGATGGTGTCGTAGAACTGCTCGCCGCCCTTGTCGTAGCGGCGCAGCTGCTCGCCGAGCGCTTGCTCCAGCATGCGTTCATCGATGACTCCCTGCTCCGGCCTCGCTTCGCCGATCGCGTCGACCTGCCCGAAGGTCGCGACCAGATTCTCGTAGGCGTTGAGGAGGCGGCGGGCATCGCCGTCGGCATAGCCGACGAGGCGCGTCGTCGCGGCGGCGTCGAGTGGCGGCGCTCCGAGGAGTGCCCGCGCCCGCGCCAGGAGGGCGCGCAGATCGTCGTCGTCGAGCGGCTTCAGCACGTGCACGGTGGCGCGCGACAGCAGCGCCGAGTTGACCTCGAACGACGGGTTCTCGGTAGTCGCGCCGATGAAGGTGAGCAGGCCGGACTCGACGTGCGGGAGAAAGGCGTCCTGCTGGGCCTTGTTGAAGCGGTGCACCTCGTCGACGAAGATGACCGTGCGCCGGCCCGTCGTGCGCAGCGCCTGCGCGCGCTCGACCGCCTCGCGGATGTCCTTGACGCCGCCGAGCACCGCCGACATGGCGATGAATTCGGCGTCGAAGGCATCGACCATGAGCCGCGCCAGCGTCGTCTTGCCGACGCCGGGCGGTCCCCACAGGATCATCGAATGCAGCCGCCCCGACTCGAAGGCGACGCGCAGCGGCTTGCCCGGCCCGAGCAGGTGCTGCTGACCGATCACGTCGCCAGGGATGCGTGGTCGCAGGCGTTCGGCCAGCGGTGCCGCAGGGTCGCCGGCGGCAGCGAACGGAAGGTCGAGCGAGCTCTGGGGCATGGGGGAAGCAGGCTGGTCCTAAGATCGCTCCTTTTACCCTCCGCCGCCTTTGCCCGCATGAATCCGTCGACCTTCGAAGCGATCGCCGCCGTGCTCGCCGATCAGTTCCAAGTCGATGCCGTGCTGCTGAAGCCGGGCACGACGCTCGAGACGCTCGGCCTCGACTCGCTGGCGCTGATGGAGTTCGTGTTCGCCGTCGAGGACCGCTTCGACGTGCGCATCCCCGAAGACAAGCTCGACCCGCGCCAGGCCGGCATCACGCTAGCGCAGCTCGCCGGGCTCCTCGACGACGCCGTCGCCGCGCGACCCGGCAGCGATGTCGCCGCCGGCTAGGGCCGGTGCAGCGCGCGGCGCGCCGATCGCCGTCAGCGGCTGGGGCGTCATCAGCCCGATCGGCAACGACCTCGCCGCCTTCGACGACGCCCTGTTCGCCGGCCGCTCCGCCGTGCGCGCACAGGCGCTCGACCTGCCGGGCATCGAGGTGCCGCCGGCCGCCGTCGCCGCCGCGTCGTTCGATGCCTCGGCCCGGATCGCGCCGTCGCGGCTGCCGCTCGACCGTGGCACCGCGATGGCGCTCGCCGCCGCGGCCGACGCAGTGGCCGTCGCCGGGCTCGACGTCGGCGCCGTCGACGGCGAACGGCTCGGCATCTTCTGGGGCAGCGGCATGGCTGGCGCCGCGACCTTCGAGGCGACCTGTCGCACCGTGTTCGCCAACCGCCGCCGCATGCGGCCGACGAGCGTGCTCACGACGATGCCGAATGCGCCGGTGGCCGAGCTGGCACTGGCCTTCGCGGCCCGCGGCGCCGCCCTCGCCTACGCCTGCGCCTGCGCCTCGTCGGCGGTTGCGATCGGCGAGGCGATGTGCGCAATCCGCGCCGGCCGACTCGATGTCGCCATCGTCGGCGGCAGCGAGTCGATGCTGACGCCGGGCGTGCTCGCGAGCTGGCAGGCGATGCGCGTGCTCGCGCCCGTGACGCTGCCCGACAGCGACGGCCGCAACGCCCGCGCGTGCCGCCCCTTCGCGGCCGACCGCACCGGCTTCGCGCTCGGCGAAGCGGCAGCGGCCTTTGTCATCGAGTCCCTCGAGCACGCGCGCCGGCGCGGCTTCGACCCGGCCTGCGCGCTGACCGGCTACGCGACCAACTGCGACGGCATCCACATCACTCAACCCGACGCCGGCGGCCAGAGCCGCGCCATGCGCGCTGCCCTTGCCGACGCCGGCCTCGCACCCGCCGACATCGGCTACGTCAACGCCCACGGCACTGCAACTCTGACCGGCGATGCCGTTGAAGCGTCGTCGCTCGGCGCCGTGTTCGGCAAGTACGCGGTGCCCGTGAGTTCGACCAAGGCCATCCATGGCCACCTGCTCGGTGCCGGCGGCGCCGTCGAGCTGCTCGCGGTCCTTCGCATGCTGGCCGCGGGCCGACTGGCGCCGAATGCCGGCGTCGACGCTGCCGATCCGGCGCTCGCGGTCGACCTCGTCACCACGGCCCGACCGGCAGCGGCGCTGCGCCACGCGATGTCGAACTCGTTCGCGTTCGGTGGCACCAACGCCGTGCTCATCGCATCGCTCAGTCTCGCGGACTAAGGCCCGCTCGATGCGTCGAATCGTGAGTCCGGCGCCGGCGCCGACGCCGTCACCCCGCCGCTACAGCGCCAGCGTGATCGTCACCACGCACTCGCCGCTGAATCCACCGCCGAAGCCGATCCAAGCAGTGTTCGCTATTGCTCGATGACGTCGGCGCCGGCCGGCACCGTGAAGCGGAAAGCGTCGGCACGCACCGGCGAATTGGCGCTGAAGCCCTTGAAGCCGAGCAGCGACTTCTGGCCGAAGCTGTCGATGATCTCGAGCGCCGCCAGTTCCTTTCCCTGGAAGCCGACGCGCACCGACTGGAAGACGCCGTCTTTCTGCTTCGGCTTCGCTTCGGCCCATTCGAGGCCGCCCTGCGCCGGCAGGTTCGAGAGCTCGAAGTCGCGATCGAGCGAGCCACCCGCCAGCAATGCCGCCGGCGTCGCTCCGAGGGCCTGGCCGATCTTCCTCGAGCTCACCTGGTTCAGGTCGGCGTCGTAGATCCAGACCTTCTCGCCGTCGCCCACGATCGTCTGCTCGAACGGCTTGGCATAGGCGAAGCGGAAACGGTTCGGGCGTGCGAACTCGAAGCTGCCGGTCGAGCTCTTCTTCTTGGCGCCGTCGGGCGAGGTCACGGTCTGGGTGAAGTCGGCGCGACCGCTCTTCACGTCTCGCACGAAGCTGCGCAGCGTCTCGACGGGATCGGCATGGGCGGCGAACGTCGCGGCGAGTGCCGCGACGACGACGATCCGGCGCGACCCGAGCTTCATTCCGCGCGCGCCGGAACGAGGATGTCGCGATTGCCGTTGGTCGCCATGCCCGATACGAGCCCCGATTTCTCCATTTGTTCCAGCAATCGCGCGGCGCGGTTGTAGCCGATGCGAAGGTGGCGCTGCACCAGCGAGATCGAAGCGCGACGATGCTGCAGGACGATACCGACAGCCTGGTCGTACATCGGGTCGCTCTCTCCACCCATGCCGCCGGCGCCGCCTTCGGCTTGTGCATCGCCGCCGTCGCCGTCGAGCACACCGCCTTCGAGGATGCCTTCGATGTAGTTCGGCTCGCCCTGGCTCTTCAGGTAGGCGACGACGCGGTGGACTTCCTCGTCGCTCACGAAGGCGCCGTGCACGCGCACCGGCAGGCCGCTGCCCGAGGGCAGGTAGAGCATGTCGCCCATGCCGAGCAGGGCCTCGGCGCCCATCTGGTCGAGGATCGTCCGCGAGTCGATCTTGCTCGAGACCTGGAACGAGAGCCGAGTCGGAATATTGGCCTTGATGAGGCCGGTGATCACGTCGACACTCGGCCGCTGCGTCGCCAGGATGAGGTGAACGCCCGAGGCGCGCGCCTTTTGCGCCAGCCGCGCGATCAGCTCCTCGATCTTCTTGCCGACGACCATCATCAGGTCGGCGAGCTCGTCGATGACAACGACGATGAGCGGCAGCCGCTCGAGCGGCTCGGGTGCTTCCGGCGTCAGGCTGAACGGGTTCGGCAGATGCTCGCCCTTCTCGGCCGCCTCGGCGATCTTCTTGTTGTAGCCCGCGACGTTGCGAACGCCGAGCTTGCTCATCAGCTTGTAGCGCCGCTCCATCTCGCCCACACCCCAGTTGAGCGCGTTGGCGGCCTGCTTCATGTCGGTGACGACCGGGCAGAGCAGGTGCGGGATGCCTTCGTAGACGCTCATCTCGAGCATCTTCGGGTCGATGAGGATGAGCCGCACATCGCGCGCCTCGGCCTTGTAGAGCAGGCTCAGGATCATCGCGTTGATGCCGACCGACTTGCCGGCGCCGGTGGTGCCGGCCACCAGGCAATGCGGCATCTTGGCGAGGTCGGCCACGACCGGGTTGCCGACGATGTCCTTGCCCAGGCCGAGGGTGAGCTGCGAGCCTGAATCGGCATACACCTGCGAGCCGAGCACTTCGGAAAGGCGGATGGTCTGCCGCTTCGCGTTCGGCAGCTCGAGCGCCATCGTCGTCTTACCGGGAATGGTCTCGACGACGCGGATCGAGACCAGGCTGAGCGAGCGCGCGAGGTCCTTCGCGAGGCTCACGACCTGGGCGCCCTTCACGCCCACCGCCGGCTCGATCTCGTAGCGCGTGATCACCGGCCCCGGCGACGCCGCCACCACGCGCACCTCGACGCCGAAGTCGCGCAGCTTCTTCTCGATCATCCGCGAGGTCATCTCGAGCGATTCGGCGCTGATGCCCTCGACGCGCTGCGGCGCCGAGTCGAGCAGGTCGACCTGCGGCAGCTTCGTGTCGACGAGTTCGTTGAAAAGCGGCTTCTGCCGTTCCCTCACCACCCGCGTGCTCTTCGGCACCACCGCCAGCGTCGGCTCGATGACGATCGGCAGGTGCTGCTCCTGCAGTTCGTGCGCGACCTCGATGGTCTCGTCGCGCTCGCGCACGGCCTCTTCGCCGAGTCGCACGTCTTCCTCGCGCTCGATGCGCATGACGCGCCGGTTGCGCAGCGCCGCGACGCGTCCGCCGAGTTGTTCGGCGACGCGCGGCCACGAGAAGCGCAATGCCATCGAGACGCCAGCGACCAGCAGAGCGATCCAGAGCACACCCGAACCCGCGAAGCCGAGCAGGCCCTGACTCGTCTTGCCGAGCGCGTAGCCGAGTACGCCGCCGGCATTGCCGCCGGCCATCTGCGCCTCCCACTGGTAGAGCCGCGTCCATTCGAGCGAGGCGCTGGCGGCGAGCACGAGAGCGAGGCCGAGCCACACCGGCCAGGCCGGCTCGGCCGCCCCGCCCGCGGCTGGCTGGCCGGCGTTGGCGCGCAGCGTCCGCGCCAGCGCGCCGAGCCAGGCCCGGGCCGCCACCAGCGGCAGCCACCATGCCGAGTAACCGACCAGAAAGAAAGCCATGTCGGCGCACCAGGCGCCGACGAGGCCGGCACGGTTGTGCACGGGAATGCCGCTGCCGGACGTGGAGAAGCCGGGGTCGGCGGCCGAGTAGGTCGCCAGCGCCAGCATCGCCAGCAGCCAGACGACGGCGCCGGCCAGCAACGCCGCCTGCGTACGCCAGTTCGGCGGCAGCGGCGACGCGGAAGCGGAGCCGTGCGCTGCGGCGTCAGAGCCATCGGCGCGCAAGGAGCCGAGAGGGAAAGTCATTCGCGGAAAGATCCTTCGCTGCGCTCGGGATGACGGGCCGGCCTGCGAGCTAGCCGGTCAGCTGTTCCTTGATGATGACCCAACCGTTCTCCTGGGTCTGCACCATGCCGCGGCTTTCGAGGTCCTTCATCACGCGGCTGACCATCTCGCGCGAAGCGCCGACGACCTTGGCGAGGTCCTGGCGCGAGACCTTGTTGCGAATGATCTTGACTTCGCCCTCCATCTCCGACATGTCGAGCAGGGTACGGGCGACGCGGCCATAGACATCGAGCAACGCCAGCGACTCGATCTGGCGGTCGGCGCTGCGCAGGCGCTGGACCAGCCCACGCATGATCGCGTAGCTGAGGCTCGAGTTTTCGGGCAGGCAGCGCGCGAACTCGGTGCGGCCGAGGATCAGCATGTCGGTCTGCACTTCGGCGCGCACGGTGGCGGAGTGCGGCTCGTTGTCGATCAGGCTCATCTCGCCCA
>JAYVNL010000134.1:0-4987 GCA_043758495.1 Rhizobacter sp.
AGTGCGTCGAGGTACTCCTTCGCATCGAGACCGCCGTAGGCTTCGGCCTTTTCGAACAGCTCCTGCCCGAACCACTTCATCTCGCGCTCGCGGTGCGCACGGTTGAAGGCGATCACGTCGGCGAGCGTCTTCACCTTCGCCTCGGGCGCGTAGGCCGCGAGGTACTTCGGCAGGCCAGCCTTGAGTTCGTAGAGCAGGACCTTGAGCTCCGCGTCGCCGTAGGTGGGTGGCGCGAGGTCGACCGGATCGACGATCTCGGCGCCGAGACGCCTGCAGTCGGCAATGGCCTGCTCGATCAGCGCATCGACTTCGTCGTAGCCGGTGAAGAAGGCGCGTGCCACGCCGAGGCGCGCGCCCTTCAGCGCGTCCGCCGGCAGCGCCGCGGGCACGGCCGAGTGGGCGAGCGTGGCCGCGTCTTCGGGTGCGTAGCGCATGGCTTCGACTTCGGGGTCGCGGCCGAGCATGGCGACGTAGAGCAGCGCGGCGTCGGCCACGCTGCGTGCCATCGGGCCCGGCGTGTCTTGCGTATGCGAGATCGGCACGATGCCGCTGCGGCTCAGCCGCCCGACCGTGGGCTTGAGGCCGACGAGGCCGTTGATCGACGCCGGCGAGACGATCGAGCCGTCGGTCTCGGTGCCGACGGCGAACATCGCCAGCCCGGCCGCGATCGCAGCGCCGCTGCCCGAGCTCGAGCCGCTGGTGTTGCGGTCGAGCGCGTACGGGTTCCTGGTGAGGCCGCCGCGCGCGCTCCAGCCGCTGGTGGACCGCGTCGAGCGGATATTGGCCCACTCGCTGAGGTTGGTCTTGCCGAGGATCACCGCGCCGGCTTCACGCAGCCGCTGCACCACGTGCGCGTCGCGTGGCGACCGCATGCCGTCGAGCGCGAGCGAGCCGGCGCTCGTGCTCATCTTGTCGCCGGTCGCGAGGTTGTCTTTGACGAGCACGGTCAGGCCTTGCAGCGGGCCGCGCGCACGGCCCGCCCTGCGCTCGGCATCGAGCGCCTTCGCGATCGCCAGCGCGTCGGGGTTGAGCTCGATGACGCTGTTGATCTTCGGCCCGGCGCGGTCGATGGCAGCGATGCGCGCGAGCTGGCCTCGCACGAGTTGTTCGCTGGTGAGCGTGCCGGCTTGCATCGCGGCCATGGCGGCGGCAGCACCGATCTCTGCGGCAGGTGTTCGAGTCGCGGCCATGAGAGAACCCGGTGTAGCGAGGAGCGTGGCCTGCGCGAGCAGGAAGGAGCGGCGACGGATCGGCATGCGCCCCATTATTCGCGAACGCCTTCGCTCGACGGCTGAAGCCCGCGCAGCCCGCTAAGGGCACCGTGGCGACGTGCAGCCCACCCGGCGTGCTGAATGGCCCGAGGCGCCCTTCGGCGTAGGCCGAGTCGACGCAGACCCGGTGGCCGTGGCACCCACCGCAACGGTGATGTCCGCCGGCTCGACCGTCGCCGCCGGTGGTGGGACGCACGTCGGCGGCGTGAAACCTCAGCCGACGCGCTCGGCGTCGTAGCCGGCGGCGCGCATCGCCTCGAGGATCTTCGCGATGTGCGCGATGCCGCGCGTCTGCACCACCACTTCGATCTGCACCCGCTCGACCGAAAGCGAGGTGAAGGCGCGCTGATGCTGGACCTCGTCGATGTTGGCGCCGAGCCGGCCGAGCAGCGTGGCGATGTCGGCGAGCGCACCGGGCACGTCGCGCACGTCGACGCGCAGGCGCGCCAATCGGCCCGACTTGACCATGCCGCGCTCGATGATCTCGGCCAGCACCAGCGGCTCGATGTTGCCGCCGCAGAGCACCAGCCCGACCTTGCGGCCGGCGAAGGCGGCGCGGTCTTTCAGCACCGCCGCCAGGCCCACCGCGCCTGCACCCTCGACCACCGTCTTCTCGATCTCGAGCAGCATCAGGATCGCCTGCTCGATGTCGTCTTCGGTGACCAGCACCACGTCGTCGACCAGACTCTGGATCACGGGCAGCGTGAGCGCGCCGGGCGACTTGACGCCAATGCCGTCGGCGATGGTCGCGGTGCGGCTCTCGCGGCTCTGGCCGTGCTTGGCGTTCCACGCCGCCGGAAAGCGCTCGGTCTGCACGCCGACGATGCGGATGCCCGGCTTCATCGCCTTGGCCGCCGCGGCCATGCCGGCGATGAGCCCGCCACCGCCGATGGCGACGACGAGCGTGTCGATCTCCGGCTGCTGCTCGAGCATCTCGAGGGCGACCGTGCCCTGGCCGGCGATCACCGCCGCGTCGTCGAACGGATGCACGACGGTCAGGCCGCGCTCGGCGGCCAGCGCGAGGCCGGCGACGCGCGCGTCTTCGAAGGTGTCGCCTTCCAGCACCACCTCGGCGCCGAAGCCGCGCGTGTTCTCCACCTTCACCGAAGAAGCGAAGCGCGGCATCACGATCGTCGCCTTCAGGCCCATGCGCTGCGCGTGGTACGCGACGGCCTGCGCGTGGTTGCCGGCCGAGACCGCGAGCACGCCGCTGGCACGCTCGGCCGGCGTGAGCTGGGCCAGCCGGTTGAGCGCGCCGCGCTCCTTGAACGAGGCCGTGAACTGCAGGTTCTCGAACTTGAGGAACACGTCGCAGCCGGCGATGGCGGCGATGGTGCGCGAGGCAAGGCACGGGGTGCAGATGACCTCGCCGTACAGGCGCGCGGCGGCAGCCTTGACGTCGTCGAATGACACGGCGAGTTCACTCACGGCGTCGCCAAATCAGTGCAGGCGGGCAGCCAGCCCCAGCTCGAGCGCGACCGCGGCCAGTTTCTTGTCACGGCTCCAGAGCAACGCCCCGCCCGCCAGCGCTGCGGCTGCCAGGAGATGAACGTCGAGCCAACCGACACCGCGCCCCGCCAGCGCGTGAATCTCGGCGAAGCTCAATGCTTCCGCATGCGTGGCAACCGGCGCCGAAGGCAACGCGGCGAGGCTCGACAGCACCGCCTCTCGTCTGGCCAGACGGCCACACGCCAGCTCACCGATCACGAAAGGATGGGTCAGCACGACGTTCTGCTCGAGTTGCTCGACCAGCGCCGCATCGGCACGCCGCAGGTGGTCGACCCACACCGAGCTGTCAACCAGGATCATTTCCGGCGCGACGGTGCCCGGGCCGGGGTGACAGCGCGGGGGCGCTGGCGCGGAGCCGCAGTGGCGTGTGCGTCGCTGCCGCCCAATCGCACCAGGCGGCGGGCGGCTTCTCGCTGAACCAGGGCTCGCAGGCCTTCGTGCAAGACCAGGGTGCGTTCGCTGCTGCCGACCGCCGCGCTGGCCGCTGCGAGAAGGTCGTCGTCGATGCTGATCGTGGTTCGCATGGCGTCGGCCTCGTAAGTCGGTCGCGCCAGTCTACATCGATGAATGCATCATGGATGCGCGCTTCGATGCTCGCCGAACACTCAGGCGACCTGCACCACCTTCAGCATGTTGGTCCCGCCCGGGTAGCCCATGGGCTCGCCACACGTGATGCCGTAGGTGTCCCCCGGCTTCAGCACGCCGGCGTCGACAAGCAGTTCTTCGGCGTGCTTGAGCGCTTCGTCGCGGTCGGCGAAGTTGGGCATGAGCAGCGGCGAGACGTTGCGGTACATGGCCATCCTGCGCTGGCTGCGAATCTGCGAGGTGATGCCGAAGATCGGCACGTGGATGCGCTGGCGGCTCATCCACAACGCCGTCGAGCCCGACTCGGTGAGCGCGAGGATCGCCTTGCAGCCGAGGTGATACGCCGTGAACAAGGCCGCCATGGCGATCGACTGGTCGATGCGGCCGAAGGTCTTGTTGGTGAAGCCGGCGTCGAGCGAGATCTCCTCGGCGCGCTCGGCCTCGACGCAGATGGAGGCCATCATCTCCACCGTCTCCACCGGGTAGCGGCCGGCCGCCGTTTCGGCGCTGAGCATCACCGCGTCGGTGCCGTCGAGCACGGCGTTGGCCACGTCGCTGACCTCGGCGCGCGTGGGCACCGGATTCACGATCATCGACTCCATCATCTGCGTCGCGGTGATCGTCACGCGGTCCATCTCGCGCGCCATCTTGATCATGCGTTTCTGCAGCGCGGGCACCGCCGCGTTGCCGACTTCCACGGCCAGGTCACCGCGCGCGACCATGATCCCGTCGCTCGCCTTGAGGATCGATTCGAGCGCCGGGATCGCCTCGCTGCGTTCGATCTTGGCGATGAGCGCCGGCTTGTGGCGCCACTGCGCGCCGGCCACGTTGGCGAGCTGGCGCGCCATCTCCATGTCGGTGGCGTTCTTCGGAAAGCTTACCGCGAGGTACTCGCACTGGAAGCTCATCGCGGTCTTGATGTCTTCCATGTCCTTGGCGGTCAGCGCTGGCGCTGTCAGGCCGCCGCCGGCCTTGTTGATGCCCTTGTTGTTCGAGAGCTCGCCGCCGACCACGACCGTGGTGTGCACCTCTTCGCCCTTGACCGAGTCGACCGTCAGGCGCAGCAGGCCGTCGTTGAGCAGCAGCGTGTCGCCGGGGCGCACGTCTCGGGGCAGCTCCTTGTAGTCGAGGCCCACGCGGGCGCTCGTGCCGAGCTGCGTCCAGGCGGCGTCGAGCACCAGCTTCTCGCCCGCCACCAGCATCGTCTTGCCGCCCTCGATCTTGCCGATGCGGATCTTCGGGCCCTGCAGGTCGGCCATGATCGCGACCTCCTTGCCGACCTTCTTCGCGATCTCGCGCACGAGCATGGCGCGGTCGACGTGGTCCTGCGCGATGCCGTGCGAGAAGTTGAGCCGCACGACATCGACACCCGCACGGATCAAACGTTCGAGCACCTCGGGAGAGCTCGAAGCCGGGCCGAGCGTGGCGACGATCTTGGTGGCGCGGGGCATGGGCGGAGTCTTCGGTGATTGTTGTGCTGCCGATTATCGGAGGCCGGCGCGCGTTCCGGCGCGGTGACACGTCGAATGCCGGGGAATCGATCTGATGCAGCGGCCTCGGGCAAGCCGGCTGCTGCGCCACTCAGGCGTCGCCGAAGGCTCGCGCAAACGCCGCCTCGACCG
>JAYVNL010000135.1:0-14804 GCA_043758495.1 Rhizobacter sp.
GTTGAGGTAGCTGCCCTGCTCGATGTCGGTCAGGCCGAGCAGCGTCGCCGCCTGCATGCCGAGGTTGTTGGCGGCGTGGTGCTCGACGGCGACGAGGCAGAAGGCGTTGTCGGGGCGGTCGTGGCTGGCGGTCAGTGAGCCGGCGTAGTTGAAGGCGGTGGTGTTGGCGCCATAGAGCGCGTGGTCGACGAGGTTGAAGCACTCGCCGGCACGAAAGACGCGGGCGCTGCCGGCGCCTTCGAAGCGCTTGTAGCCGAGCTCGGCGGCGGCCAGCCGCAGCGCCGCCGTGCGCTCGGCGTGGCCGGCATCTGCGTGGCGATAGGCACCGCTGCCGTCGTAGATCTCGAGCGTGGCAACGCCGCCGATATCGAGCGTGGTCGCATCGGCGGCCGAGGTGCCGGCGACTTGCTTGTAGTTCCAAGACGCCACGGTGACGGCGTTGGCAGCAACCGCGCGCGATGCCGAGAACGTGCTCACGGCGTCGTTCTGACCCGCGAGGTTGGCGGTGGCATGGCGGCTCGTGAAGCGCACGTCGCCGAGGTCGGGGCGCTCGGCGGCCGCGTCGGCGATGACGAGCACGTGACGGGCCGTGCCGGCGTCGTCGGCGCTGCCGGCGGCGTCGTCTTCGAGGTGCTCGAACCGGTACGACAGGCCCTCCTCGGCGAGCAGGCGGGTCACGAAGTCGAGATCGGTCTCGTCGAACTGGCAGCAGAGCGAACGGGTGCGCAGCGTCGACGAGACTTCCCAGCGGAAGTTGGCCTGCGGGTAGTCGGCAAACACGTCTTCGACGAGAGCCTGCGCGGTCATGTCCTGGTAGACGAAGCTGTCGCGGCGCAGCGCCAGGAAGCTCAGCCAAGGACTCATGTGGACGCGGTAGCGCGCCAGGCCGCCGTCGCTGCCGAGCTGGGCAGCGCGCGTGACGTAGCCGTGCCATGGGCGGTAGGAGCCGTCGGCATGCAGCAGGCTCACCGTGATCTGCTCGCCGATGAGGCGCTTGAGCTCGAAGCGAACGCTTGTCGACAGGCAATCGAGCACCAGCTCGAAAGGCTCGCTCAAGGCTTCGCGAAAGACCATCCGCTCCGGCACGAGTGCCAGCGTTGGCAAGGCCGTCTCGACCTTCATCATGCGGCCGCGCTGGTCGAGCAGGGCGGCGAAGTCGAGCCGCGACATCATGTCTGCAGCGAGCGAGCGAAGCGAATGGCCCGGCAACAGACTCATGCGGTTAGGGCAGCGTGATGGTGACGTTGGCCGCCTGCGGCGGCAGCTTGACGAGCTGCGAATAGACGCCGAGATCGGCTTGCGTCTGCCGCTTCAGCAGCCAGTGCAGACCGGAAAACGCGATCGCTCCGAGGAACAGGAAAACGGAGACGATGACCCAGAGCGGCACCTCGCGCTTGAGTGCGTGGGCGACGCGGTCGGGCGCCGCCCAGCGCGGCGCGAACACGGCGCGGCGGCCGCGCAGCTGCGCGATCTCGTCGCCGAGCCGCGCCGTCAGGTAGTTGAGCTTCTCGCTGCCCTCGAGCACGTAGCGGCCCTGGAAGCCGAGCAGCAGGCACATGTGATAAACCTCGAGCACCTGCAGCCGCGGCGCGCCGCCCTGGCGCAGCGTCTCGAGCTGCTCGAAGAAACGCTCGCCGGCGAGCTGCTCGCCGAAGAACTCGAGCTGCAGCGGCCGCCGCTCCCAGACGTCGCGCATCCGCATCTTCGACATCAGCACGACCTCGTCGATGAGCGCGCAGTAGGCGAACTTGGCGAGGTGGATGTCTTCGGCACTGGCGTCGAGGCGGCGGCCGCCGCGCTCGAAGCCGGACAGGAATTGCTTGATGCGGTTGCGGAACTCTTCGGGGTCGCTCGGCGCGGCGCGGTTGCGCAGCAGGAAGACCATGTAGAAGCCGTCGTACAGCAGGTCGAGCAGGCTGCGCGCTTCGTGCGTGGCGATCACCGAGTTGCCGGCGGCGCCGACGCGCGGCGGCGGCGAATCGCCGAACAGGGACGGTGCCTGGATGTCGGCCATGGTTACTGGTTCAAGGCGAAGAGCTCGAGGCGCAGGTCAGGGATGCCGGCGGGCGCGTAAAGCGTGATGATCTTCGAAGCCAGCATGCGCTCGTAGAGCGGGCCGCGCGGCTCGATGGCGAAGTAGTAGGCGCCCGGCCGAACCGGAATCGCTGCAGGCACCTGCGGTGCATGGCTGAGGCGCACGCCGCTCATCGCCGACAGCACGAGCTTCTCGACGTCGTCGGGGGCGCCGACCTTGAATCGCTGCGGCACGATCTCGACGATCTCGGTCGGCGGCATCGCCGCCTGCACGCCGATGTAGAACGCGGTCGCCGGCGTGATCAGCTCGGAGTCGAGCCGGCCGTGATGGAACGAGGGCTTGACCTCGTCGAGCGCGATCGTGAAGTACTTGGTCGAGATCACCGTCTCGAGGAGAGAGCGGATGATCTCGTCGAGCCGGTCGAACGATGGACCCGGCGCGGCGTGGCGATAGCGCGGCAGGTCGGACAGCGACACCGAGCGCGAGAACGTCATGAGCCCGCCGGCGAGCTCGAGCATCCGTTCGAACAGGCGCTCTGGGTGCACGCCAGGGTTGTGGAGGAAGTGCGAGAGCGCGGCGAAGGCCGAGCTTGCCGTGTGCAGCAACCAGAACGAGGCGATGTCGCCGGAACGGAACTCGATGACGTGGCGCGACGGCTCGCGGTGGTAGCCGTAGAGGGCGTCGACCTTGGCGTAGAGGATGTCGAGCAGCTGGCGCAACATCGTGTGCAGCGCCGGCATGGCGGCGATCGACACGGCAGGCGCCAGGAAGCGGCTGTCCAGCTCGAAGGCGCCGGTGGCCGAGCGCCTGAGGCGGCACACCGGCAGGCTCACGAGGTGGTCGCGCGGCTCGTTGTCGGGAAGGATGCGAACCGCTCGCCGCAACACCGACAGCTCGCTCTGCGCCGCGCCGGTGAACCAGTCGGGCGCCGGCAGGTTGTGCTGGGCAAAGCGCAGCGCAGCGTTGGGCTCGCCGGCACTGCCGCTGAAGTTGCTGCCGTTGGCGCGCATCTGGGCAAGCGCGGCGTGGCAGACGACCTCGGATGTGCCCGCTGCAACCTGTTCGAGCGAAACCGGCGCGGGCAACTCGTCTTCCTGCGGCGCCGAGTAGAGCTCGCCGTCCGGGAAGATGAGCCGCAGTTCGACGAAGCGGAGCACGCCCGTGGCGAGCGCATCGACGTCGACCTTGGCGTGGCGAATGCCCCACGCATACGGGTTGAGCGCCGCCCCGACCTCGGCGAGCCGCCACTCGTGATACGCGTCCTGGCGCTGGAAATGCTGTGGCCGAAGGAAGAGGCCTTCGCCCCACAGGAGCTTCGAGGATGGGATCAAGCGGTGCCCCGTGAAAATGGTTGGCCTGGCTGACACCAGGGCTCTAACTCACTTTAATTCAAGTCGAGGCGCGCGAGACTCCCGCTGAGCGGGGATGGACACCCGCTCAGCCGCATTGAACGCCGGCCAGCCGAAGGGCATCGGACTGGGCGCCGACGGTCTCGCCGACGGCGACGCTCAAGGCGCATCCGTGTACGCCTACGGTGATGCCGGTCTTCATCGCCGAACGAGCGTCGAAGACGAAGCGCCAGCGCTGGCTGTCGGGCGAGCGGAAGAGGGCGACGACGGCAAGATGGGTGGCGTCGTTCGGCAATGGCTCCAGCATTTCGTACTTCTGGCCGGGCACGAGGACCACTTCCTTCGATGTGATGACGTCGCTGTTAACAAATGGCTTGTCGCTCGATCCGGCCGCGAACATCGCATAGGTCGCCTGCGAGAACTGAGTCGTTCCCTTCAGGCTGTACAGGCGAACGACGACGGCCAGCGAGCGGCCGCTCGAGTCTGTGTTGAGCACCTGCCCGGCATGGATGCGCACGGCAACGCGGCGCTGCTGGGGCAGGCGTGGCATCTGGCCGTTTAGCGTCGGCAACTCACCGCCGGCGCCGGTCGGCATCTCCATGGGCGGCAGCTCCGGATTCTTGAGGCCGACCATTTCGAGCGCTTTGCCGGCGATGCCGTCGGAGGCACAACCGGAGAGGGCTGCGACGGTCAGCAAAACCGCCGTGGCGTGGCGGGGCCGGGTTACGAAACGACCGTTGATCGGAAAAATGGACATCACTGTTGCGAGGGTGGCGGTTACGCTTCGTGCCCGTCTGTCGACGCAATGCTCGCGTCGTGATCACCGAGCTTATAGTGCATTCAACCTGCGTTTCACGTGTCCCGACACCGCCCGTCATGCGGCTCAATGATTCGGCTTGGATCCGATCCGATGCGAAAGCGATCTCCGACAGGTTCCGTCGTTTTGCGATCGCATTCACTGCAGTCTGTCTGGCCGGCTGCACCAACACACCGCCGCCTGCGCAAACGGCGCCAGCCATCGAGCCGCTGCAGCAAACCATGCAGCGCGCCGCCGAGGCGAGCGCGCAGGGCGGCAAAGACCGGGCCCGCGAGCTCTATGCCACCGCGGCCCGCACTTACCCGACCAGCAAGGAGCCCTGGCAGAAGCTCGCCCAGGACCACTTCGAGAGCAAGAACTACGGCCAGGCCATCCTCGCTGCGCAGGAAGTGTTGTTGCGTGACCCCGCCGACAACGTTGCCACCAGCATCCTCGCCGTCAGCGGCCTTCGCGTCGCTGCGGCGGGACTGACCGGCATGCGCCAGCAGCAAAACCGCATGAACGGGGATACCCGCTCGGAAGCGGAAGACATCGTGAGAAAGCTGCGCGAGTTGCTCGGCGAGCCGGTGCTTGTTCCGGGCGCTGCACCCGCCACGGCAGCGGCCGGGTCGGCACCGGCGCGGCCTCGGCCGGTCCCCCGGCCGACGGTGAAGCCTGCAGCGGCCGCGGCGGTCGCGCCGCCTGTCGCCCCGCAAAAGGGGGATTCATCAGCGAACCCTTTCAATCTCACGACGAAGTAAGGCAAGATTCGCTCATCCCACTTCCAACGGACTAGCTCATGGCCAAGAAAGACAGCGTGCAGAAGCGGCTCGAGAAGGTCAGGCCGCCGCGCGTCCAGCTCACCTATGACGTCGAAATCGGCGACGCCATCGAGCAGAAGGAGATACCTTTCGTCACGGGTGTCCTGGCTGATTTCACCGGGCAGCGAGACGCCAGCCTGCCCAAACTGAAAGACCGCAAGTTCGTCAGCGTCGACATGGACAATTTCGACGAGGTGATGAGCGGCATGGCGCCCAAGGCCTCGTTCCGGGTCAAGAACGAATTGAGTCCGACAGGTGGTGAATTCGCCGTCAACCTCGCGTTCAACAGCTTCGACGATTTCCGTCCGGAATCCGTGGTTCAGCAGGTCGAGCCGCTGCGCAAGCTTCTCGAGGCGCGCAGCAAGCTGGCCGACTTGAGAAACAAGATGGCAGGTAACGAGAAACTCGAAGATCTTCTCGGCGAAGTGCTGACCAACACCGAACAGTTGAAGAAGCTCGGCGCCGAAGCCAAGAAAGACGAGGAGTGACCAAAATGGCACAGCAATCTCTTGCCCAGGGCGCGGCAACGACCGAAACCACATCGCTGCTCGACAGCATCGTCGCGCAGAGCAAAGTCGCGCGCTCCGACACCGAGCGCGTTCGCGCCCGCGACATCATCTCGGAACTCGTGCGTGAAGTGCTGTCCGGCACGGTCGTCGTTTCCGACAACCTCAGCGCCACGCTCGACGCCCGCGTCGCCGAGCTCGACGAACTGATCTCGCGCCAGCTCAGCACGGTGATGCACCACCCGGACTTCCAGAAGCTCGAGTCGACGTGGAGCGGCCTGCAGTACCTGTGCAAGCACACCTCGACCGGCGCGCTGATGAAGATCCGGATCTTCAACGCCACCAAGGCTGAACTGGTCCGCGACTTCAAGACCGCGATCGACTTCGACCAGAGCGCCTTGTTCAAGAAGGTCTACGAAGAAGAGTTCGGCACCTTCGGCGGCGCGCCGTTCGGCACCCTGGTAGGCGACTACCAGATCTCGCGCCAGCCCGAAGACATGTACTTCGTGGAGCAGATGGCGCACGTCGCCGCTGCGGCTCACGCGCCGTTCCTGTCGGCGGCGTCGCCCGAGATGTTCGGGCTCGACGGCTTCACCGACCTCGGCAAACCGCGCGACATGTCGAAGGTGTTCGACACCGTCGAATATGGCAAGTGGAAGTCCTTCCGCGAGTCGGAGGATGCTCGCTATGTCGGCCTCACCGTGCCGCGCTTTCTCGGCCGGCTGCCGTTCAGCCCGAAAGACGGCGCGACCGTCGAAGGCTTCAACTTCGTCGAGGACGTCGACGGCAGCGACCACCAGAAGTACCTCTGGATCAACGCGGCTTATGCCTTCGCCACGCGCCTCACGGCGGCGTTCGAAACCTATGGCTGGTGCGCTGCGATTCGCGGGGTGGAAGGCGGCGGCCTGGTCGAGGACCTGCCTACGCACACGTTCAAGACCGACGAAGGCGAGATCGCGCTCAAGTGCCCGACCGAGATCGCCATCACCGACCGGCGCGAGAAAGAGCTTTCCGATCTCGGCTTCATGCCACTCGTGCACTGCAAGAACACCGACTACGCGGCATTCTTCGGCGCGCAGTCGACGCAAAAGCCCAAGAAGTACGACAGCGACGCGGCCAACGCCAACGCTTCGCTCTCGGCGCAGCTGCAGTACATGTTCGCCGTCTGTCGCATCGCGCATTACCTGAAGTCGATGATGCGCGACAAGGTCGGCAGCTTCGCGTCTCCGGGCAGCGTCGAGATCTACTTGAACAACTGGATCTACCAGTACGTTACGACCGACGACAACGCCACGCAGGAAGTCAAGGCCAAGTACCCGCTCCGCGAAGCGCGGGTCGATGTGTCCGAAGTGCCCGGGCGGCCCGGCCACTTCCGGGCGACGGCGTTCGTCCGCCCTCATTTCCAGCTCGATGAGCTCACGGTTTCCCTGAGGCTCGTTGCGGAGCTTCCCCAGGCTGCCAAGGCTTAGTGGAAGCGCCGCGGGCGAGCGAGTGTCGTTGCACCCGTTGATGCATGTTCGTTAATTCATAGGAGAAGAAGCGATGAAGGACATCTATGTAGATTTCAAGAGCGGCGAGATCAAGGGCGACAGCCGTGACTCCAAGCACAAGGATGGGGTCGAGGTCACCAGCTTCAGCCACATGATCGCGCAACCGAAGTCGTCGACAGCGTCCAGCGCTGGTGGCCACACCTCCGAGCGCGTCGAGTTCGGCGACCTGGTGTTCACCAAGGACATCGACTACGCCACGCCGGCGCTGATGGCGGCATGTTCGTCGGGCACGTTGGTGAAGGACATCGAAGTCCACTTCTACCGCGCTTACGGTGGCAACACCGCCAAGGGCGAGCAGTCGCGCCACGAGTACTACACGCTGAAGTTGAAGAACACGATCATCTCGTCGGTCACGACGTCGATGTCATCGGAAGGCCTGCCCGCCGAGACCTTCACGCTGAAGCCTGCCGCCATGAGCTGGTTCTACGAAGAGCACAAGATGGACGGCTCGAAGGGCAAGAAGATGGAGAAGATGTGGAGCCTGACGACCAACAAGCCGGAGCTTGCATAGCCACTGGTCTGGCGCTCCCAGCGGGGCGGCACGCGCGTGCCGCCCTTTTTTTGCCTTCCGACTGCCGATGCAACGTTTCGTCCCTTCGCTGCTCGACCGGTTGATCGACGCGGCACCGCTGTCGGCGTCGGAGCCGACGCGGCCTTCCTTGTCGCTCGAGCAGCTCAAGGACGCGGTCGCTCGCGACGTCGAGTCGCTGCTCAACGCCCGCCACGGCTCGGACCGCGATGCCTTCGACGGCTACACCAACGCGCGGCGCTCGATCGCCACCTTCGGCCTCGACGACTTCGCCGCCATGTCGATGGCCAGCATCGACGACCGCGCCTCCATCTGCCGCTCGATAGAGCGCGCCATCGGAAATCATGAGCCGCGCCTGCGCGGCGTTCGCGTCGAGCTCGACAAGCGCGACATGGCAACGCAAAAGTTGCGCTTTTCGATTCGTGCTGTGCTCATCGCGCATCCGCTCCAGGAGTCGGTGAATTTCGACGCCGTGCTTCACACCACGACGCAGAGCTATGCCGTCCAGACCGGCCGGCGCAGCTGAACGGCATGGACGAACTGCTGCCCCACTACGAGCGGGAGCTGGCCTTCCTGCGCAACCATGCCGGCGATTTCGCGCGGCGCTACCCGAAGATCGCTGGCCGCCTGCAGGTCAGCGGCGACGTTGGCGAGGACCCGCACGTCGAGCGGCTGATCGAGTCGTTCGCCTTGCTCGCGTCGCGCATCCACAAGCGGCTCGACGACGACTTCCCGCTCTTCACCGAGACTTTCCTCGACGTTCTCTACCCGCATTACCTGCGGCCGTTCCCGTCGTGCGCGATCGCGCGCTTCGATGTCGGCGGCTCGGCAGCGCAGATGTCTGCCGCGGCCGTGATCGATCGCGGCACGATGCTGACGACGAGGCCGGTCCAGGGGGTCGCCTGCCGTTTCCGCACCGCGTTCTCTGTCGCACTGTTGCCGGTGCGGCTGATCGCGGCGACCTTCCGCGGCGCCATCGGCGCGCCCGACGCGACGCCGGTGCCGCGCGGCGCCACGACGCTGCTGTCGCTTCAACTCGAGCTGCTGTCGGCTCAGGTCACCTGGAAGAGCCTCGGTGTCACCTCGATCCGGTTCTACATCGACGGCGAGGGTTCGCAGGTCAGTGCCTTGCGCGAAGCGCTCTGCGGCCGTGTCTCCGGCATGCTGGTGCAGACGGCGCCGGTCGGTCCGTGGCAAGGCTGCGGCGAGTCCAGGCCGATGCCGGTCGGCTTCGCCGACGACGAAGCGCTGATCGATTTCGACGCTCGCTCGCACCAGGGCTACCGGCTGCTGACCGAGTACTTCGCGTTCCCCGACAAGTTCAACTTCATCGACCTGCCGCTGCCGCCCGCACTGCTCGAGTCGAGCGCCCGGACCGCCACCGTGCATCTTGCGATGCACGGCATCCGCTCCGATTCCGACGAAGCGCGCCTCCTGGAAACCGTGACCGAGCGCAACCTCCTGCTCGGCTGCGCGCCGGTTTCAAATCTCTTCAAGCAGAAAGCCGATCCGATCCGCATCTCGCACCGTGGCGAGCGCTATCCGGTGCTGCCGGACAGCCGGCGCGCCTTTGCGTACGAGGTCGTCGCCATCGACCGCGTCTACCGCGTGCAGCAGACGCCGCTCGGCGAGTCGATCGTCGAGTTCAAGCCCTTTTATTCATTGCAGCACGACGAACTCATGGCCGGCGACAGGCCCGGCGGCCGCTACTGGTATTCGCATCGCGACGACTCGCTCGCCGTCGCCAGCCCGGGTTATGAGACCGAGATCGGCATCGTCGATATCCGCTTCGACCCGGCCGCAGCCGAGACCGACACGCTGTCGCTCGACGTCCGTGCCACCAACCGCGACTTGCCGAGCCTGCTCTCGGTCGGCAACGTTGGCGGCGACCTCTTCCTCGAAGGCGGCAGCATCGCGCGCGAGATCCGGCTGGTTCGGAAGCCGACGCTGTCGCAGCGCTTCGAGCGCGGCCACGGTGCCATCTGGCGGCTGATCTCGCACCTGTCGCTGAACCACCTGTCGCTGTCGGCCGGCGGCGTCCAGGCGCTGCGCGAGATGCTGAGGCTCTACGACCTCCCGCAAAGCGCCACCAACCGGCGCCAGATCGAGGGGGTCGTCGCCATCGACTTCGGGCCGGCGCACGCCTGGCTGCCGGGCGACCCGTTTCCCACCTTCGTGCGCGGCACCGAGGTGCGCATGACCGTCGACGAGAGCGGCTTCGTCGGCGCCGGCCTGCGGTTGTTCGCGCAGGTCATGGACCATTTCTTCGGCCTCTACGTCCATGCCAACAGCTTCACGCAGCTGAAGATCCTGTCGGCGCGCACACGCGAAGAGCTCGTCGTCTGCCCGCGGCGCAGCGGCGACAGCCCGCTTCTATGAGCCTCGCACGGCCGCCCGAAGAGGCTCATTCCCGTTCGGCGGGACCGGCCGCAGGCCGCAGGGTGCAACCTTGAGCGCGCGCATTCCACCGGTCAGCGTCGTCGCGCGCTTGCTTGCCGAGCCGCATCGCTTCGGCTTTTTCCAGGCCGTGCGGGTGCTGAACCGCTGGTTCGGCCGCAGCGAGGGGCTCGGCCGGGGCCGGGCGCTGTCGAGCCGGATCCGCTTTCGCAACAACCTGTCGCTCAGCTTTCCGGCCAGCGAGATCGCGGTCTTCAAGGTGGTCGAGCGGGCCACGGAACCCGGCGATGCGGTCGTCGCCGAGGAGCCGGGTCGGCCGTCGATGGCGGGGATCGAACGCGTCGAGATGACACCGGCCTTCATGAGCCTGCTCGGCACCGGTGGTGCCTTGCCGATCTTCTACACCGAGATGCTGGCCGAGCGCGAGACCTATCACCGCGACACGGCAGCGCGTGCTTTTCTCGACATCTTCCAGCACCGCGCCGTCTCTCTGTTTTACGAAGCCTGGCGCAAGTACCGGCTGCCGGTGCAGTTCGAAGACGACGAGCGCCATCGCTTCCTGCCGCTGGTGCTCGCCGTCGCCGGCGTCGGCCAGTCCGCCTTGCGCGACCGCCTGCGCGGCCACGAGGGCGGCGTCGTCGACGACACGCTGGCGTATTTCGGCGGTCTTCTGCAGCAGCGGCCGGTCTCGGCCGCTGCGATCCGGCAGATCGTGTCGGAGTACTTCGCCGTGCCCGTGAAGGTCGACCAGTTCATCGGCCGCTGGTTCACGCTGCCGATCGACAGCAGCTCTGCGCTCGGCCTGGCCAATGCGCGCATCGGTGCCGACGCGGTGCTGGGCGAGCGCGTCTGGCAGCGCGATCTGCGACTGCGGCTCACTATCGGCCCGATGCGGCGTACCAAGCTGCGACGTTTCCTGCCCGGTGGTGAAGCGGCGATGGCGCTGCGCGAACTGCTGACGTTGCTCACCGGCGTCACCCTCGAATACGAGGTGCGGCTGCTGCTGCACGCCAGCGACGTTCACGGCACGAGCCTCGACGACGACGATGCTTCCAGCGCCGGTGGCCGCCTCGGCTGGGACAGCTTCCTCGTCACCGCGCCCGCGCTCGCTGACCGCGGCGATGCCGGCTACGACATTCACGCCCTGCATTGATGAGCACCAACCTCAAGACCCTGATCGGCAAGCTGAACGACACGACGCGGCGTGCCTTCGAGCGGGCCGCGAGCCTGACGATGGCGCGCGGTAACTACGAGGTCGACGTCGAGCATGTCTTCCTCGCCTTGCTCGAGCAGCCGCGCAGCGACCTCGCCCTGCTGTGCCGCCGCTTCGACGTCTCGACCGGCGCACTGCAGAAAGACCTCGAGCGCGAGATCGGCAGGTTCATGGACGGCAACACGCGCACGCCGGTGTTCAGCCCGCGGCTGCCGACGCTGCTCGAGCACGCCTGGCTGATCGCCTCGCTCGATGCCCAGAAGAGCCGTATCCGCAGTGCCCACCTGTTGCTGGCGCTGCTCACCGAGCCCGGCCTGGCCCAGCTCGCGCACCGCGACAGCAAGTTGTTCGCGCGCATGAAGCTCGACGATCTGAAGCACCGCATGGCGGAGGTCACACAAGGTTCGGAGGAGTCGACCGACAGCGCCGCCTCCGCCGATGCTTCGGTGGAAGACGACAGCAGCGTTGCCGAGGCGGTGCCCGGCGCCGCCAACAAGACGCCCGCGCTCGACCAGTTCACGACCCATCTCACCGGCCGCGCCAAAGCCGGCCAGCTCGACCCGGTGATCGGCCGCGAGACCGAGATCCGCCAGGTCATCGACATCCTGATGCGGCGGCGCCAGAACAATCCGATCCTCACCGGCGAAGCCGGCGTCGGCAAGACGGCGGTCGTCGAAGGCCTGGCCCTGCGCATCGCCGAAGGCAGCGTGCCGCCGCCGCTGCAGGGCGTCGAGGTGCACGTGCTCGACATGGGCCTCCTGCAGGCTGGCGCCAGTGTCAAGGGCGAGTTCGAGAACCGCCTCAAGAACGTGATCTCCGAGGTCAAGAAGAGCCCGCACCCGATCATCCTGTTCATCGACGAAGCCCACACCATGATCGGCGCCGGCGGCCAGGCCGGCCAGAGCGACGCTGCCAATCTGCTGAAGCCGGCACTGGCGCGCGGCGAGTTGCGCACGATCGCGGCGACGACGTGGAGCGAGTACAAGAAGTACTTCGAGAAGGACGCGGCTCTGGCGCGGCGTTTCCAGGTCGTGAAGGTCGAGGAGCCGAGCGAGCCGATCGCCGCGGCCATGCTGCGCGGCCTGGCGCCGTTGATGGAGTCGCACTTCAAGGTCCGTTTGTTCGACGAGGCCATCACGGAAGCGGTGCGCTTGTCGGCGCGCTACATCAGCGGCCGGCAGTTGCCCGACAAGGCGATCGGCGTGCTCGACACCGCCTGCGCCAAGGTGGCGCTCGGCCAGAGCGCGGTGCCGGCGGCGATCGAAGACCAGACCAAGTCGCTCGAGCGCATGGCCGCCGAGATCGCCGCGCTGGAGCGCGAAGCGGCTGCCGGCGCTTCGCACGATGTCAGGCTCGGTGAGCTGAGGGCCAGGCGCGACGGCGTGCAGGGCGAGCTCGAATCGCTGAAGAAGCGCTACGACGCCGAGAAGCTGCTCGTCGACGAGATCGTCAGGCTGCGTGGCGTGATCGATGCGCGGGCGAAGGCGGCCCCGGGTGACGCGCCTGCCGCGCCCGCGAAGAAGGCGGGTCGGGGCAAGGGGGCGGCGGTTGCAGACAGCCCCGACGTCGCGGCCCTGCGCGCCAAACAGAACGAGCTGACCACGCTGCAGGGCGAGACGCCGCTGATTCCGATGCAGGTCGATGGTCTCGTCGTGGCCGAGATCGTCGCCGCCTGGACCGGCATCCCGCTCGGCAAGATGGTCAAGGACGAGATCCGTACCGTGCTCGGCCTGAAGCCGCTGCTCGAAGAGCGCGTGATCGGCCAGGCGCAGGCGCTCGGCGCGGTGGCGCAGAGCGTGCGCACGGCGCGCGCCAACCTCGAGGACCCGAACAAGCCGAAGGCGGTGTTCATGTTTGTCGGGCCGAGCGGCGTCGGCAAGACGGAGACGGCGCTGGCGCTGGCCGACGCGCTCTACGGCGGCGAGCGCAAGATGATCACGATCAACATGAGCGAGTACCAGGAGGCCCACACGGTGAGCGGCCTCAAGGGCTCACCGCCGGGCTACGTCGGCTACGGCGAGGGCGGTGTGCTGACCGAGGCGGTGCGCAGGAATCCCTACAGCGTCGTCCTGCTCGACGAGGTCGAGAAGGCGCACCCCGACGTGCTCGAGCTCTTCTTCCAGGTCTTCGACAAGGGCGTGCTCGACGACGCCGAAGGCCGTGAGATCGACTTCCGCAACACCATCATCATCCTGACCAGCAACGTCGGCTCGCAGCAGATCATGCAGGCCTGCCTTAACAAGGCGGCCGATGAAGTGCCCGACGCCGAGACGCTGACGGCGATGCTGCGACCGGTCCTCTACAAGGCGTTCAAGCCGGCCTTCCTCGGCCGCCTGAAGGTGGTGCCGTACTACGCGATCACCGACAGCGTGCTCGAGAAGATCATTCGCCTCAAGCTCGACCGCATCGCCACCCGCGTCGCCGTCAACCACAAGGCGCGCTTCACTTACGACACGAAGCTGGTCGAAGCCGTGCTCGCGCGTTGTACGGAAGTGGATACCGGCGCACGCAACGTCGACCACATCCTCAACGGCACGTTGCTGCCCGAGATCGCCGAGAACGTGCTGTCGCGGATGGCCGAAGGCGCGGCCATCGCGAGCATCAAGGTCTCGGCGGCCAAGAACGGCGACTTCAGGTACGCCGTGCAATGAGCCTGTTCGCGCAACTCCTGGCCGCGCTCTCGGGCGCGCCGACGCAGAACGAGCGGCTGCTCGTGCTGCACACGCCGCTCGGGCCCGATACGCTGCTCGCAGAGCGCGCCGAGATCGACGAGTGCATCGGCCCGCAAGCGGGCGAGGCGGCGGCGGGCTTTCGCATCGTCGTCCATGCGCTGGCGAGCGACACGCACATCGAGTTCAAGTCGTTGATCGGCCAGCCGGTGTTGCTCGAGCTGCTCACTGCTGCGAGTCGCAGTGAGCTGCGGCCGTTCCATGGCCACATCACCGAAGCGGCGTTGGTCGGCAGCGACGGCGGCCTGGCCCGCTACCGACTCGTCGTCGAACCCTGGCTCGCGTTCCTCGGCCACGGCCGCGACTCGTACGTGTTCCAGAGCAAGAGCGTGATCCAGATCGTGGAGGAGGTGCTTTCCGGCTACAGCGGCAAGGGCCGGCTCGCACCAGCCTGGCGCTGGGACCTGGCCGATCGCAGCGTCTATGCCGAGCGGAGCCTCTGCATCCAGTACCAGGAGAGCGACCTCGACTTCGTCGTGCGACTTCTGCGCGAGGAAGGCCTCTTCTTCTGGTTCGAGCACGTAGGCGGGGCCGACGACGACGGCCTCGGCAAGCACACCCTGGTGATCGCCGATCACAACGGCGCCTTCGTGGCCAACGCGCAGCCGACGGTGCGCTACACGCAGGCCGGCGCGTCGCTGCCTGAAGACAGCATCACGCAGTGGCGCGAGCGCTCGGCGCTGCACACCGCCAGCCTCCAGCTCGGCAGCCACGACTACCGCTCGCTCGCCATGCGGCCGCAAAGCCAGAGCGCTGACGCCGCGGCCGGCGCAGCGCCGCTGAGCGAGCTCGCTCTCGACGACGTGCCCGCTGCGTACGCGTACGAAGACGTCGCCCAGGGCGCGCGCCTGGCGCTGCGGCAGATGCAGTCCCTCGATG
>JAYVNL010000136.1:0-14777 GCA_043758495.1 Rhizobacter sp.
TCGGCCATCGGCCCGGCCGACATCGTGCCGAGCAGCGACTCGCGGCGCTTGCCCTTGTAGTTGAGCACCGTCTGGTCGACGGTGATCGAGCCGCCGATCATCGGCTTGCTGCCGCCCGTCTGCTCGTACTGGGTGAGGAAGTTCACCGCGTCGGAGCCGCCGAGCACGACCACGAGCGCGTCGATGTCCTTCGGTATCTTGGCGATCACCGAGGCGTAGTCCTTGGTGCCGAGCGGCACCCAGGCCTTGTCGACCACCTTGCCGCCCTTGGCGCAGTAGCTGGCCATGAAGCCCTGCACCTGCGAGTACGGAAAGCCGTAGTCCTCGGAGATGAGGAAGGTGCGCTTGTAGCCTTTGGAGAGCGCGTGCTCGCCGAGGCCCACCATCCACTGCGCGCCTTCAGTGTTGAAGCGATAGAAGTTGGCGGCCGGGTCGGCGAGCGTCGTCGCCTGCGCACCCGACGAGCCGTTGATGAAGGTGATGTCGGGCTTGGTCTTGGCGTAGTTCTTGACCGCGATGCCCTCGTCGCCCGAGAGCGGCCCGATCATGATCTGGACCTTGTCCTGCTCGACGGCCTTTCTCGTCATCGCCACGGCCTTGTCGGGCGTGGCATCCGACGAAACCTTCACGAACTCGATCTTCTTGCCGCCGGCCATGCCGTTCTTTTCCTTCAGCGCCATGTCGGCGCCGCGATAGCCGTCCTGGCCCGGCACCGCGAACGGGCCTTCGAGGTTGGCGAGCACGCCGATCTTCAGCGTCTCCTGCGCGGCGGCGGTGCCGAGCAGGCAGGTGGCGGCGGCGGCGCCGACGATCGACCGCAGCATGACTGTCTTTTTCGTTGATTTCACGGTTGTCTCCTCTGGGGGTGGGAAAGCTGAGGCCGCGCCAGGCGTGAGCGAAGCATCGCCCACAGCCCGAGCAGCCCATCGGGGGAAAACAGCACGATGGCCAGGAATACGCCACCGATGACGAGATTGAAGCGCTCGCGAACGAACAGGTCGATCGCGAAGTTCTGCAGCAGCACGTAGACGACCGCGCCGATGAAGGCGCCGATCGGGTGCTTCATGCCGCCGAGCACGGCAACGACGAGGATCGAGATCATGGCGGCCAGGTTGGCGGTGCCCGGCGAGATGCGGCCGTTGTACCAGACCATCAACACGCCGCCGACCGCGGCGAGCAGCCCCGAGACCGCATACGCGGCGACCCGGTGAGCGGTGACGTGGAAGCCGAGCGAGGCCATCCGCCGCGGGTTCTCGCGGATACCCTGCAAGGCGATGCCGAACGGCGCTCGCACCAGGTGCTTGACGAGGAAATAGCCGGCCAGCGCACACGCCAGCGCTGCGAAATAGAACGGCACCGGCTCCTTGAAGTCGATGCCGAACAGCTCGGGCGCATCGACCTTGCTGAAGCCGCCGAAGCCGTTGAAGAGCGTGTAGTTCTGCTGCGCGAGGTAGAAGAAGGCGACGCCGATCGCGAGCGTGATCATGATCGTGTAGATGCCTTCGGTGCGCACCGAGAGCCAGCCGATCGCGGCCGCGAACACGGTGGCAATGCCGAGCGCGAACACGACCGCCAGCCACCATGGCCAGCCCAGACTGATGGCGGCGACGCTGCTGGTGCCGAAGATCGCGACCAGGTAGCCGGCCAGGCCTGCGACCGTCATCTGCGCCAGCGACACCATGCCGCCGTAGCCGCCGAGGAAGGTGAGCGAAAGCGCGATCAGGCCGAGGCCGAGCGACTGGGCGCCGATCTGGTAGGTGAAGAACGGCGTGGCGACGAAAGGATAGAGCAGTACCGCGACGAGAACGACGAGGTGGCGCGGCCTGATGAGCGCGCCGATGCGCTCGAACCAGAAGACTTTCGCCGGCCCGTCGGCGGTGTTGGCGACTGGCGTGTCGCGTGCGGGTGGCGAGGGCGGCGACATGGACGTCGCCGTCGCCGCCGAGTTCATCGCGCGGCGCCACTGCGAGGCGCTCATGCCGCCTTCCCCATGATCCCGCGCGGCCGGAACGCCAGCGCCACGACCATGATCACGAAGGTGAAGACGACGCTGTATGTCGGCGCGTAGGCCAGGCCGAACTGCTCGGCCAGGCCGATCAGCAAGGCGCCGATCGAGGCGCCGACGACGCTGCCCATGCCGCCGACGATGACGACGACGAGCGAGGCCAGCAGGTAACGCGTGTCTTCCCCCGGCGAGATCGAGAGCGCGGTGCCGCCGACGACACCCGCGAGACCGGCGAGGCCGGCGCCGATCGCGAACGTGACCGCGAACACGAGCTGCACGTTGACGCCCGAGGCGGCGAGCATGCCGCGGTCGTCGACGCCGGCGCGGATCATCATGCCGACGCGCGTCTTGGCGAGAAAGCTCCAGAGCCCGATGCCGATCACGACGGCAGCGACCAGGACCGCGATCCGGTAGGTGGGGAATTTCTCGACCACCGGCAGCATCGTCGAGCCGTAGATCCAGGCCGGCGGATCGAAGGTGTAGATCTCGCCGCCGAACGCCCACAGCATGAGGTCGGCAAACACGATCGACAGGCCGATCGTGACCAGTGTCTGCCGCAGGTCCTGGCCTTCCATGAAGCGGAAGATGCACACCTGCATCAGCAGGCCGACCACCGCCGAGGAGAGGAACCCGGCCGCGACGGCGAGCAGCCAGGAACCTGTCTGCTCGCCGACGACCCAGCCGACGTAGGCGCCGAGCAGGAAGAGCGAGCCGTGCGCAAGGTTGACGTTCCTCATCAGCCCGAACACCAGCGTGAAGCCGCTGGCGACGAGGAAGTAGAGCGAGGCGAGCGTGAGGCCGTTGAGAAGGGTCTTGAAGTAGAGCGGCGGGTTGTCGGCGATGGCCCAGGCCGAGAAGACCACGACCGGCCCCGCGAACAGCAGCCAGAGCGCGACCTGCCTTCTTGAAAGGGTCACGCAGCGTGCTCCCAGCGCCGCTGCGCCGCGATCTCGGGCGATTTGGCGAAGACGCCGTCTTTCATCACCGCGAGGATCCGCTTCGGGTCGCGCAGGATGGAGAGGTTGGCAAGCGGGTCGCCGTCGACGAGCAGAAGGTCGGCGAGAAAGCCGTCGGAGATCGTGCCGAGCTCCTTCGGTTTCATCATGATCTGGCCGCCGTAGAGCGTGGCGCAGCGGATCGCTTCCATCGGCGTGAAGCCGAGATACTTCACAAAGAATTCCAGGTCGCGTGCGTTCTGACCGTGTGGCGTGAACGCGAAGCCGTAGTCGCCGCCGGGCAGGATGCGGATGCCGCGCTTGTGCATCGCGCGCAGCGACTCGAGCGCGGCGTCCCACTCGTGCTGGTAGCCCATCGCCGTCGCCTTGGCCTGGGTGATGCCCCACGGCTCGGCTTCGTTGAGCATCGCGTAGAGGATGGCGATGCCGGGCGCCACGAAGACGCGGTCCTTCGCCGCCTCGAGCATGTCGAGCGTCTCGGTGTCGGTGTAGCTGGCGTGGTAGATCACGTCGATGCCGTGGCGCAGCGCCTGCTTCACGCTCGCCGCCGAGCGCGCGTGCGCGGTGCCGCGCTTGCCGCGAACGCGCACCTCGTCCATCGCCGCGGCGACCTCGGCGTCGCTCATCCAGGTGGTGTGCGACGGCGAGTCGGGCGTGAAGTTGTCGCCCGAGAGATTGAGCTTGATCGAGTCGACGCCGTACTTCAGGAACAGGCGCACCGCCGTGCGCATCTCGTCGGCCGAGTTGACGTTGACGCCGAAGCTGAACTCCGGGAACGGCAGGTGCGGCAAGGTCTCGTCGCCGAGGCCGCCGACGACGGTGATCTCCTGGCTCGCGGCGAGGTAGCGCGGCCCGGGGATCTGGCCGGAGTTGATCGCGTTCCTGATGACGACGTCGAGCCGCGGCTTGGCGCACGCCGCGCCCACGCACGAGGTGAAGCCGGCCTCGAGATACATCTTGGCCACCTTCGCGCACCAGAGCACGTGCTCTTCGAGCGGCATGGTCTGGATGGCGGCGAGCGTGGCTGCGTCGTTCCACGAGAAGTGGGTGTGGGCCTCGCACATGCCGGGCATGAGAGTGGCGCCGGCGCCGTCGATCACGGTGGCGCCGCTCGGCGCCAGCGAGGCGCTCGACCGATTCACCGTTCGGATGCGGTTGCCCTGGACCAGGACGCTGCCGGCGTACGGCATCGTGCCGGTGCCGTCGAGGATGCGGACGTTGGTGAAAAGGGTGCTGTCGTTCATGACGTTTTCCTCAGGCGGCCCGGCGCATGGCGCCGGCAGCCCGCACCGGCGGCGCGCGGTGGAACTCGCCGCCTTTCATGACCGAAAGAATGCGCGCCTTGTCCTGCAGGATGGTGATGTCGGCGAGCGGGTCGCCGTCGACCAGCAGCAGGTCGGCGAAGCAGCCTTCGCGCACGTAGCCGATCGACTTTCCCATCTTCATCATCGGCCCGCCCCAGGCGGTGGCCGAGAGCAGCGCTTCCATCGTGCTCATGCCGACGATCTTGACGAAATTCTCGAGGTCCTTGGCGTTGGTGCCATGCGGCGTCCAGGCGAAGCCGTAGTCGCCGCCGGGCAGGATGCGCACGCCGCGCCGGCGCAACGCCTTCATGCTTTCGACCGCCGCCTCGAGCTCGCGGTGGTAGCCCATCTTCTTCGTGACCTCGGGCGTCAGGCCCCACTCGCTGGCGTGATGGCAGGTGTTGATCAGCCACGCCAGGCCGGGCGCGATGAAGTGCTCCATCTTGTGCTGCTCGAGGAGGTCGAGCGCCTCGGTGTCGGTGAAGCTGGCGTGGTAGATCACCTCGATGCCGTGGCGGACGCAGCGCTTGACCGAGTGGCACGAGCGCGCATGCGCGGCGACGCGCTTGCCCCAGGCCTTGGCTTCCTCGACGCAGGTGGCGATCTCGACGTCGGTGAACTGGCTCATGTCGCTCGGCATGCCGGTGATCGACTCGCCCGACAGGTTGATCTTCACGGAGTCGACACCCCACTTGGCCATCATCCGCACCGCCCGCCGCATCTCCTCGGCGCCGCTCACGACCGCGCCGAACGCGAACTCCGACTGCGGCAGGTGCGGCTGCGTGGTGTCGCCGAGGCCGCCGGGCACGGTGATCTCCTGGCCGGCGGCGAGATAGCGCGGGCCGACGATGGTGCCGTCGTTGATGGCGTTGCGGATGACGACGTCGAGTCGCGGCTTGGCGGCGGCGGCGCCGACGCAGCTGGTCCAGCCCATGTCGAGGTAGCGCTTGGCCACCTCCGCGCACCAGAGGATGTGCTCCTCGGGCGGCATGCGCTGGATCGCGTCGAGGCTGGGCTGGTCGTTCCAGGAAAAGTGCGTGTGTGCCTCGACCATGCCTGGCATGAGGAACGCCCCGGCACCGTCGACGACGCGGGCGCCTCCCACCGGTGCCGCGCGCATGCCCTGGCCACTGCGAACGACGCGTGCGATCTTGTCGCCCTGGACCAGGACCTCGCCCATGAAGGGTGCGTCGCCGCCGCCGTCGAAGATGCGGACGTTGGTGTAGTGGATGTCGGCCATGGGCTTTGTCCTTTCAGATGTCTCGACCGACGCGCGAACGGTGGGACGAGCGAAGCCGCGGGCGGGTGGCGGGCGCAGCGATTCTGCGGCGGCCCGCGAGACCGAGCGCCGCAGGGCAGTCGGACCGCAGGGCCGACCGCCGCAGTCGGAGCGGAGCCAGCCGCCCGGCCCTGCCTTTGCGCGCGCAAGGAGAACTTGCAGCCGCACTCATCACCGTTGCGCCCCCAAAAACTCGCGCAGCTCGCGAACGCATTCCTCGGGCCGCTCCACCGGCGTCCAGTGCCCGCACTTCGGCAGCACCACGACCCTCGTGCTTTTCGAAGAATGCAGCTTCTCGGCCATCGCCCGAACTGCATGCGGCGGCGCGACGCCGTCTTCGTCGCCGGTGACGAGCAGCACCGCCGCTTCGATCCGCTCCACCGCCGCCGCACTCGCTTCGGCCAAAGCATCACAAGTCCGCGCGTAGCCGTCGCTGTCTTGCCGCATCAGGCTCTCGCGCACGAAAGCGACGGCGAGCGGCGAGCGCTGCCGCGTGTCGGCCGAGAGCGCGGCGTTGACGAGGCCGAGCGCGATCTCGTGCATGCCCGCGACGCCCTCGGCACGCGCCTTCGAAGCACGAGCGCGGATGGCCGCGCGCGCCGGCTCGGGCGGCGCGATCAGCGGCCCGTACAGGGTCACGCTGCGAACCAGCTTCGGAGCCGCGACCGCGAGGTGCTGGCAGACGATCGTGCCCAGCGAATGGCCGATCCAGTGCGCGCGCGTGATGCCGAGCCGGTTGCAGACCGACAACAGCACCTCGGCGAAACGCTCGACCGTGAGCGGCCCCTCGACACGCGACGAGCGGGCGCTGCCCGGCAGGTCAACGCGGATGACGCGATGCCGCGCCAGCGCCGGCATCAGCGGCGTGAACGTGTTGCTGCTGCCGCCGAGGCCGTGCACGCAGACCACGGCGTCGCCCTCGCCTTCTTCCTCGACGACGACGCGATCGAACACGTGCAGGGTCATTGCACGACTTCCTGTTCGAACCGGTTCTCGATGGCACCGATGCCGTCGATCTCGATCCGCACGACATCGCCGGCGGCGAGCCACTTCGGCGGCTTGAAGCCCATGCCGACGCCCGAGGGCGTACCGGTGGCGATCACGTCGCCGGGGTACAGCGTGATGCCGCGCGAGCAGGTCTCGATCAGCGTCGGGATGTCGAAGATCAGGTCCTTCGTGTTGCCTTCCTGGCGCAGCTCGCCGTTGACCCAGCCGCGCACACGGGTGGCGCGGCCGTCGAGCTCGTCGGCGGTCGTGATCCACGGGCCCATCGGGCAAAAGGTGTCGAAGCTTTTGCCGAGGTCCCACTGCTGGTGGCGGACCTGAATGTCGCGCGCGGTCACGTCGTTCACCACCGTATAGCCGAACACGTGGTCCATCGCCCGCGAGCGTGCGATGTCGCGACCGCCACGGCCGATCACGACCGCGAGCTCGCTTTCGTAGTCGATCTGCGTCGTGATCGCGGCACCGGGCAGGCGCACCGCGTCGTGCGGACCGACGACGCAGTCGGCGAGCTTGGTGAAGACGATCGGCCAGGTGTGTTCGGTGGACAGACTGGTGCGAAAGACGCTGTCGGCCAGCTCGGCGGCGTGAGCGTCGTAGTTGCGGCCGACGCAGAACAGGCTTCGCAGCGGCCGCGGCAGCGGTGCCCGTAGCGCGACCGCGTCGACCGGCAAGCGCGCGCCCGACGGCGACGGCAGCGCCTCGCCGCGCGCCAGCGCCTCGATCAGCGGCAGCGCACCGCGCGATGGGTCAGCCATGGCGAGCGGCGTCGCTTCCCTGCCGTCGGCCGATATCGTGCCGACGTGATGCCGGCCGCCCCAGCTCCAGCTGGCGATTCGCATGTGCTCTGTCTCGGTGGTCTCTTGCGGTCGCCTCGGGTAAGTCCGTAGCGCCGCGAGATCGTTGGTTCAGTTTGGGACTTGCGTCTCAAATCAGGTTCGACGCATCATAGAGTTCAGACTTCCTCCATGAAAGCACCGCAGCGGCCTCCCCGCTCCGGACAAACCCGCATGGTGCGCTTCAAGCACAAGCTCAGCGAACCGCCGATGCCGCCCGAGCGCGGCGTCCGGGCCGCCACGTTCCGGCTCCTGCTCGACACCGCCATGGCGCTGATCCAGCAGGCCGGCCACATCCCGTCGATGGCCGAAGTGGCAGCACGCTCGAAGGTGTCGCGCGCCACCACCTACCGCTACTTTCCGAGCCGCAGCGCTCTCGTCACCGCGATCGTCGAGTCGTCGCTCGGGCCGGTACGCGCGTTCGCGTCGAGCGAGGCCGACGGCCGGGCCCGCGTCCACGAGCTCTTCCTGCAGACCTTCCCGCGCTTCAAGGAATTCGAGCCGCAGATGCGCGCCGCTGCGCAGCTCGCACTCGAACAATGGGCGCTCGAGCGCGCTGGCCTGCTCGAGGAGGAGCCGTACCGGCGCGGTCACCGCATCCGCATCCTCGAGCACGCGCTGGCGCCGCTGGCGCCCGAGCTGCCGGCGGCCGTGCGCGACCGCTTGCATCGCGCCCTCTCGGTCGTCTACGGCATCGAGCCGTACATGATCCTGAAGGACATCTGGGGCCTGCCCGACCGCGAGGTCGAACGGATTGCGCTGTGGATGGCCGACGCCCTCATCGACGCTGCCCAGCGCGATGCGGCGAAGGCACCGGGTCCACGCCAGCCGCGCACGTCGACACCGCGCAGACCACCGGCCTGGTTCGACGCGCAGTACGACAACCGCGCCCGCATTGCCGAGCACCCGGCCATCCTGCGTGAGTGGGACCGGCGCTCGCAGCGGGCGCGCGCCAGCACCCCGTGCACGCTCGACCTCGCCTACGGCAGCGACCCGAGCGAGCGGCTCGACGTGTTCGGCCCTGCACAGCGCAACGCCCCGATCCTCGTCTACCTCCACGGCGGCTACTGGCGCGCGCTCGACAAGCGCGACCAGTCTTTCGTGGCACCGCCCTTCGTCGCTGCCGGCGCAGTGGTGGTGCTGCCGAACTACGCACTCTGCCCGGCGGTCGGCATCGAGCACATCGTGCTGCAGCTCGTGCAGGCGCTGGCCTGGATCTGGCGCCATGCCGAAGCGCATGGCGGTGACCGTTCACGCATCGTCGTCGCCGGCCATTCCGCGGGCGGCCACCTGGCGGCGATGCTGCTGGCATGCGCCTGGCGAGCGGTGTCGGCCGAATTGCCAGCCGATCTCGTCAAGAGCGCGCTGGCGATCTCGGGCGTGTTCGATCTCGAGCCGCTGCGCCACGCGCCTTTCCTCGCCCCCGACCTCGGACTCGACGCCGCCAGCGCGCTTCGACTCAGCCCGGCGGCGATGCCGGCGCCGCGCGGCCAGCTGGTGGCCGTCGTCGGCGGCGACGAGAGCACGGAGTTCAAGCGCCAGAACACGCTGATCGCGCACCGCTGGGGCCAGCGTACCGTGCCCGTCTGCGAAGAAGTGCCCGGTCGCCATCACATGAACGTGCTGCACGAGCTGGCCGAGCCGGCGTCGCGCACGCATCGGCTGGCGCTCGACCTGCTCGGCCTTTGACTCTCTCCGGACCCGGGCGACTCAGGCGCGTGCGTCGCGCGCGGCCAGCCGGGCCAGCAGGTAGCTGATCGCGATGTACGGCCAGAGCCAGCCGACCCACTGCGCGGCGCCGTGGAAGCGGATGAAGCGGCCCTGCTCCCAGCCCTGCAGGCTCTGCGCGAAATAGGGATCGGCCGGTGCCTGTGCGACCAGCATGACGAGAGCCGTGAGCGCGATCAGGCCGAAGCCGGCGGCGACGCGGCGCGGCACCAGGCTGAGCAGTGCGGCGGCACTGGTGGCGAAGAGCACGGCCTGCACGACCCGCGGCGTTGTCCAGGTCAGGGCGTGGGTCGGGCCGAAGTTGAGCGCAGTCGACAGCGTCGTCGTGGCAGCGCCGACGAGCGCCAGCCCGAGTGCGAGCGAGGCACGCCGCCAACCCGGGATGGCGATGGTGAAGGCGACGAGGCAGGGCGCCAGCAGGCCGAGCACGACGACGGCGACTTCCCCGGCCGCCGACAGGCCCTGCGCCGCAAGGCCGGTGGCCGAGGCGCCGGACCACGCCGTCGTCCACGGCTCGGCCGGCGTGCCTTGCAGCATCTCCGCGAGGAAGGGCTGGACGCGGCCGAGCAGATGACCGAGGCCGAACGGCACCGCGGTCGGGAACAGCAGCGCGACCGGCCAGAGCACGAGCATCGCCATGCCGCCGGCGCTGCGCGCGGTGAACCAGCGGTCGCGCAACTTCTGCCATCGGTCGATGCCGCCGCGCAGGTGCAGCAATGCGCCGACGGCGACGCCGAGGCCGGCACCGAGCGCATTGAGGCCGAGGTCGACGTTGGAGGCGACGCGCTGCGGCAGATAGTTCTGCAGCGTCTCCATGGTCAACGACAGCAGCGTCGTGGCGACGACTCCGAAGCCGGCCGCCGACCTCGTGCTGCGGCCACTGCGCAAGCCGGCGACGAAGAGCAGGAAGCCGAGCGGCAGGTAGCCGAGCAGGTTCGAGACGAGGTCGAAGCTCGTCCACCAGCGCGGCCAGCCGAGCAGCAGGAAGTCGAACGGGCCGACCCCGGGAACGCGCCAGCCGGTGAACGGATAAAGGCTCGCATAGACGATTAGCGCGCCGTACAGCCACGCCAGCGGAACGGCCGAGCTGCGGTGCCGCGGCCCTTGCATGGACTAGAAAGGCTTGACGACGACGAGCACCACGATGGCCGTGAACAGCAGCACCGCCGACTCGTTGAAGACCCGGAACCAGCGCTCGCTCTTCACGTTGGCGAACTCCTCGAACTTGCGCAGCAGCGAGCGGCAGGCATGGTGGTAGCCGACGGCGCCGACCACGAGCACGATCTTGGCGTGCAGCCAGGCGTTGCCCGGCCCCTTGCCGACGCCGTAGCCGAGCCAAAGCACGAGGCCGAGCACGATCGCGAAGACCATCAGCAGGCTCGAGAAGCGATACAGCTTTCTCGCCATCATCAGCAGCCGCTCGCGCTCGGCGTGGCTGTCGGCCGGCACGCTGGCGAGGTTGACGAAGAGGCGCGGCAGATAAAAGAGGCCGGCGAACCAGCTGCTCACAAAAACGATGTGGAACGCCTTGACCCAGAGCAGCGAAGAAGTCATGAACCGATTATCCGCGGGCGCTCGCAGCAGAGCAGCCGCGGTCGCCCTTAAGATCGCGCCCGTGCTGACGCCGCCGCCCTACCCCGCAAGTCGCCCGCGACGCCTGCGCCGCGACGCCTGGAGCCGCGATCTCGTGCGCGAGACGCGCCTGCATCCGAGCGACCTCATCCTGCCCGTGTTCGTGCTCGACGGCGCCGGCAAGACGCAGGACATCGCCTCGATGCCCGGCGTCCAGCGCGTCTCGCTCGATCGCCTTTATCCAGTTGCCGAGGAATGCTTGGCGCTCGGCATCCCGGTGCTCGCCCTCTTCCCGGTGCTCGAGCCGTCGCTGAAGACCGACGACGGCCGCGAGGCGCTGAATCCGAAGGGCCTGGTGCCGACGGTCGTGCGCGAGCTGAAGAAGCGCTTCCCGGGCCTCGGCATCATGACCGACGTCGCCCTCGATCCGTTCACGTCGCACGGCCAGGACGGGCTCCTCGACCCAGATCCCAAAGAGCGCGGCTACATCCTCAACGACGAGACCGTCGCCGTGCTCGCCAAGCAGGCGATGGTGCAGTCCGAGGCCGGCGTCGACATCGTCGCGCCGAGCGACATGATGGACGGCCGCATCGCCGCCATCCGCACCGCACTCGAAGCAGCAGGCCACGTCCACACGAAGATCATGGCCTACAGCGCCAAGTACGCGAGCGCCTTCTACGGCCCCTTCCGCGATGCCGTCGGCTCCGCGGCCAACCTCGGCAAGGGCAACAAGAAGGTCTACCAGATGGACCCGGGCAACAGCGACGAGGCACTGCGCGAAGTCGCGCTCGACATCGCCGAGGGCGCCGACATGGTGATGGTCAAGCCGGGCATGCCGTACCTCGACATCGTGCGCCGCGTCAAGGACGAGTTCCGCATGCCGACCTTCGTCTATCAGGTCAGCGGCGAGTACGCGATGCTGAAGGCGGCGGCACAGAACGGCTGGCTCGACCACGACGCCGTGATGATGGAATCGCTCGTCGCCTTCAGGCGCGCCGGTGCTGACGGCGTCCTCACCTACTTCGCGCTCGAAGCGGCGCGCGCCCTCCACGCCGCACGCTAGGAACGGCATGACGCAACCGGTGCGCGTGTTCCACATCGTCGGCGACCAGTTCACGGAACTGGAGCAACCGCCCGACGAGATTCCGAAGAGCGGCTATCTCTGGGTCGCGACCACGCGCGCCGAGTTCGAGGCGCAGCTGATCGAGGTGCAGGCGTTCCTGCAGCGCTGGACCGGCGCGCAGCTGTTCGACCTGCACGTGATCGACCTGCTCAACGCGCAGCTGCCGTCGACCTTCGACTACACCTCGGCCTACGACCTGCTGGTGTTCCGGCGCCTGGCCGCCGGCGTGATCATCGACAAGAACAGCGAAGACGGTCAGCCGGCCCCGGCGCCACCGCGCCGGACCGCGATCGAGATGATCGACACCAGCGCCGTCGGCTTCGCGGTGTTCGACCGGGTGCTGCTCACCGTCCATCCCACCGATTGCTCGGTGCGCGAGTTTTTCGCCCAGCGCCTCAAGACCCAGGCGAACGGCTTCGAAGGCCGCTCCAGCGCCCGCATGCCGACCAGCCCGGCCGACCTGATGCTGCGGATGGTGAACTACATGGTCGACAGCTTTCTCGAGCTGCGGCGCCAGCTCGGCAAGCGGCTCGACGATCAGCAGCAGCAGCTCTTCAGCGGCAAGGGCGCCGGTGGCAACTGGCAGCTGCTGCTCCAATCGCGCAACGCCCTCCATCTGCTCGAGGACACCTGCGAGGACCAGCGCGCCGCCATCGTCGAGTGGATCGACGCGCTCGATGAGTGGCCGGCCGAGGAGGAGGCCACGGCGCGGCGCGAGCGCGAGCAGCTGCGGGTGCGCTCGCGCGACGTGCTCGAGCACATCGAGCGCGTGCTCTCGCACGTACGCCGGCTCGAGTCGTCTTCGGAAACCGCAGTGCAGATGCACTTCTCGGAGCAGAGCAACCGCACCAACAACATCATGCGGGTGCTGACCGTGCTGACCGCGATCTTCCTGCCGCTCAATCTCGTCACCGGATTCTTCGGCATGAACTTCGTGGGCCTGCCGCTGATCCACAGCGCCAAGGGCTTCTGGATCATCTTCTCGATGATGCTGGCGCTCGGCGTCAGCATGAGCATCTTCTTCTGGCGCAAGCGCTACCTGCGCTGACGAGGTGTCGACGACTTCCTTCGCCTTCAGCCGCCGCCAGTTCTTCCTGCTCGCCTTCCTCACGGTCACCTGGGGCCTGAACTGGCCGGTGATGAAGGTGGGCGTCACCGGCTATCCGCCGCTCGCCTTTCGCGCCCTCTCGATGTGGCTCGGCCTACCGGTACTGTGGGCGGTGCTCAGGCTGCGCCGCGTGCCGTTCGCGATCCGCCGCGAAGACCGGCGCGAACTTGCCGCACTCTCGCTCACCAACATGATCGTGTGGCACCTCGTCGCGATCCTGGCGGTGCAGGCGCTGTCGTCGGGCCGCGCTGCCATCCTCGGCTACACGATGCCGATCTTTTCCGCGCTCTGGGGCGTCGCGATGTTCGGCGAGCGGCTGCGGGCACGCCATGTCGCCGGCTTGGCGGCGGCAGCGCTCGGCGTCTCGCTGCTGCTCTGGCACGAGTTCGACACGCTCGCCGGCAAGCCTCTCGCGGCCGTGGCCATGCTCGTCGCCGCGGCCGTGTGGGCGCTCGGCACGCAGCAGGTGCGGCGCACGCGCATCTTGGCGCCGACGCTCGCCATCGTGTTCTGGATGACGCTCGCGTCGGCGCTGGTGATGACCGCGGCCACGGTTCTCTTCGAGCGCGATCGCTGGGCCGTGCCGGGCACGGCCACGGCCTGGGCCGTGGCCTACAACGCCGTGCTCATCTTCGGCTTCGCACAGCCGATCTGGCTCATCCTCGCGCGCACGCTGCCGCCGATCGCATCCACCATGTCGGTGATGCTCATTCCCGTGCTCGGCACTGTCGCCGGCGCCTGGTGGCTGCACGAGCAGCTGCACTGGCAGGACGGTGCCGCGATGGTTCTCGTGCTGGTCGCGATCGGCTCGGTGATGTGGCCGCCGCTCAGGCGGTCCGGCGACGCCGCGCGAAGTGCCCCAGCAGACCCAGGCCGGCCATCATGAGCGCCCAGGTCTCGGGCTCGGGCACCGGTGTCACGGCATTGACCGATGTCAGGAACACGCCCGAGTCGGAGCTGAAGCTGACGTTGCCAGGCAGCGTGAACGAGACCCGCAGGGTGTTGCCGTAATCGAGGTCGGCGAAGGCCGCGCCGGCGCTCAGGTAGGCGCCGATCCCGAGCGTCTGGATCGAGCCGAGCAGGTTGTAGATGCCGTCGAACGCAACGTGGGTGGGGTCGAGCGCCGAGTAGCTGAACGATGTCCAGCCGCGCTCCGAATGGCTGCTGACCAGGAACGGGTTGATGCCGCGCGCCGTGGCGACGACGCCGATGCCGGAGTTGCCGAATTCGAGCGACGTGGTCATGTCTTCCAAGCTGCTGGCGAACTCGCCCGCCACGACGCGGCCGTCGAGCGAGAAATGAACGCCGATGGCAGTGAGTGCATCGGCAGCCGCACCGGCCACGTTGGAATGCAGGCCGTCGTCGAACCGTGCCGTGGCGACTGCGTTTTCGCTGCCTTGACCGACGTAGACCGTGCCGCCCTGGGCGTGGACATGCAGCGTGCCGTCGCCGAGATTGGCCGCGGTGTTCGCGTCTGCGAATGCGCCGTTCGACGGACCGTTGCTCCGGAACAGCGATTCGTGCGTGTAGCCGAACGCGGAGGTGGCAGTACCGGTGGAGTCGACCGTGCCGCTGTACGTGACCCGCGCGCCGCTCAGCCCGTCGGACGAAACGTCTTCGGTGTAGCTGGACGTCGGGCACGGCGCGTTGTTCGAGCCGTTGGCGATCTGCGCCGAGCCCGATCCGGCGGTGTGGAGCACGTCGCAACCTCGGCTGAACCCGACATAGGTGCCCGCGGTCGTTGTCACGCCGGTCCGCGCGAACGCCTGCGGCGAAAAGCCGAGCGCCACAACGGCACTCATCGTGGCGAGGACGCCGTGCCTGCGACGGCGCAGCAGGGTGGTACCCGGCCCGTGACTCGCAT
>JAYVNL010000137.1:0-4952 GCA_043758495.1 Rhizobacter sp.
GCATCGAGGGACTGCATCTGCCGCAGCGCCAGGCGCGCGCCCTGGGCGACGTCTTCGTACGCGTACGCAGCGGGCACGTCGTCGAGAGCGAGCTCGCTCTGCGGCGCTGCGCCAGCCGCGGCGTCAGCGCTCTGGCTTTGCGGCCGCAGGCTCAGCGAGCGGCTCGTGTCCTTCGGATGGCCGGTGTCCTCGCAGCACAGCTTGTGCGACGATTCAGCATGACCAAATTAGCTCAACTGCTCCTTTCGGCAACACTGATGATTTCGCTCTGCCCAACGCGATTTGTGCACGCGCAATCGCAGCAAGCGCCCGAACAACCGGTCGCCGCATCTGTGCAAGCGCCCGGACAGGCAAACCCTGAAGAAGCCAAACCCGATGCCGCGGGCATTGCGTCGCTGATCGAACGGTCGAAACGCAATCTCGTCTTTCTCAAGGGTGGCACTTTCGACATGGGCGACTGGGGCAACGAGGAGGGACTGCCGTACGACTCCAATCCCGAAAGCAAGCCACTGCACAAGGTCACGCTCGATAGCATCTCGATGCTCAAGTTCAAGGTGACGTTTGCGGAGTTCGATGTGTTCACGAGGGCGACAGGGCGGCCGCTGGTAAGCAATGATGAGATCGCCAAGCGCTCGCGCAAGCCGACGTACCCCGCGAGTGTCAATTGGTATGGTGCCAAGGCCTACTGCGGTTGGCTCGCCAAGATCAGCAAGCTGCCATTTGATCTGCCCACCGAGGCACAGTGGGAGTACGCGGCGCGCAGTGGAGGGCAGCGGTTGCTCTACGCGACGGACAACGGGAAGTTGGAGAAGGGGAAGGACTACGACGTTGTGCGAGCGGCCGGAGCAATGCAGGGTGCCGATCCAGCGGAGATTGCCAAATTCGTGGATGAGCCGGGTCGGAACTATCCGAGTTCAGTACAGCGAACAGAGCTGGGAGGGAGATGGGATAGCTTTTTGATTCCAGTCGGCAGCTTTCCGCCAAATCCGGCAGGGCTCTACGGCATGGCCGAGATCATTACGGAGTGGGCGAACGATTGGTTTGGGCCATACAACGAGCGTGGGCAGATCAATCCAAAGGGTCCGCTAACCGGACAGAAGAAAGTCACCCGTGGCGTCTTCGGATCACCGGAGCTTGCGTTCAGTTTCGTGCGACACGATTACGAACCTCAAGGCTACCGAGCCCAGAAGGCAAAGACGCCGCCAGCCATCTATCGCGAAGTGGACTTCTCCGGCGGCACCGGCTTCTCCTTTCGCTGCACCTTGAACGCTGCGCGGCCATTGCCGTGATCAAGCTATCGTTGAGTGAATGCCGTAGATGGGGTGGTCGATACCCAACTTAGCAGTCACGAATTCTGGTTCGTCGTTGCGCAGGAACGGATATCCCTTGACCGGTTGAGCCGCCGCCAGCACCTTGTCCGTTTGCTCGAGACAACCTGCGTAGATAGTCGAAGCCAGCATCATGTTCAAGGTCGAAGTGGTCACGGCAACATTTGCTTTGCCGCCGTCGAGCGTAAAGCGTTGAAGCACCTCGTACTTCTCGCGAGGTGTTTGCATGGTCGTCATCGCTTCGGCAACGATGAAGCCCGCCTGTTGTTGCAAGCCCTCACTGACCCCGATTTGATGCACTTGCGCCAGGATCAAGCCCTTGGCTTCAGGTGGAAGATAGCTGAAAAAATGTTCGAGGCTTTTCTCCACCCGACGAAGAAACTCTTTGCCTCGGTGCTTTGGCTCCTCAAGCGCACCTTGGAACTCGTCTTCCAAGTTTCCAATTTGTTTGCCAAAGAAGTCCACCAACTTTTTACCCTGCGCGACGACCATGTAGAGGATCTTGTAGTAAGCCTTGTACGCATCCTCCGCCATCAACTCCGAGAACTTATGCCAATCCAAATGCTTGAGCTGATACGCGATGCACTTGAAGAACTGGTTGATCGTCGCCACTTCTACATCGGCGGTGAACTCTCCCTTGCCTCCGATCCCAACGCACAAGCCCGCCTTCGCCGTGATCTTGAACTTACCGCTTTCGTAGAAGCACTCGAACGCCAAGCTGCCCATCACGCCCGCCGCAGCTGTCACGCCCGGCTTGATCATTGCCACATCCACGTACTCTGCCGTCTCGGTTTTGGTCTTCTTGTCCACTTTGCGCGCCCTGCCGTCGCCCAATCCCTCGGGGCTCATCCATTGCATTGCGCCGGTCAACTCAACGCCAGCCTTCGCCCCCGCGAACACATCCAGGTCGGCATTCGCTCCCGTCTTCGCCTTCGCCCCCTTCTCGCCTTTCGGTGTGCCCTTGATGCCTTGCTTGTTGGCGGTGTAGAGCAGCGCCACATCGAGTTCAGCGCACACGCTAGCCCCCGCCGTTGCTGAGAGCACCACGTCGGCTGAGAAGCGCCACCAACCCAGGTCGATCGGCTGCTTCAACACCGTTGCATCGCAGTGCCAGCCGGCAAAGTGCGGCCAATACCAGATCGTGCGCACCTTTCCCTCAGCCACCGCAAAGTCTGCGTGGGCGTTGGCCTTGATGCCGAACTTGCCCTCGCCAATGCCGCGCTTCATGGTCTTGACCCAACCGCTGTCGCGCTTGTCGAACAGGTTGCCTTGGAATGGGTTGAAGTTCGCTTCGATTCCCGCGCCTGCGGTGTAGCGCATCAACTGCGCTTCGGCTGATAGGTCGACGTGACGCTTCGGGTCGGCTGGATCGATGTTGAAGTGCTTCTCGATGTCGGTCGTCTTGCGTTCCAGAAAGTGCGCGATGTCGCCGTTCATTACCTTGGCCCATTGGGTGAGCACGCCGTGATACTCCTTCTCGCCTTCCGGCGCGAGCTTCCATTCCTTCTTGAACTTGGCCTTGTTTTGCGCTTTTTCGAGAATTTGCGCCTTCACTTCTTTGGTGTTCAAGCGAATGCCGTTGAACAGCTTGTCCTTCGGCCGCTTTGCTTTCTCGGCAGGGCCATTGACCAAGTACACGCGCTTGTCCGCAAACGCCCCCTTCAGCCGATCTGAGTTGACGTAGCGCGGGCGAAACTTCTTCTCGCTCTTGTGGATGACGACCGTTTCGACCAACTTCTTGGCGCCACTGGCTTTGAGGTCACCGAGCGGCTCGAGCTTGGCCTTGAGCTTCTTGTTTGCTGCGGCCAGATCGCTGATCGCTTTGGATAGCTCGTCTTCAGCTGCTTGCACTTCCGGCCGCACTCCCTTCAGCTGCGCAGCGCGCAGATCGCGCGCCGCCTCGGTCACCCGCTGGTTTGCGGCCTGCTGCGCAGCTACAACTTGCTCATGTTCATCCGCCTCATGCCGGAAGTGCAGCCACTCATCTGCGTAGAGGGCAACGAACTCGTTCGTTCCTGGCAAGTAAAGCAGTGCCCCATCGCCCAACGTGTACTTGGCATCGAAGTAGGTGCCCTCCGGCGCGGTCAGCGACGTGGTTGCATCGGGGTCAGTAAAGGTCGTTTCGGTATCGCTCATCACGTTGCCTGCGTTGGGTCAGTCCAAGATAAACAACTTGACCTTCTCTGCCTTCGAGGCTCGTACTCGTTGAGTCCGCCCCTCAGCATCGGTACGTCCATGTTCGCTGCTACCGTCCTCGCGCTCGATCCGATAGTTCAAGAACGGTAAAGGACTTCCAGTCTTTTCGTCTTTGATCTGGAATGCTTCGTTGAATCGCTCCAACTTGCCCGGCTTCTTCAACTCCAGCGACTGACTCGCACTCCCGCCCCCCGTCAACTCCTTCATGCTCGCCTTGAACTCGATCTTGCCCGGCCCTTCCAGTGTGATGCTGCCCGGCTGGATGTCGATCGCTGCGCCCGCTGCCGTGAGCAGGATGTGCTCGGGCGCCGTCACACGCACCATGCCGCCGGTGCTGAACACCTCGACCTTCTTGTCGGCCGTGAGCCGGGTCGCGCCGCCCTGGCTCTGGGTGTTGACGTTGCCAGTCGCTGCATGCATTGCGATGCCGGTCTCCGTGTTGGGCTTGGCTTTGTCGGTCGCCTTGCCGTAGGTGTAGAGGACGAGCCCGCTCTTGACCGACCAGGCGTGGTTGGCCTGCGCGGCGAGCTGCAGGTCCTGGCCGGCGACGATCGTGGCCGTGTTGCCGGCTGCCGCAATGAGCGTGGCCGGCGTGAAGGCGGCGATGCCGCTCGGCGCTGCGATCACCAGGTCGGGCCGGCTCCACGCCGTGACCCGCCCGGCGCCGCCGCCGATGCTGGCTTCGCCGCTGCTGGCGCTGTCGGCGCGCTGGTCGCTGGCGCTCAGGCTGTCGATGGCTGCATAGAGCGCCTTCTCGTTGGCGAGCTGGCGGGCGGTGTCTGCCTTCTTCGCGCCGACGACATCGGGTTCGCCGCCGCCCTTGGCCTTTTGCTTCTGCGCGCTCTCGGCCAGGCTGTGCAGGAGCTCCTGGCTCTGCTCGACCTGAGTCTGCGGCTCGCGGCTGTCGAGGCTGCGGGTGGCGCTGGTGCTGCCGGTCTTGCCATGGGCGCTGATGAGCATCCCCGCGCCGGCGCGCAGCGCGCCCCATCCGGTCGTGGTGAGGTCGACGCCGTGGCCCCGCGGCTGCAGCCGCTGGTTGTCGTTCTGGTGGACGAGGCGGCCGAGCTGCAGGCGGCTCTGGGCGCTGCTGCTGGCGAGTTCGATGCGGTTGCCGGCGGCGCTGTCGTCGAGCACGAGCTGGTTGTAGCCGCCGCTGCCGCCCTGGCTGGTGGCGAGCTCCTGGCTCTTGTAGCCGGCGAGCACGGCAGAGTGTTGGTGGCTCTCGAGGCGGCCTTGCCTGGCGTTGCCGGGAAACCAGCCGGCAGCGTTGCCGGTGGCACTGGCCGCTGCACCACCGAGCTGGTTGCCCTGCGCGTCGACGCTGCCCTGCCCGTTGTAGAGCGAGCCGACGACGACGGCTCGGTCGATGTCGCCAGCCACGAACTGCACCAGCACTTCCTGGCCGAGGCGCGGCGCAAAGACGCTGCC
>JAYVNL010000138.1:0-14736 GCA_043758495.1 Rhizobacter sp.
CCGGAACAGGGGATGCCATCGGCGCCGATGCGGCGGGATCGTCCTGCGGTCGCTTGACGGTCAGGCGCATCGAGAAATTGAAGAGTCGCTTCTGCTCGCGGTTGGCACCGATGATCGTGGTCGAGCTGCTCTCGATCAACTCCGGCCGGACCAGCCACTTGGAGTTGTAGGCTGTGTTGCGCAGCAACTCGGACACGCGCTCCTGCGTCTGTGCGACACCGGTGACGTTGAGGGTCTGGCCGTCCTGCTTGACGGAAGTGATGTAAATGCCCTCGGGCACCTGCCGGACCAGCTCGTTGAGGACGTGGACCGGCACGTTGCGGTCGGTCTGCAGATCTTCGACGGCCTTTTGCCGCGCCTTCAGCGATGCGATCTCCGCCTTCAGGCTGGCGATGTCCTTGATCTGGATGTCGAGCTTGGCGTTCTCGACCTGCAGGAAGGTATTGCGCTGCTGTTGGCCCTGGACCAGCTGCCCGACTACCAGATACCAGGCGCCGACGATGGCCATCCCGGCGACCGCCGCCAGGCCGAGGCCGACGAAAAAGGCGATCTTCTTGCGCTTGCGGCGTTCCTCCCGATGCGGGAGGAGGTTGATCATGATCACTCGGCGAACCTCCGCATGGCCAGGCCGCAGGCCGTGAGATACGACGATGCCTCGCGACGCAGTTTGGTTTCGCGCACCGCCGCGCCGAGCTTCATGTTCTCGAACGGATTGACGACCATCGAAGCGAAGCCGGTCAGCTCGGTGACGCGGTCCTTCAGGCCGGGCAGGGTGGCGGTGCCGCCGGCCAGCATCACGTAGTGCACCTTGTGGTGCGGCGTGCTGGTGAAGAAATACTGGAGTGCGCGACCGATCTCCTGCGACAGGCTGTCGACGAAGGGCGCGAGCAGCGAGGTCTCGTAGTCGTCGGGCAAATCGGCGGCGAGCTTCTTCTGCTCGGCCTCTTCATAAGAGAACCCGTACTGGCGTGAGATCAATTGCGTGAGCTGCGATCCGCCGAAGGCCTGGTCGCGGTCGTAGAGCATCTCGTCGTCGCGCAGCACCTTGAGGCTGGTGGTGTCGGCGCCGATCTCGAACAGCGCGACGAGCGCGTCGCGACCTTCGTTGGGCAGGCTCGAGACGACGCGGCTCATCGCCAGACGCGATGCGTGCGACTCGATGTCGAGCACCGCCGGTTTCAGCCCGGCCGCTTCGGCGAGACCCTGGCGATCCTGCACGCGGTCCTTGCGAGACGCTGCGATCAGCACTTCGACGTCGCCCACCGAGGTCGGGCTCGGCCCGATGACGCAGAAGTCGAGGCTGACTTCGTCGAGCGAAAAGGGAATGTATTGATTGGCCTCGGACTCGACCTGCAGCTCGAGCTCCTCTTCGCGCAGGCCGGCCGGCAACATGATCTTCTTGGTGATGACTGCCGATTGCGGCATCGCCATCACAACCTGGCGGGTGCGGGTGCCGCTCTTGGTGACCAGCCGTTTGACGGCCTCGGCGACCTCGTCGAACTTCTCGATCTGACCGTCAGCGATCCAGCCCTTCTCGAAGCTCTCGGATCCGAATCGCTCGAGAATGTACTCACCGTTGTTGGTCTGACCCAGCTCGACCAGCTTGACGCTCGACGAGCTGATGTCGAGGCCGATCATCGGCGGGTGCTTGCGGCCCAGCAACGTGTCCAGAAAGCTCACCGGCGCCCCTTTTTCCAGCACCGTTCGGGGCCGCTGGACTGTTAATAATCTTTTTCGATCCTAGCAGTAAAGCCTTTGATTCTCAAAGCAAAACCCGGGGCTGGAACCCCGTGCGCGTTGCAAATCTCACACGCAAAGCAACCACAACTCGTACCCGGTTGTTTCAACGCAAGAAGTGTTCGTTTTGTCACTTTCCGCAACCGCGCCGAAGGCTCTGCGACGACCCGCGAAAGCGGGTTTCTATAATGCTTTCTGCATGCAGGATCTCTCTTGAGCGACGACGCTGACGCCGACCGCCGCGAGGCTGGCCCCGGCCATAGCGCAAAGCCGCGATCGTCGCTTCCGCTCTGGGCGCGCGTGCTCTTGCGTGTCGTACTCGGGCTGGTCGGCCTCGCCGCCTCGGTCGTGGTCGCCGGCGTGCTGGTGGCGGCGATCGCGCTCGCGGTCTCCTACCCCAATCTGCCTGAGATCAGCAGCCTCACCGACTACCGGCCGAAGCTGCCGATGCGCATCTTCTCGGCTGACGGCGTGCTGCTCGGCGAGTTCGGCGAAGAGCGCCGCAATTTCGTGCCGATCGCCGAGATCCCGAAGGTCATGCAGGACGCTGTCCTCGCCGTCGAAGATGCCCGCTTCTACCAGCACAGCGGCGTCGACTATGTCGGGGCCCTGCGCGCCGGTCTCGCCAATTTCGGCGAGGGTCACGGCTCGCAGGGCGCCTCGACCATCACGATGCAGGTCGCCCGCAATTTCTATCTGTCGACCGAGAAAACATTTACTCGCAAGATCTACGAGATGTTGCTTTCTCTCAAGATCGAAAGCTTGCTCAGCAAGGAACAGATTCTCGAGGTCTACATGAACCATATCGCGCTTGGCCAGCGCGCATATGGGTTTGCTTCGGCCAGCGAAATCTATTTCGGCAAGCCGCTCAAGGACATCACGATCGCCGAAGCGGCCATGCTTGCCGGCCTGCCGAAGGCACCCTCGGCGAACAACCCGATCGTCAATCCCGAGCGCGCCATCCGGCGACAGCGCCACGTCATCGACCGCATGCTCGAGAACGGCTTCATCAGCGCCGAGCAGCACGACGCGGCTTTGAAGCAGGTGCTCAAGTACCGCGCCCCCTCGGACGTCGCGGTGCATGCCGAGTATGTCGCCGAGGTAGCTCGTCAGATGCTCTTCAGCCAGTACGGCGCCGAGGCGTACACGCGTGGCCTGAATGTCACCCTCACCCTGAACTCGGGCGAGCAGACGCTCGCCTATCACGCCCTTCGCAAGGGCATCATGGATTTCGAGCGGCGGCAGGTCTATCGCGGTCCGGAGGACTACGTCGATCTGCCCGGCGATGCCAAGGAGCTCGACGCGCGCATCGCCGAGGCGCTGCAGGACTTCCCGGACAACGACGAGTTGAAGGCGGCCGTGGTCACCGAAGCGTCGGCGAAGAAGGTGATTGCGGTGCTGCAGAACGGCGAGTCGGTCTCGGTGACCGGCGAGGGCCTGAAGCCGGCCACCTCGGCGCTTGCTGTCAAGGCCAGTCCGAAGACCCAGATCCGGCCCGGCGCCGTGGTGCGGCTGACGCGCGGCGCCAAGGGTGACTGGACCATCACGCAACTGCCCGAGGTGGAAGGCGCGTTCGTGGCGATGGACCCACGCACTGGCAGCATCCGCGCCATGGTCGGCGGCTTCGACTACTCGAAGAGCAAGTTCAACCACGTCACCCAGGCCTGGCGGCAGCCGGGGTCGAGCTTCAAGCCGTTCATCTACTCGGCGTCGCTCGAGAAAGGCTTCACGCCAGGGACGGTGATCAACGATGCGCCGCTGTTCTTCGACGCCGCGACCACCGGCAGCCAGCCCTGGGAGCCGAAGAACTACGACGGCACCTACGACGGTCCGATGACGATGCGACGCGGCCTCGCGAAGTCCAAGAACATGATCTCGATCCGCATCCTGCGTTCGATCACGCCGGCCTATGCGCAGCAATGGATCACGCGCTTCGGATTCGACGCCGACAAGCACCCCGCCTACCTTCCGATGGCGCTCGGCGCCGGCGCGGTGACGCCGATGCAGATGGCGTCGGCCTATGCCGTCTTCGCCAATGGTGGCTACCGCGTCAACCCGTCGCTGATCAGCCGCATCACCGACTCCAAGGGCCATCTGATCAACGAGGCGCGGCTGCCGGTCCTCGACGAATCGATGCGCACGATCGATGCTCGCAACGCCTTCGTCATGACCAGCCTGCTCGAGGAAGTCACCCGCGCCGGCACCGCCGCCAAGGCTCAGGCGGCACTGAAGCGACGCGACATCTATGGCAAGACCGGCACCACCAACGATTCGCACGACGCCTGGTTCGCCGGCTGGCAGAAGAACGTCGTTGCTGTCGTCTGGATGGGCTACGACGAGCCGCGAAAGCTCGGCGATCGCGAGACCGGCGGTGGCCTGTCGCTGCCGGTCTGGATCGACTACATGGCCACGGTCCTGAAGGGCGTGCCGGTCGCCGAGCTGATACCGCCGGAAGGCGTCGTCAACCTCGCTGGCGAGTGGTACTACGAAGAGTTCGCACGCGGCGCCGGCGTGAGCAGCCTGGGCCTCGAAGACAAGTCGCAGGCCGCGCCGAGCGAAGAAGAGCGCAACAGCATCCTCGATCTGTTTCGCCGTTGAGCGCTCGGCTCAGGTCGGCGGGTTGGCCGTGAAAACAAGGCACTTGCCGCCCTGCTCGGTGGCGCACGCCGACAGCATCGCGAAGAACTCGCCGCCGACACGGGAATCGAGCCACACATCGCCGGCGGCCTTGAAATGAAATCCGCCCGACGGCGCGGCCAGCCAGATCTCCTGCAGTGGCGGCTGCGTGTTGACGACGATGACGCTGCCATTCGGAAACGACAGCTCGAGGAGGCCGCCGGTGCGGCTGGCGTCGATGTCGATGACATCGTCGTCGAGGAAGCGATCGATGCTCGCTTCGATGGCGGCGAAGACGTCGCGCGTGCGGCGCTCGTACTCGGCAGCGGCGAGGGGCTCGAAAGCCGAAGGCACGGAAGTCATAATCTCTAAAATCTGCTGGATGGAAAGAGGCAACATGAGTGTAGGGGCGGTCGGCGAACGAGCAGCCTGGGTGATCGCCCTGCTCATCGCGCTGGCATGCTCAGGCTGCGGACAGAAGGGCGCGCTGATCGCGGTGATGCCGGCCGCGACGCCGTCGTCGGCCGCAGCTCGGGCGCCGCCGCTGCCACCGGAGCCGCTCGAAGCGCCGGTCCCAGGCACGGCGCCGCGATGAACGCGCTTCCCGGCAGTCCCGACATCGTGCTCCGCGACGGCACGCTCTTCATCGAAGAGCTCGCCGTCGTCGCCCTGGCTCGCCGCTTCGGCACGCCGCTCTATGTCTACTCGCAGGCGTCGATGCAGCGTGCGCTTTCGGCCTACCAGAGTGCACTGCGCGGCCGCGACCACCTGATCTGCTACGCGGTCAAGGCCAATTCGACGCTCGCCGTCCTGCAATGGTTCGCGCGCCGGGGTTGCGGCTTCGACATCGTGTCCGCCGGTGAGCTCGAGCGCGTGCTTGCGGCCGGCGGCGAGCCGGCGCGGGTGGTGTTTTCCGGCGTCGGCAAGACGCGTACGGAGATGGCACGCGCGCTCGAGGTCGGCGTGATGTGCTTCAACGTCGAGAGCGTCGGCGAGCTAGATGTGCTGTCGGCAGTAGCTGCAGCGAGCGGCCGGGTTGCGCGGGTCAGCCTGCGCGTCAATCCCGACGTTGATCCGAAAACCCATCCCTACATCTCGACGGGTCTGCGCGGCAACAAGTTCGGCATCGCCCATGAAGACGCCGCCGCGACCTTCGTTCATGCGGCCGGCCTGCCTGCCATCGAGGTCGCCGGCATCGACTGCCACATCGGCTCGCAGATCACCGACGCCAGTCCCTACGTCGAGGCTATCGACCGCCTGCTCGATCTCGTCGATGCGGTCGAGGCGCGCGGCATCGCCATCGGCCACATCGACGTCGGCGGCGGCCTCGGCATCGTCTATGCCGAGGAGACGCCGCCAGCCGCGGCCGACCTCATCGGCCGCCTGCTGGCGCGCATCGACACCCGCGGCCACGGCCATCGCAAGATCGTGTTCGAGCCCGGCCGTTCGCTGGTCGGCAATGCCGGCGTCCTCGCCAGCGAGGTCCTCTACCTCAAGACGGGCGCCGCCAAGAATTTCTGCATCGTCGACGCGGCGATGAACGACCTCCTCCGCCCTGCCCTCTACGACGCCTGGATGAACATCGTTGCCTGCGAGCATCGCGACGTGGCCGCGCAGACCTTCGACGTCGTCGGGCCTGTCTGCGAATCGGCCGACTGGCTCGGCCGCGACCGCGCGCTCGCGGTGGCACCCGGGGACTTCGTGGCCGTTCTGTCGGCCGGCGCCTATGCGATGAGCATGGCCGGCAACTACAACAGCCGGCCGCGACCCGCCGAGGTGATGGTGGCGGGTGACCGTGCCTGGCTCATCCGCGACCGCGAGACCACCGCCGACCTCCTGCGCGGCGAGCACCTCGTCGACGACGAGGCGCCCGGCAGCCGCACTTAGATCCGGCCTTCCTCGACGGCGTGGCAGGCCACGCGCGTGCCATCGTCGTCGAGCAGCGCCGGCCGCTCGACGCGGCAGCGCTCGTTGGCATGCGGGCAGCGCGGGTGGAAGGTGCAGCCGGTCGGTGGCGACAGCGGATTCGGCACTTCGCCCTGCACCGGCGTGCGGGCGCGGCCGCTCATGTGGATATCGGGGATGGCGTCGAGCAGCATCCGCGTGTAGGGGTGGCGCGGCCGCGCGAAGAGCTCTGCCTTGGGGCTGAGCTCGACGACGCGACCGAGGTACATCACGCCGACCTGGTCGCTCACATGGCGCACGACGGCGAGGTTGTGCGAGATGAAGAGATAGGTCAGGCCGTGCTGGGTCTGCAGGTCCTTCATGATGTTGAGGACCTGTGCCTGCACCGAGACGTCGAGCGCCGAGGTCGGTTCGTCGCAAACCAGGAACTCCGGTCGCGTCGCCAGCGCCCGCGCGATCGAGATGCGCTGGCGCTGGCCGCCCGAGAACTGGTGCGGGAACTTGTCGGCGTCGGCAGCGGCGAGTCCGACCGACGCCAGCAGCTCGCCGACCCGCGCGGCGACGCGGCGCCTGGCCTCGGCGCCAGCGGTCGGCATCGAGGCGCCGAGGCCGTGCTCACGCAGAGGCTCGGCGACGATGTCCTGCACCTTCCAGCGCGGATTCAGGCTCGCGTACGGGTCCTGGAAAATCATCTGCATGCGGCGGCGGATCGCATCGGGTCGCCTGCCGCCCGGGCCGGCGGCGTCGATGCCGTCGAAGACGACACGGCCACGCGTCGGCGCGTACAGGCCGACGAGCAGCCGCGCCACCGTGCTCTTGCCGCAGCCCGACTCGCCGACCAGCGCCAGCGTGGTGCCACGGGCGACCCGGAAGGCGACGTCATCGACGGCATGGACGAACTGCCGTGGCTTCCTCTCGGCGACGCGGTTGAGCCACGGCGCCGAGACGTCGAAGGTCTTGGCGAGGCCGACGACCTCGACCAGTGCGGCCGCGCCCGCGCTCGCTTCCGTGCTCAAGCCGCGACCTGCAGCGCTGGTGCGTGCAGCCAGCAGGCCGCCTGCGTCGAGCCGGCCGGCATCAGGTCCGGCCGCTGCCGGGAGCATGGCGCGAACGCGCGCGGGCAACGCGGATTGAAGGCGCAGCCGGCGGGAATCGCGTTGAGCCTCGGCATGGCGCCGTCGATCTGCAGCAGGCGGACGCGATCCTCGTCCATGGCCGGAATCGAGCCCATCAGGCCGACCGTGTAGGGATGCGCCGGTGCGTGGATGACGACCTCGACCGGCCCGACCTCGACGATCCGGCCGGCGTACATCACGGCGACGCGATCGCAGGTCTCGGCGATCACGCCCATGTCGTGGGTGACGAGCATGACAGCGGCGCCGTGCTCTTTGCAGAGGCGCTTGAGCAGCGCGATGATCTGGGCCTGAATCGAGACGTCGAGCGCCGTCGTCGGCTCGTCTGCGACGATCAGCCTGGGCTCGCCGGCGAGCGCCAGCGCGATGACCACGCGCTGGCGCATGCCGCCGGAGAACTGGTGCGGGTACTGTTCGAGCCGCTCCTCGGCTGCGGAAATGCCGGTCTCTTGCAGCAGCTCGATCGCGCGCCGGCGGGCATCGGCCGCATTCAGCGGCAAGTGCGTACGGATCGTCTCGATCAGTTGCCGGCCGACGGTGTAGAGCGGATCGAGCGAGGTCAGCGGGTCCTGGAAGATCGCGCCGATCGAGCGGCCACGCACGCGCCGCATCTCCTCGTAGGGCAGGTTGTCAATGCGGCGTCCGTCGAAGCGGATTTCGCCGCCGGCAACCCGCCCCGGCGGGTCGAGCAGGCCGATGATCGCTGCGCCCGTCAAGGACTTGCCGGCGCCCGACTCGCCGACGATGCCGAGGATTTCGCCCGGTGCAATCTCGAAGGAGACGTCGTCGAGAGCCGTCAGCGTACCGCGCCGGCCGGCGAATTCGACGCGTAGGTTTTTGACCTCGAGAAGCGGACCAGGCATGCGCGGTGAGTTGCGCTCAGCCCGCGACAGGAGGCGTGCAGCCGCCGACCGGTTCCTCGTAGTCGACACGGATGCTGAAGTCCGACGCCAGCGGCGTCGTCTTCACGGCGACCAGGTAGTAGCGCGTGCAAGGCGCGACCTGCAGCCCGATCGTGCGCTCCTCGCCGACGCCGCCCACCCCGCCCGGCGGCCCCTGCACCGTGACCTGGCGCAGCCCCGGATCGACCATCGCCGGCCGGAAGGTGTTGTCCTTGCCGTCGACACGAACGATCGAAACCGCATAGGTGTCGATGGGCACGCGATAGTGGCGGCTGCCGAGCAGCTGCGAATAGTGGTAATCGGCGCTCGCGCAGCCAGCCAGCACCGCGCCAACAGCGGTGACGAGCGCGATTCTCAAAATGACGTTCATGTTCGCCTCCTTGAACGATGAAATCCGGTCGAAGTTCAGCGCAGGCGCGGGTTCAGCGCGTCGCGCAGCCAATCGCCGAACAGGTTGATGCTGAGGGCGATCATCACCAGTGTCGCACCGGGGAAGATCACCAGCCACCAGGCGCCGCTGAAAAGCTGCTTGTTGCCTTCGTTGATGAACGTGCCGAGCGACGGCGAGGTCGGCGACACGCCGACCCCGAGGAACGACAGCGTCGCCTCCGCGAGGATGGCGACCGCCACCTGGATCGTGGACAGCACGAACACCGGACCCATGACGTTGGGCAGCACGTGCCGCATCATGATCCTGAGCGGTGCCACGCCGATGACCCGCGCCGCCTGTACGTATTCCTTCTGCCGCTCGACCATCGCACCGCCGCGCACGGCGCGCGCGTATTGCACCCAGCCGGGCAGCGCGATGGCGACGATGACCACACCGAACGCGAGCGAGTCGTTGGCGTTCGGAAAGAGAGCATGGCCGACGCCGGCGAACAGCAGCGCGATCAGGATCGACGGGAACGACAGCATCACGTCGCAGATGCGCATGATGAGCGCGTCGATGCGGCCGCCGACGTAGCCCGACAGCAGGCCCAGGCTCACGCCGATGAAGAGCGACAGCAGCACCGATGCAGCGCCGACGAAAAGCGAGATGCGGGCGCCGAACAGCAGCGCCGAGAAGACATCGCGTCCTTGCTCGTCGGTGCCCAGTGGGTACCTGGCAACGCCGCCCGCGAGCCAGGCTGGCGGCAGCATCGAATCGCTGAGCTCCAGCGTCGCGAGATTGAACGGATCGTGCGGCGCCACCCAGTTCGCGAACAGCGCCGCGAGCACGCAGACAAGCGCGATCGCGGCCGCCGCCATCGCCACAGGCGCGCTGCGAAAGGAATGCCAGAAGTCACCGTCGAGGAAGCGTGCCCATCGGCCTGGCGCCGTGGCAAGCCCGGCGACACCAGCGACACCGGCTACTTGGACTTCAGCGTGATCCATTTGAAGAACATGCGGTTGTCGGGCAGCTGAACGAGGCTGACGCGGTTGCTCATGCCCCAGGCCAGCGCCTGCTGGTGCAGCGGGATGTGGCCGACGTCGTCCTGGTGGATCTTGAAGGCCTCGCGGATCAGGTCGTTGCGCTTCTTCTCGTCAGTCTCCGACTGGATTTTCAGCGTGAGGTCGTCGAGCCGCGGGTTGCTGTAAGCGCCGAGGTTGAACTGGCCCTGGCCCTTGTCGGTGGGCGTGGCCATGATGGCCGAGAGCACGTCGTGCGAGTCGCCGGTCGATGGCGTCCAGCCGAGCAGGTAGAAGCTGGTGTCGCGGCGCAGAATCTTCGGAAAATAGCTGACCTTGGTCTCGGTCATCAGGTTGACCTTGACGCCGATACGCGCCAGGTTGGCCGCCACCGCCTGGCAGATCGCCGCATCGTTCACATAGCGGTCGTTGGGGCAGTTCATGCCGACCTCGAAGCCGCTCGGATAGCCGGCGTCGGCGAGCAGCTTCCTGGCCGCTTCGGTGTCGTAGGGCAGGCGCTTGTTCATGTCGGCCTGGAACCCGCGCACGCCGGGCGCCACCATCTCGGCAGTCGGCGTCGCCGCGCCACGCATCGTGCGCGCCTTGATGGTGTCTACGTCGATGGCCTGGAAGAACGCCTGGCGCACGCGCTTGTCCTTGAACGGGTTCTTGCCCTTGACACTCGAGAACTGCAATTCGTCGCGCTTCTGGTCCATGCCGAGGAAGATGGTGCGCAGCTCGGGGCCTTGCAGCACGGTGAGATTACCGGCCGACTTGATTCGCTCCACATCCTGCAGGGGCACCGGCTCCATGACATCGATCTCGCCGGAGAGCAGCGCCGCGACGCGGGTCGCGTCGTTTCCGATCGGCGTGAAGACAACGTCGTCGATGTTGCCGTCGACCTTGTCCCAGTAGGTGAAGTTGCGCACCAGTGTCGTCCGCACCGACGGCTGGCGCTCGCGCAGGCGGAACGGCCCGGTGCCGTTGGCCTTGAAGCTGGCCGTGTTCTCGATACCCTTCCTGCGGTCGACGGGGATCTCGGCCTTGTTGTCCTCGCACCATTTCTTGCTCATGATGTAGACGTTCGAGATCACGTCCGGGAGGATCGGATAAGGCGCCGCGGTCTCGATGTCGACCGTGGTGTCGTCGACCTTTTTCACCGACTTGAAGGACTGCGTGTAGCCCTTCATGTCGGAGCCGTCGCCGGACGCGCGCTTGAAGGTGAAGACGACGTCGTCAGCAGTGAACGCCGTGCCGTCGTGCCACTTCACGCCTTTCCTCAACTCGAAGCGCCACACCGTCGGGCTGGTCTGCGTCCACTTGGTGGCGAGCAGCGGCACCAGGCCCATCTTGCGATCGCGGCCGACCAGTGCCTCGTAGACGCTGGCCGTGAAGCTGAGCTGCAGCGTCTCGTTGAGCGAATGCGGGTCCATCGACTGCACGTCGCCCTGGTTGGCGACGCGAAGGGTCACGGCGTGTGAGAGCGATGCGCCGAGCGCGAGCGTAGTCGCCAGCGCGAAAGGGAACAGTTTCATCTCGGTCTTGTCCTTGTCGAAAATTCGAATCGGCGGGTCAGTGAGCGTCTTGCGTCCGCTCCACGCGCAGGCGGGGGTCGACGGCAAAGTACAGCAGATCGACCGCGAGGTTGATGATCACGAAAATCAGCGCGATCAGGCAGAGATAGGCGGCCATCACCGGGATGTCGGCAAACTGCACGGCCTGGATGAACAGGAGCCCCATGCCGGGCCACTGGAACACGGTCTCGGTGATGATCGCGAAAGCGATGAGGCCGCCGATCTGCAGGCCGGTGATCGTCATCACCGGCACCAGCGTGTTCTTGAGAGCGTGGCCGAAGTAGACGGCCCGGTTCGACAGACCCCGGGCGCGCGCGAACTTGATGTAGTCGGCGCGCAGCACCTCGAGCATTTCGGAGCGCACCAGCCGCATGATGAGCGTGAGCTGGAAGACGGCCAGCGTGATCGACGGCAGGACGAGATGACGCCAGCCATCGGCGCTGGCCAGACCGGTCGTCCACGGACCGATCGCCATCACCTCGCCCCGACCGAAGCTCGGCAACCACTTCAGCGTCACCGCGAAGACGAGGATCAGCAGGATGCCGATCAGGAAGGTTGGCAGCGACACGCCGATGAGCGAGATCGTCATCACCACCTGCGACATGAAGGTGCCGCGCCGCAGCGCCGCGTAGACGCCCATCGGTACCCCGAACGCGAGCGCAATGACTGCGGCCAGCATCGTGAGCTCGAGCGTGGCCGGCAAGCGCTCGGCGATAAGCGAGGAGACCTTGCGGCCCTGTCGCAGGCTGAGGCCGAATTCGCCTTGCACGGCATTGCCGACAAAGCGCGCGAACTGGAGCGGAAACGCCTGATCGAGCCCGAGATCGGCGCGAAGCTGCTGGCGCTGCTGCGGCGTCGCGTCCTGGCCGAGGATGTTGGTGACCGGATCGCCGACGTACTGGAACAGCATGAACGCGATGAACGCCACCGTCAGCATGACGAGGGCGGCTTGGAGGATTCGGCGAAGGACGAAGGCAAGCATGGAAGACAAGAAAGTGACCGGATCAGCATACCTTTCAAGTCACGGTATGAGAGCAAAACGAGAGCCACGCGTCAAAAGGGAATGCCCGCATCCGCCGCATTAGCGCGACACGTCGCCGAGACATGAAAAAGGCCGCCCGGAGGCGGCCTTTTCGTTGGCGTAGAACTCGAAAATCGATCGTCTGATCAGAACACGTGACGAACGCCGACTTCGAAGCCCTTCGACTTGCCGCCCGCCGTCGGGGTAGCGAAGCCGCCCGGCAACGCCACGGCTGTCAGATTCTTGTTGTCAAGAATCGACCCGGTACCGTACATGGCGGTCCGCTTCGACAGGTTGTACTGATACGTCGCGGCGTACTGCTGAACGACGCTGCTGCATGCCAGGGCATCGAAGGCCGCCGGGCAAGTAGCGTCGGAGCTGTACTTGCTGCGGTTGTAGCCGACGTGCACTTCACTCTGGCCGAAAGGAATGACCGTGCTGATCGAATACTTCGTCTCCCTGGCAGTGTCGAACCTGTCGCGTTCCACGTAGCCGAGGAGCTTCAGGAAGCCGAAGTCGTACGAACCGCCGAGGTTGTACTGCTTGACCTTGCTGCCATACACCAGACCCGGAGCAGAAGTAACGGCAGCAATGCGCTGCTCTGCTGCGGAAAACGCGACGTCGAACGGGCCGGCGGCGAAGCCGATGCGACCACCGACGTAGCGACCCGGCTTGTCGAGGCTCGAGGCCACACCGTTACTCGTCGCAGCCTCGGCGGCCGCGACCATCGCTTGGCCATAGAAGCCACCGATGTTCGATGGCAGGAAGTAGCCGATCGAGTTGTCTTGGCGAACTTGGAAGAAACGGAACACGTTGTTCGACCCGCCGAGGCCGTTGGTGCCGAACGCGTCAAAAATCGTTTCGTTCCAGAAGCTCGGGGTGTAGTCGCGGCCGAGACGCAGTTCACCAGCGCCGTTGATCAGGCTGACCGTCGACCGACGATTGAAGATCTTGTTGCCGCCGCCGCCTTCGTTGCCAGTGCCGATATTCAGGCCGGCTTCGAGCCAGAAGCCCGCCTTCAGGCCACCGCCGAGGTCCTCGATGCCGCGAAAGCCGAGGCGCGAGCTGTTGATGCCGCTGTCATCCAGGGAAAGGCGGCGCGACTGGCCGTCGTTCTTCACGAAATGGGCATTGGCATCCAGGATACCGAACAGCGTGACCGACGACTGCGCCGAGGCAGCACCAGCGAAAGCGCCGAGCACCGCGAGAGCAAGCAGAGATTTTTTCATTGCAACTATCTCCTAGGTTTTGAACAAGAGGTCCCGATCACCGAAAACCCGCGCTGGAGCAGATCAGGCACACCCCCCTTAGCGGGAAGTTGACCGTATTGCACCAGACGGGCCCGGCGCTGGAAAGACTCAGTGCGCAAAAAAAGGCCTTATGTTGTCTTGGCACAACGAGCATTTCAGGGCCCCTCCCAGCCTCGCCGCGTTATTCTCCTCCCTCCCATGAACCTGCCTGCCCGCTCTCCCGCCGACCGACTTTTAGCCGTTGCCGACCACGCATTGCGCGCCCTGACCAGCACGCCGCAGGCTGCCCGCAGCGTCCCGGAATTCGTCGATGTCGAGCCGATCCTGGCCGCAGCCGAGAAGCGCCTTTCCGGCGCCCTGATGCGCGTCAATCACGTGGGCGAGGTGTGTGCGCAAGCGCTCTACAGCGCCCAGGCACTGGCGACGCGCGACCCTGCGCTGCGCCGGCATTTCGAACATGCGGCCGGCGAGGAAACCGACCACCTCGCGTGGACGGCGGAGCGGCTGCGCCAGCTCGGCGCCCGACCGAGCCTCCTGAATCCGCTCTGGTACGCGGGCGCCTTCGGCGTCGGCCTGCTGGCGGGCCGCACCGGCGACGCCACCAGCCTCGGCTTCGTGGTGGAAACCGAGCGCCAGGTCGAGCGCCATCTCGACAGCCACCTCGAGCGGCTACCGGCAAGCGACCTGCGCTCACGGGCAATCGTGCGAAAGATGAAGGACGACGAAGCCGGGCATGCCATCGCTGCCGAACAGGCCGGCGCAGCCAGACTGCCGCTGCCGGTGCGTTGGGCAATGCGCCTGGCAGGCCGCGTCATGACCACGACCGCACACTACGTCTGAACTCAGGCGTCGTCGATCACCTCGAAGCTGTTGGTGATGGCCGCGGTGCTGGCGAGCATGATCGTCGCCGAGCAGTACTTCTCGTGCGACAGAGCGATGGCTCGCTCGACAACAGCAGAGGCCAGACCCCTGCCGCTGATGACGAAGTGCAGGTGGATCTTGGTGAACACCTTCGGATCGGTCTGGGCACGCTCCGACGTGACCTTGACGCGACAGCCCCGCACATCGTGCCGACCGCGCTTCAAGATGAGGACGACGTCGTAGGCGGCGCAGGCGCCGGTGCCGGCGAGCACGGTCTCCATCGGCCGCGGCGCCAGATTGCGGCCACCGCCGTCCGGCGCGCCGTCCATGGTCAGCAGATGGCCGCTG
>JAYVNL010000139.1:0-38390 GCA_043758495.1 Rhizobacter sp.
GGCCGCCGAGGCACGCGCACCGCAGCCGGAGGCGCAGGCCTGACGAATCGGGTCGCCCTGACGGCTGCGATCGTCGAGCGCGGCGCCCTCCGGTTCACCCCGGCCGGTCTTCCCGCTCTCGACATGAGCCTCAGGCACGAGTCGCAGGTCGATCAGCTCGGAACGGCAAGGAAGGTGAGCATCGAGCTTCGCGCCCGCGCGATCGGCCCACTCACCGAGCCCCTGCTGAAAGCCGAACTCGGTGTCGACCATGCTTTCGAAGGCTTCCTCGGCGCTGCCCGCAACGGCCGCGGAATCGTCTTCCATGTTCAACATTTCGATTGAAGTAGAGAGGTCATCACATGCCCCCGCCCCGCGGTAAAGGTCGGTTCTCAAAGGACCGCAAGCCCAAGCGCAACACCCAGTCGCTGTTGTTCCGTCGCAAGCGTTTCTGCCGCTTCACGGTCACCGGCGTCAAGGAAATCGATTACAAGGACATCGATACCTTGCGCGATTTCATCAACGAGAACGGCAAGATCACGCCCGCCCGCCTGACCGGCACGCGCGCCTTCTTCCAGCGCCAGCTGACGACGTGCATCAAGCGCGCCCGTTTCCTGGCAATGCTGCCGTACAGCGACCAGCACAAGGTCTGAGGACGCCACCATGCAAGTCATCCTGATGGAAAAGGTTGCGAACCTCGGCAACCTCGGCGATGTCGTCAAGGTCAAGGACGGTTATGCCCGCAACTTCCTGATTCCGACCCGGGTGGCGCGCCGTGCCACCACGACAGCGATCAAGGAATTCGAGGACAAAAGAGTCGAGCTCGAGAAGTTGGCCGCCGAGAAGCTCGCCGGTGCCCAGGCGCTCGGCGAGAAGATGAGCGGCCGTACGGTCCACATCACGCAGAAGGCTGGCGTCGACGGTCGCCTGTTCGGTTCGGTCACCAATGCCGACGTCGCCGATGCGCTCAACCGAATCGACTTCAAGGTCACCAAGTCGCAGATACGCATGCCCAACGGGCCGCTGAAGACGACGGGCGAGCACACCGTGATGGTGGCGCCGCATGGCGATGTGGTCGTCGAGGTCAAGGTGGTGGTTCTCGGCGAGACGGGTTGACGACGACCCGCAACAGGACTGCTCCTTCCCCGCTTCGCGCCCCTTCCTTCAAGAGGAAGGGGCGGGCTCCTCCGGAGCCCTTTTTTTTGGGCGTCCACCGGTGGTGCAGTGGCTGTCCACAGGCTTGTCCACCGATGCGCGTTCGGGCGCACTTATGATTTCGCGATGTCTGCAATTTTCTCGTCGGTGGGACCGTCTTCCGATATCCGTGGCGACGGCGACGAAGTTGCCCGCCTGCGCGTGCCGCCGCACTCGGTCGAGGCCGAGCAGAGCGTGCTCGGCGGCCTGCTGCTCGACAACGGCGCCTGGGACCGCACCGGGGACCTGCTCGGCGATTCCGACTTCTATCGCTTCGAACACCGGCTGATCTACACCGCGATCGCGTCGCTGGTCAACGCGACCAAGCCGGCCGACGTGATCACCGTGTTCGAGCAGTTGCAAAGCCTCGGCAAGGCCGAGGACTGCGGCGGCCTCGTCTACCTCAACGCGCTTGCGCAGAGCGTGCCGAGCGCTGCCAACATCCGCCGCTACGCCGAGATCGTGCGCGAGCGCTCAGTGCTCAGGAAGCTCGTTGCAGCGAGCGACGAGATCGCGACCAGCGCCTTCAATCCGCAGGGTCGACCGGTCTCGCAGATCCTCGACGAGGCCGAGGGCAAGATCTTTCGCATTGGCGAGGAGGGCTCGCGCTCGCGGCAGGGCTTCCAGAGCATGGACCAGCTCGTGGTCCAGCTCATCGACCGCGTCAACGAGCTGCACGAGAACGGCGCCGAGGAAGTGACCGGCGTGCGCACCGGCTTCTACAACCTCGACACCATGACCGCCGGCATGCAGGCCGGCGACCTGCTCGTGCTGGCGGCGCGGCCTTCGATGGGCAAGACGGCTCTGGCGCTCAACATCGCCGAGCACGTCGCCGTGAAGGAAGGCCTTCCGGTCGTCGTCTTCTCGATGGAAATGGGCGCGTCGCAACTGGCGCTGCGGATGGTCGGCTCGCTGGGCCGCATCGACCAGCAGCGGCTGCGCACCGGGGCCCTGCGCGATGACGAATGGGGTCGCCTGTCGGAGGCCGTCGAGAAGCTCGGCAAGGTCAATCTCTTCATCGACGAAAGCGGCTCGCTCAGCCCGACCGAGCTGCGTGCCCGCGCCCGCCGGCAGGCGCGCCAGTGCGGCCAGCTCGGCCTCATCGTCGTCGACTACCTCCAGCTCATGACCGGCAGTTCGGACTCGGGCGACGAGAACCGGGCGACGGTGCTCGGCGAGATCTCGCGCGGCCTGAAGTCGCTCGCCAAGGAGCTGAAGTGCCCGGTGCTGGCGCTGTCGCAGCTCAACCGCAGCGTCGAGTCGCGCAACGACAAGCGGCCGATGATGAGCGACCTCCGCGAGTCGGGTGCCATCGAGCAGGACGCCGACGTCATCATGTTCATCTACCGCGACGAGTACTACAACAAGGACTCGAAGGAGATGGGCGTGGCCGAGATCATCATCGCCAAGCAGCGCAACGGCCCGACCGGCACCGAGAAACTGATTTTCCTGAAGCCGCTGACCAAGTTCGACAACATGGCCCCCGGCTCCGGCGGCGGCGACTATTAGTCTCAGCCACCGGCAGTCGGTCGCCGCGATGGTCGGCGCGACGCTGCTCTGGAGCATCGCCGGCGTCGTCACCCGCCATCTCGACTCTGCCGCGAGCTTCGAGACGACGTTCTGGCGCAGCTTCTTCAACGCCGTCGCGCTGCTCGTGCTGCTCGGCGCCCTGCGCGGCTTCGGCGCGCTGGGCCGGTCGCTGCGAAGTGGCGGCGGGATTCTCTGGCTCTCCGGCGCCTGCTGGGCGGTGATGTTCACCGCATTCATGCTCGCGCTCACCATGACGACGGTCGCCAACGTGCTCGTCACGATGGCGCTGGCGCCGCTGCTGACGGCGCTGATTGCCCGCGTCGCGCTCGGCCAGCGGTTGCCGGCGCGAACCTGGGTCGCGATCGTCGTTGCCGGCGTCGGCATCGGCTGGATGTACGCGCACGAGCTCGGCGCCGCCGGCCCCGGTGCCTGGGCCGGCATCGCGATCGCATTCGGCGTCCCGCTTGCCGCCGCCATCAACTGGACAACGATCCAGAAGAGCAGCCGAGGCGGCGGCGATCTGTTGCCTGCCGTGTTGATCGGTGCCGTGCTGTCGAGCGCGGTGACCCTGTGGCCGGCATGGCCCATGCGTGCCTCGATGCACGACATCGGCTTGCTGGCAATGCTCGGCATCGCCCAACTGGCGGTGCCGTGCCTTATCGCCGTCGCCGCGGCGCGCCGGCTGGCGGCGCCCGAAGCGGCGCTTTTGTCGCTGCTCGAGATCGTCTTCGGCGTGACCTGGACATGGCTTTTCGCGTCCGAGGTGCCGAGCCGCGACGTGCTCGTCGGTGGCGTCCTCGTCGTCGGCGCGCTGGTTGCCAACGAGGCACTGGCGCTGCGTCGGCGCGTCGGCATCGCCGCCGCGACCTGAGCCGCTACCATGCCGGCACCTTGCCACAGCAGGGGCGCCCCACTGCACAGACCATGACCCGATCGCGCCGCATGAACAGAAGCCCAAGCGACCGTCTTGACGACCCCACATCGCGGCCGCCGAACGGTTGGTTGATGCTGCTCGAGAGCCGGGCGCCGATCGAGTTCGTGTCGATGGTCGCGGCGATGCCCTGGCTGCGCCGCCTGCCGCGCGGTGACGGCCACCCGGTGATGGTCTTTCCCGGCATGGCCGCCAACGACGCCACCACCCTCCCGTTGCGCAAGTTCCTCGCCAGCCTTGGTTATGTGACCCAAGCCTGGGGGCAGGGCGTCAACCTCGGGCCGCGGCCCGGCGTGCTTGAGCGTTGTGCCGACGACGTTCGCGCACTGGCCGACAAGCACGGCCAGCCGGTGAGCCTGATCGGTTGGAGCCTGGGCGGCATCTATGCGCGCGAGATGGCCAAGATCCACCCCGAAATCTCGCGCTGCGTGGTCACGCTCGGCACGCCGTTCACCGGCCACCCGAAGGCGACCAACGCCTGGCGCCTCTACGAACTCGTGAGCGGCGGCCGCGTCGGCGAGCCGAGGCTCATGGAACAGATCAGGAAGCCGCCGCCGCTGCCGACGACATCGATCTATTCGCGCACCGATGGCATCGTCGCCTGGCGCTGCAGCATCAACGAGCCCGGGCCGTTGGTCGAGAACATCGAAGTCCACGCCAGCCATGTCGGCATGGGCATGAATCCGCTGGCGCTCTACGCCGTCGCCGACCGGCTGGCGCAGCCGATCGGCGGGTGGCGCGCCTTCGACGCGTCCGGCGCCCGCCGATGGTTCTTCCGCACCGGCCTGCCCGACGCGGTCGCGAACCCGGGCTGAGTCGGCACGCCGGCAGCCCGATGCAGATATCCGCCAACGGCATCGCCGTCGAGGTCGAGGACCACGGCTCAGCCGCAGGCGAGCCCCTGCTGCTGGTCATGGGCCTGGGCATGCAGTTGCTCGGCTGGCATGAGGACTTCGTGCAGACGCTGATCAATCGCGGCTTTCGCGTGATCCGATTCGACAACCGAGACATCGGCCTCAGCCAGAGTTTCGATGCTGCCGGCGTGCCGAGCCTCGCCATCGGCTCGATCCGCTTCGCGCTCGGCCTGAGAGTGAAGAGCGCCTACTCGCTGGCCGACATGGCCGCAGACAGCGTCGGCGTGCTCGACGCGCTCGGTATCGAGCGAGCTCATGTCTGCGGCGCATCGATGGGCGGCATGATCGCGCAGCACATGGCGGCAAGCCGGCCCGAGCGCGTCAAGAGCCTCACGTTGATGATGACGACGAGCGGCTCGCGCCGATTGCCCGGACCGTCGATGAAGGTGCGCGGCGCCCTGATGTCGCGACCGGCTGCGAAGTCGATCGAGGGCATCGTCGAGCATTACGTGAAGCTGTACGGCTTGATCGGTAGCCCCGCCTATCCGGCGGCGAAGGAGTCCCTGCGCGAGCGCTTCACGGTTTCGGTCAGGCGCTCCTATCGGCCGGCCGGCACCGCGCGGCAGATGATCGCGATCGCGGCCGACGGCGACCGCTCGCGCATCCTGGCCGGACTGCACGTGCCGACGCACGTGATCCACGGCGACGCCGACGTCCTGGTGCCGACGCCGGCCGCCCGCGACCTCGCGGCGCGAATTCCCGGCGCCAGCCTCGACATCGTCCCGGGCATGGGCCACGACCTGCCGGAAGAGCTATGGCCGCGCTTCGCCGACGGCATCGCCGGGGTGGCGGCGCGCGCCTGAAAGCGCGGGGGCCGTGGCAGTCGCCACCATGGCCGGCACAATCCCGGCGATGACGCTCGGCAACCCTTCACCTTGGCGCCTGTCGGTAGCGCCGATGATGGCCTGGACCGACCGCCACTGCCGCTTCTTCCATCGTCTGCTCACGAAGCGCACGCGCCTCTACACCGAGATGGTCACGACCGGCGCATTGCTGCACGGCGACGCCGCTCGCCATCTCGACTTCGACGCTGCCGAGCAGCCGCTCGCATTGCAGCTCGGCGGCAGCGAGCCGGCCGACCTCGCCGCGTGCGCGCGGCTTGGCGAGCGCTGGGGCTACGACGAGATCAACCTCAACTGCGGCTGCCCGAGCGAGCGCGTCCAGCGCGGCGCCTTCGGCGCTTGCCTGATGGCCGAACCGGAGCTTGTCGCCGAAGGCATGAAGGCGATGCGCGACGCTGTCTCGATCCCGGTCACTGTCAAGCACCGTATCGGCATCGACCGCTCCGAGAGCTACGACTTCGTGCGCGATTTCGTCGGCACCGTCGCCGAGCGCGGCGGCTGCGAGGTCTTCGTCGTCCATGCCCGCAACGCCTGGCTGCACGGCATCAGCCCGAAGGAGAACCGCGAGCTGCCACCACTCCGCCACGAGGTCGTCGCTCGCCTGAAGCGCGACTTTCCTCGGCTGGTGTTCGTTGCCAACGGAGGCATCACCGACGCTGACCAGATCGAGCAGCACGTTCGCGACGTCGATGGCGTGATGATTGGGCGCGCGGCCTACCACCACCCGGCGATGATGGCGACGTGGGACGCGCGCTTCTTCGCAGCGCCGGCCGCATCGCCCGACCTCGACGCCGTCGAGGCCGCGATGGTCGAATACATGGAGCGTCGCACCGCCGCCGACGGCGAGCCGTGGTCGCATGTGTCGCGTCACATGCTCGGCCTGCGCAACGGCCAGCCCGGGGCGCGGCGCTGGCGCCAGGTCTGGTCGGACCATCGCCTCAAAGGCGAGCGGCCGCGGCGCGTCGGGCGGCTGGCGTATGAAGCCCGCGTCGGCGTCGAAACTGCCGAGCGGGAGCTGGCCGGCGACTGGGCCTGCTCGTTCGACTGACCGGTGCCCGGCGGACGATCGAGATCGGCGTCTTCATCGGCTACAGCGCACTTTCGGTGGCGTTGGTGCTGCCTGCCTATGGTCGTGTTCTCGCCTGCGACACACGAGCCGCGTCGACGCTGGCCAGAAAGCGCGCTAACGGCCGACAGACGTGACATCTCACCCGCTTCGGCGGCTCAGCCCGGCGCCCGTTAGCGACGATACTTTCACCCTGAGGCCGGCCGTTTGTCCGGCCGTGCGAAGTTCGCCCGCCCGATGCTGCCTGCCATGAGCCTGAGCGATTCGTCGACCACCACTTTCCTTGCCGCCGCGCAGGACAAGATCCGGACAACCGCGGCATTGATCGTCGCCGAGGTCGCCAACAACCTGCTGATGCAGATGAAGTCGGCCGCGACCTACCGCGAACGCGGCCTCCTCGCTTTCGCCCAGATCCACATCCTCGAAAGTCGCGATCTCTTTTTGACCTCGTTCGCCAGCGCCTTGCGCGAGAGCATCGGCGACGACATCGGTGCCAAGCGTGTCGACGGTGCGAGCGCCGACAAGGTCCAGACCGACTGGGAATCCATCAGCCTGGTCGGCGACGACCAGATCGAGGACAGCATCTCGTTCGGGCGCATCGGCCAGCTCATATCGCACCGTTGCGAAGCCGAGCTGCGCGAGCTCGATGGCTACGTCAACGCGCTCCTTCAAACCGGTTGGGCCGATCCCGAGCGCAATCCGTTGCGCGGCCATGTGGTCGGGTTGGCGCTACACAAGGCGATCGAAAAGATCACCGAAGAGGCCGCCACGCAGAAAATCCTCGGCCGCGAGTTCGGCCAAGCGATGGCCACGGCGATGCCGGCCTGCTACAAGGCCATCGTCGCCGACCTCCAGCAGCGAGGCGTCAAGCCGACCGACCTGTCGATGCGGCCGCCCGAGGCGTTCAACGCCCGGCCCGGCCCGCGCCCGCCGGGCCAGGGCCCGGGTTTCGACGATCTCCGAAAGGCGTGGGAGGCATCGTGGCAAGGCCGGATCGCCGCCGACCCGATCGGCTCGCGCGATTGGGAGAAGTCGATCCTCGGCCGCCATTCGGATCCCACCGATGGCGATCCGCAGAGTTCGGCCGGCTTGCTCGACCGCATGTTGCGAGGTGCCTTGCCCGGGCCGTTCGGGCCCGCACACGGCGGGGCGCGCTTGGCGGGCGCCGCAGAGGCCGATGTCGAGCTCATGAGCCTGCTGCGCCGCCTCAACGGCGGCGCGGGCTTCCGCGGCGATCCTCCCGAGACCCTGCGCGACAGCGGCTACGGGCCCTACACCCGCGACGCCGCCCCGGACTTCGCGACCACGACCGGATCCGGCAGCGCCCTCGGCGGTTATCGCGTCCAGCCGCCGTCGAGCGGCCTCTCCGGGCTGATGGCGGCGAACCTGATCCGCGCCCACCGCGACGAGCTGCTGCAGGCCTCGCGCGGCAAGCTCGATCACCTCGTCATCGAGGTCGTCAGCAGCCTGTTCGACCAGATCCTCTCGGATGCCCGAGTGCCGCCGCAGATGGCGCGACAGATCGCCCGCCTGCAGCTGCCGGTGCTGCGCGCGGCCCTCGTCGACAGCAGCTTCTTCTCGTCACGGCGCCATCCGGTCCGCCGCTTCATCAATCGCGTTGCCTCGCTGGCCTGTGCTTTCGATTCGTTCGAGTCGGGCCCGGCGCGCGAACTGCTCGACCAGGTCAGCGGGCTCGTCAAGGAGATCGTCGACGGCGACTTCGACCAGCTGCAGGTCTACGACGCCAAGCTGCTGCAGCTCGAGCGCTTCGTCGCTGCCCAGACCCACGCCGAGATTCGCGAGAGTGCCGCGGCCGCGACCCTGCGCGGCAAGGAGCTCGAGTGGCGGGTCCAACAGCGTTTCAGCCAGCGCCTCTTCGTGGCACTGGAGCCGCTGGCGCTGCCGGCTTTCGTGCGCGACTTCCTGGCCGGCGTCTGGGGCCAGGCGATCGTTCTGGCAGCGCAGCGCGACGGCCCCGAAAGCTCTCATGCGCAGCAGCTGCGCCGAACCGGCGTGGCGCTGGTGACGAGCATCCAGCCCAGGCGCTCCCCCGAGGACCGCAAGAACTTCGTCGTCTCGTTGCCGGGCCTGATGTCGGAGCTCACGGCCGGCATGAAGTTCGCCGACTGGCCGCAGGCCGCGCAGGACGAATTCTTCGGACAGCTCATCTCGCAGCACTCGGGTTCGCTCAAGGGCGCAGCGCGAAGCGACCTCGATCACAACATGCTCGTGCGCACCCTCGAGGCGGCGTTCCGTATTCCCGTTCCGAGCGCCGACGAAGCCGCCGCCGAGCCGGAGCCTGAGGCCGCCGAAACCAAGGCACTGGTCGTCGAGCAACATTTCTCGGCCGCGGAAGTCAAGGCGATCGGCCTGATCTCGGAAGAAGCGATCGACTGGTCCCGCCACCCGGCCAACGAAGCTCGTGCGGCGGGCGCGCAGCGGGCGGCCGGGGCGGGTGCCGCGGCGCCATCGGCAGAGCAGGATGCCGCTGCCTCCGCCGGCGTCGCCCCTCCCGTCGGTGCTGCCGGCGGGCTGTCGTTCCCGGTGCTGTCGCCGTCGCCGCTCGACGAGCCGGACCCAGCCGCCAGCGCGCAGGGCGAAGCCGAGGCCGAGGCCGAGGAGGAGGAGCCGGTCGAATCGCCCGAGCTCGCACCCGGCCTGCAATTGCGCGATCACCTCCAGCTCGGCTTCTCGTACCAGCTCAACCTCAAGGATCAGTGGGAAAAAGTCCGCCTCAGCTACATGAGCCCCGGCCGCACCCTGTTCCTGTTCGCGCATGGCGCCAAGGGGCGCGAGACGGTTTCGATGACAGCGCGAACGCTGGCCCGCCTCTGCGAGGGTGGTCGCATCCGCGCCCACGAGACCGCCTTCCTGATCGACCGCGCGACCCAGCGCGCACGCCAGCAGCTGCAGGCAATCGGCCGGCACGGCCCCGGAGCGGCTGCGGCCTGACGCGGGCTGAGAGGCGCCGGGGCTTCGTCAGCGCGCGGCTCGTTGCGGCCACGTCGCCAGGACCACACCGCCGAGCGCCAGCGCGAAGGCCGCCGCCTGTGAACGGGTGAATTCCTCGCCGTAGAAGACCGCTCCGACGGCGGCCGCGCTCACCGGCAAGAACACCGTGAAGATGCCGGCCGACGACGCGGCCACCTGCTTGAGCCCGGTCATCCAGAGCCACACCGTGACGACGCTCGCGGCGATCGAATAGACCACCAGCAGCACCCACGACGACATCGGGATGTAGGCGGGCGTGAAGTCTCGCAGTTGCCAGAGTGCGAACGGCGCGACCAGCACCAGGCCCCAGAGATTGATGAGGGCGCTGATCCGCTTCGGGCCGACGGTGGCCGACAGCTTCTTGCCGATCACTACATAAGTCGCCTCGCAGCTCACTGCCCCGAGCAGCAGGGCGACGCCGGTCAGCGAGCCGCTGGCGAGTTCACCATCGGCGTCGCGCGCGAAGGCGACGAGGGCGATGCCCGCGATGGCGCAGGCGATGCCGGCGCCGACCCGCGGCAGCACGCGTTCGCCGAGCAACAGCCACGACAGCAGGGCGACGACCGCGGGCAGCGCCGCCATGACGACGCCGGCCGCCAGCGCCGAACTCTGGCGGATGCCGAACAGCATGCAGATCGAGAACAGGAAATTGCCGAAGAACGATTCGAGAAAGAGGAGCCGGTGCGAGCGCGCGTCGAGCGCCGGCTCGTCATCGGGCCGACGCAACCACGGTGCCATCGCCACTGCGCCGATAGCGAAGCGAAGGCCGGCCAGCACGAAGATTGGAAAGACGACGACCAGCGCCTTCGAGAAGCCGACATAGGCGCCGACGATGGCCATCGACGCTGCCAGCGCCAGGTAGGCGAGGCCGGTCTTGCCGGCGATTCCGCTCACGTTGTGGCCTGCGGCCGCTGCGCAGCGGCGGCGTCGAGCAGCCGCCGGCGCTCGTTGGCGGCGATCACGAAGCTGGCTGCCACGACGGCGATCGCGACGACGGCGATGATCAACGTTGCCACGGCGTTCACGCTCGGGCTGAGGCCGAGCCGGGCCCGCGAGAAGATGACCAGCGGCATCGTCGTCGCACCGGGTCCGGAGAGGAAGGCCGAGAGGACGACGTCGTCGAGCGAGAGCGTGAAGGTGAGCAGGAACGCCGACAGCAGCGACTGGCCGATCAGCGGCAGCGTCACCAGCCAGAACACCTGCGCCGGCCGGGCGCCGAGGTCCATGGCCGCCTCCTCGAGTTGCGGGTTGAGCGTCTGCAGGCGGGCGCGAATCACGACGGTCGCGTAGGCCAGGCCGAGGAGCAGGTGGCCGAGCCAGATGGTGAGCATGCCGCGCTCTGGAAAGCCGACGCCGAATGCCGCCTCGGTCGCGCGTTGCAGCGACACCAGCATCAGCAGCAATGACAGGCCGATGATGACTTCCGGCATGACCAGCGGCGCCGCCACCATGCCGGCGAAGAGCGTGCTGCCGAAGAAGCGCCGGTAGCGTGTCAACGCGAAGGCGGCGAGGGTGCCGAGCACCACCGACGCGCAAGCAGTCGCGAAGGCGACCTTGAGAGACAGCGCCAGGCCGGCGAGCAGCTCGCGGTCGGAGGCGAGGGCACCGTACCACTTGAACGTGAAACCGCGCCAGACGTTGGCGACGGGCGAATCGTTGAACGAGTAAACGACGAGTGCCACGATCGGCACGTAGAGAAAGGCGAAGCCGGCGGCCAGCCAGCCGTGCCCGAACCAGCGGTTGAAGGTCGCTGCGCTCACGGTGATGCTCATGCCTGCTGCGCCGTGGCTTCGGCCTGATAGCGGCTGAAGATCGCAACCGGCACGATCACCAGCAGCACCATCGTGACGGCGACGGCGCAGGCCATCGGCCAGTCGTTGTTGCTGAAGAACTCGTCCCACAGCGTGCGGCCGATCATCTGCGTCTGCGGGCCGCCGAGCAGCTCGGGAATCACGTATTCGCCGACGCAGGGAATGAAGACCAGCATGGCGCCGGCGATGATCCCGGCCCGCGACAGCGGCACCGTGACGCGCCAGAACGCGGACCACGCCGTGGCGCCGAGATCGGCCGCGGCCTCGAGCAGGCGCAGGTCCATCTTCGCCAGGTTGGAATAGAGCGGCAGGATCATGAACGGCAGGTAGGTATAGGTCATGCCGAGCACGAGCGAGAACGGCGTGTTCATCAACTGGCCGGGGCTGGGAATGAGGCCGGCAGCCGCGAGAGCGCGGTCGAGGCCGGTCGCCTCGATCGCTTCGGCGATCAGGCCGTGCTCGGTGAGCAGCGCCTTCCACGCGTAGACGCGGAGCAGGAACGAGGTCCAGAACGGCAGCATCACAAGCATCAGCAGGGCCGGCTGCAGAGACCTTCGCGCCCGCGCCATGAAGTAGGCGAACGGGTAGCCGATGGCGAGGCAGAGCAGCGCCGTCACCGCGGCGTATTTCAGGCTCGAGACGTAGGTGCGCAGGTAGAGGCTGTCCTGCACGAGCTGCAGGTAGTTGTCGAAGCGCGGACCGAAGTGGATCGCAGCGCCTTCCATCTCGGACACGCTGATGCGGGCGACGACGAGAAACGGCAACAGGAAGAAAACGAACAACCACAGGAAGGGCATGCCGATGACGGTGCGGCGGCCGAGCTTCATCGCGTGAGCACCACTTGGGCGGTGTCGGACCAGGTGGCGGTGGCGGCGTCGTCCCAAGTGAGCGCGGCGCCGGCCTCGCGCTCGGTGTTGCTCTGGCTGACCTTGACGATGCGGCCACTCGCGAGCTTCAGGTGATAGACGGTGAAGCTGCCGAAGTAGGCCAAGTCCTTGACGATGCCGCGTACGGTGTTCACCGCCGCGGCCGTCTCGGGGCCGTGACGGATGCGGATCTTCTCCGGCCGCAAGGCCACGGTCACCGTCGCGCCTTTCGCTGCACCGACAAAGCGGCCAATGCGATGGACGACATCGCCGCAGTCGACCACGACGTGATCCGCGCCAACCTCGGCGACCGCGCCCTCCATCAGATTGACGTTGCCGATGAAGTCGGCGACGAAGCGCGTCGCCGGTGTCTCGTAGATCTCGGCCGGTGCGCCGACCTGCAGGAAGCGGCCTTCGCTCATCACCGCGATCCGCGACGCCATCGTCATCGCCTCTTCCTGGTCGTGCGTGACCATCACGCAGGTGACGCCGACATCGTGGACGATGTTGGCGAGCTCGATCTGCGTTTCCTCGCGCAGCTTCTTGTCGAGGGCGCCGAGCGGCTCGTCGAGAAGCAGGAGCTGCGGCTTCTTGGCGAGGCTGCGCGCCAGCGCGACCCGCTGCTGCTGTCCGCCCGACAACTGGTGGGGCTTTCGTTTCGCGAATGCGCCGAGCTGCACGAGCTTCAGCATCGCCTCGACGCGGGCGCCGACCTCGATCGCCGGCAGGCCATCCCGGCGCAGGCCGAAGGCGATGTTGTCGAACACCGAGAGATGCGGGAACAGCGCGTAGCTCTGGAACATCATGTTCATCGGCCGCGCGTAAGGCGGCAGGCCGGCGAGGTCGCGGCCGGCGAGCATGATCGTTCCGGAGCTCGGCGTCTCGAAGCCGGCGAGCACGCGCAGCAGCGTCGTCTTGCCGCAGCCCGACGAGCCGAGCAGCGCGAAGACTTCGCCCTGGGCGATGTCGATCGAGACGTTGTCGACGGCGCGATGGCCGTCGAAGTCCTTGACGACGTTGCGGATCTGAAGAAACGCGCCCGCAGTCACCTCAATGCGTGGACTTCAGGACGTCGGCGATCGTGCTGATCGCCTGGTCGATGTGCGATTCTTCGACGATCAGAGGCGGCGACAGCGCAATGATGTCTCCGGTCGTGCGGATGAGCACGCCGCGTTCGAAGCACTCGCGAAAGACGTCGAACGCACGCTTGCCGGGGCTGCCGTCGATCGGCTTCAGCTCGATGGCTCCGACCAGGCCGATGTTCCTAATGTCGATCACGTTCGGCGATTCGCGCAGCGAGTGGAGGGCGTGCTCGAAGACCGGCGCCATCGTCGCGGCCCGAGTGAGCAGGCCTTCGTCGGCATAGGTCTCGAGGGTGCCGAGCGAGGCGGCGCAGGCGAGCGGATGGGCCGAATAGGTGTAGCCGTGCGGAAACTCGACCATGTGCTCGGGGCCGGTCATGAAGACATCGTGGATGGCGCGCTTCGCGAACACCGCGCCCATCGGCACAGCGCCGTTGGTGATGCCCTTGGCGGCAGTCATCAGGTCGGGCGTGACCTTGAAATGGGTCGCCGCGAACGCCGAGCCGAGGCGGCCGAAGCCGGTGATGACCTCGTCGAAGATCAGGAGGATGCCGTGCTTGTCGCAGATGGCGCGCAGGCGCTCGAGGTAGCCTTTGGGCGGAATGAGCACGCCGGTCGAGCCGGCGACCGGCTCGACGATCACGGCGGCGATCGTCGAGGCATCGTGCAGGGCGACGATGCGCTCGAGGTCGTCGGCCAGCTCGGCGCCGTGCTCGGGCATGCCGCGCGAGAACGCGTTCTTGCCGAGGTCGTGGGTGTGGCGCATGTGGTCGACGCCGCCGACCATGGTGCCGAAGCTCTTGCGGTTGCCGGCGATGCCGCCGACCGAGATGCCGCCGAAGTTGACGCCGTGGTAGCCGCGCTCGCGGCCGATCAGTCGGGTGCGCTGGCCTTCGCCGCGGGCGCGGTGATACGCGATCGCCATCTTCAGCGCCGTCTCGACCGCCTCCGAGCCGGAGTTGGTGAAGAAGACCTTGTCGAGACCGGGCGGCGTGAGCGTAACGAGCTTTTCGGCGAGCTCGAAAGCCTTCGGGTGCGCCATGTTGAAGGGCGGCGCGAAGTCCATCTCCTCGGCCTGCTCGGCAATGGCGCGGACGATCTTCGGCCGCGCGTGGCCGGCGTTCACGCACCAGAGGCCGGCGACGGCGTCGAGCACCTGGCGGCCCTCGGGCGTCCAGTAGTGCATGTCCTTCGCTTTGGCGAGCAGGCGCGGCGCCGACTTGAACTGGCGGCTCGCGGTGAATGGCATCCAGAACGCGTCGAGGCTGGCCGGCGACGGCGCCATCGACGCCTCGGAGACGGCCTTGGCGATGGCCGCGGCGGCCGCGGGATTCGGGTCCTTGTGCATGGCGATTCCTGTGCAGTGGCGCAAGTCGAAGTCTAGGCCACCGCTGTCCTGCCTACAGGCTGGGATCGATCAGAACTTTGGTGGCCGTCGCCCGTTGGCCGTATTCGGCGATGGTCTCGGCCTGCAAGGCGCCGGCCAGCGAGACGGTGCGCGTGTAATGGCTCGCGAAGGTCGTCTTCAACTCGGCGGCGACGCGGTTCTTCAGCGCCTGCGTGGCCTCGGCGCCGATGCGCTGCAGGAACGGGAACAGCAGCCAGCCGCCCATCGCCCACGTCATGCCGAAGTTGCGAACGAACTCGGTCGGCCGGCTGTCGAGGCCGCCGTAGATGTAGACCTGCTTCAGCGTCGTCGAGCCGTAGCGGCTGTATTCCCTGGCGGTGCGATTCAACGCTGCTTCCATCGCGCCGAGGATCTGGCCGGCGAGGGGGCCGCCGCCGGTGGCGTCGAAGCCGATGGTGGCCCCGGTCGCGACGAGCGCCTGCGTCAGCTCTTCGGTGAACGCGGGTGAAGCGGTGCTGACGACGTGCTTCGCACCCTGCTCGCGCAGCAGCGCTTCCTGCTCCGGCTTCCTCACGATGTTGACGAGGTCGATGCCGTCGGCCAGGCAGATGCGGTTGAGCATTTGACCGAGGTTCGACGCCGCCGCCGTGTGCACGAGCGCCGCGTGACCCTCGCGCCGCATCGTCTCGACCATGCCGAGTGCCGTGAGCGGATTGACGAAGCACGACGCGCCTTCGGCCGCCGTGGTGCCTGCCGGCAGCGGCAGGCAGGCTTCGGCTTTCACGGTGCGGAACTGCGAATACATGGCGCCGCCGAGCACCGCGACCGTGCGGTCGAGCAGCGCCTGTGCGGCGGCGCCGCTGCCGGCGGCGACCACGGTGCCGGCGCCTTCGTTGCCGACCGGCATCGACTGGCCGAGGCGCCCGGCCATGCCCTTCATTGCTGCCGGTGGAATGCGGGCGACGGCGACGATGCGATCGCCGGTTCCGGACACCGCCAGCGTCGCCAGGTCGGCGGCGCCAAACAGCAGACCGATATCGGACGGATTGATCGGCGTTGCCTCGACGCGCACCACGACCTCGTCGGCTGCCGGCTCGGAATTGGCGATGCGCTGCAGTGACAGCTCGAGCTCGCCGCTGTCGTTGACGACGGATCGAAGCTGCAGACCGTCAGCGGGCAAGAGGGTCTTCATGGCGTTTTCGCAGTGACAGGGGTGGTGAGTCTTTCATGATCCGGGCCCCGACTTGCTGGTTTCGCATCGAAGCCGGCTTTTGCGTATCGTGAAAAGAACTCATGCTGCAGTGCGGCAAAATCTCTCATGGTGGGGAATAATCTTTCGCATCGCGGAAAAAGCGCTCAAGTCGCTGTCAGCCATGCGCTTTATTCATCGCCCGGACATCGCGTCGGGCACCTCGGCACCGAGGACCCCGCTTACGCTGGCGGGCAACGACACCCTTTACTTTCACCTGACGGAGCACCCATGAACCCGACGCGCGCGCAACAGATCGACACCCTCGAATCCGACTGGACTTCCAACCCGCGCTGGAAGGGCGTCAAGCGCACGTACTCGGCGGCCGACGTGGTCCGCCTGCGCGGCTCGGTCGCCATCGAGCACACCCTGGCGCGCCGCGGCGCCGAGAAGCTCTGGTCGCTCGTCAACACCGAGCCCTTCGTGAACACGCTCGGCGCGCTCACCGGCAACCAGGCGATGCAGCAGGTCAAGGCTGGCCTGAAGGCGATCTACCTCTCCGGCTGGCAGGTCGCCGGCGATGCCAACATCGCTGGCGAGATGTACCCCGACCAGTCGCTCTACCCGGCGAACTCGGTGCCGATGGTCGTCAAACGAATCAACAACACGTTCATGCGTGCCGACCAGATCCAGTGGTCGGAGGGCAAGAACGACATCGATTTCTTCGCCCCCATCGTGGCCGATGCCGAGGCCGGCTTCGGCGGCGTCCTCAACGCCTTCGAGCTGATGAAGTCGATGATCGACGCGGGGGCTGCCGGGGTTCACTTCGAGGACCAGCTCGCCTCGGTGAAGAAGTGCGGCCACATGGGCGGCAAGGTGCTGGTGCCGACGCGCGAGGCCAACGCCAAGCTGACCGCCGCCCGCCTCGCTGCGGACGTGATGGGCACGCCGACGCTCGTGATTGCCCGCACCGACGCCGAGGCCGCCGATCTCGTGACCAGCGACGTCGACGACAACGACAAGCCCTTCCTTACCGGCGAGCGCACGATCGAAGGCTTCTATCGCACCCGCCCCGGCCTCGACCAGGCGATTTCCCGTGGCCTGGCCTATGCGGAATACGCCGACATGGTCTGGTGCGAAACCGGCAAGCCGGACCTCACCTACGCCAAGGCGTTTGCCGAAGCGATCCATCGCAAGTTCCCGGGCAAGCTGCTGGCGTACAACTGCTCGCCGAGCTTCAACTGGAAGAAGAACCTCGACGACGCCACCATCGCCAAGTTCCAGCGCGAGCTGGGCGCCATGGGCTACAAGTTCCAGTTCATCACCCTGGCTGGTTTCCACAGCCTGAACTACTCGATGTTCAACCTCGCCTATGGCTACGCCCGCAACAGCATGACGGCTTTCGTCGAGCTCCAGGAAGCCGAGTTCGCGGCAGCCGAGAAGGGCTTCACCGCCGTCAAGCATCAGCGCGAGGTCGGCACCGGCTACTTCGACGCCGTCACCACCACGATCGAGCGCGACGCGTCGACCGCGGCGCTCAAGGGCTCGACCGAAGACGAGCAGTTCTTCGACAAGAAGCACGCCTGAGTTCAGCTGGCAGGACCGGGCCTCCGACTTGCTCGCCCGACGGGCCACCCGTCGGGCTTTCGCATTTTTGGAGAGGCGAGGTCCTGGAGCTGCCAATACCGACATGAGCGCCATCGCCTCGATCCGCCGCTGTTTTCCGATCGCCGCCGCCTTTCTGCTCATGGTTGCGGCGCCGGCGTTCGCATTCGGGCTCGACGATGTCGCCACCAAGGCGCGCAACCTTGCCGCGCAGGCCTACAAGCCACCGGTGGTGAAGCTCCCGGCCGAGCTTCGCGACCTCGACTACGACGGCTATCGCGACATTCGCTTTCGACCCGCGAAGGCGCTCTGGCGCGACGACAAGCTGCCCTTCGAGCTGATGTTTTTCCACCAGGGTCGCGCCGTCTCGGAGCCGGTGCAGATCAACGTCACCGAGCCGTCGGGCGAGCGCGCCGTGCCGTTCGACCCGGCCCTCTTCGACTATGGCCGTACCGGTCTCGACGCAAAGAAGCTGCAGGGTGTCGGCTTCAATGGCTTTCGCGTTCACTACGCTGTCAACAAGCCCGGCTACAAGGACGAGGTGCTGGTGTTCCAGGGCGCCAGCTACTTCCGTGCCGTCGGCAAGGGCCAGCTCTACGGCCTTTCGGCGCGAGGTCTGGCGGTCGATACCGCAACGGCCGAAGGCGAGGAGTTCCCGCGCTTCGTCGAGTTCTGGATCGAGCGGCCGCGTGCCAACGCCGCATCGCTCACGATCTACGCACTGCTCGACTCGCGCCGCATCGCCGGCGCCTACCGTTTCGTCCTGACACCGGGAGTCGAGACGCAGATGCAGGTCACGGTGCGGCTGTTCGCGCGCGACAAGATCGCCAAGCTCGGCATCGCGCCGCTGACCAGCATGTACACCTTCGGCGAGAACCAGCCGGGCCGCGACGACTTCCGGCCCGAGGTCCACGATTCCGACGGCTTGTCGGTGCAGTCAAGCGGGGGTGAGTGGATCTGGCGGCCGCTCGTCAACCCGCGCCGTCTCCTCGTGACCTCGTTCGCGATGACCGATCCGCGCGGCTTCGGTCTCATGCAGCGCGACCGTTCGCCGGCCAGCTACGAAGACCCGGAGGCGCAGTACGAGCGTCGGCCCAGCGCCTGGATCGAGCCGGTCGGTGCCTGGGGCGCCGGCCGCGTCGAGCTCGTGCAGATCCCCACGCCCGACGAGACCAACGACAACATCGTCGCCTACTGGGTACCGCAGAACGGCGCTGTGCCGGGCAAGGCGTTCGACTTCGCCTACCGCATCCGCTGGCAGAGCACCGGCACGGCGCCAGCCGGCCAGGGCTGGGTGGCGCAGACCCGACGCGGCCGAGGCTTCGCGAAGCGCCCCGACGGCGACATCAACTACGTGGTGGATTTCGACGGCCCGACATTGCGCGCTGTTCTAACGCCGGCCGAGATCGAGGCCGTGATCTGGACCGACGCCAACGCCGAAGTGCGTGAGCGCAACCTGTTCAAGAATCCGGTCAGTGGCGCCTGGCGGATGTCTGTTCGCTTCAAGCGCATCGACGCTGCCCGACCTGTCGAACTCCGTGCCTATCTGAAACAACAGCAGAAGATCTTGACCGAGACATGGAGCTACATCCTCCCCGCCGAGGCCGACAAGCCATGACGGCGCCGCTCTGCCCGCAGCCGCCCCTGACGCGGCGGCCGATGACGGCCGAGCCGTGGGCCGGCGCGCCGCTGCATCGCGGCCTGGCCACCCTGTTCGGCCGCCGCAGCGAGCCGCGCCTTCGGTTCGACGATCGCCGGCCGCTGAAGCTGCGCCGACTGGCGCTGCTGGTGCTCGTCCTGTTCGGTGCCTACGTCGGCACGCAGGCCATGGCGGAGGTGCTGCCCGAGGCTGGCGCCGCTCTCGCCGAGAAGGGCCTGCTGGTTCTCTTCGGCGTTCTCTTCGCCTGGATTTCCGCCGGCTTCTGGACCGCTGCGATGGGCGCCTGGGTGCTCATGCGCAGCCCCGGTCGCGGCCCGCTGATGCGCGGCCTCGCCTCAGAGCCGTTGCGGCCGCTCGACCCCGGCGCACGCACGGCCCTCGCCATGCCCATCTGCAATGAACATGTGCCGACCGTGTTCGGCGGCCTCGAGGCGACGATCCGCTCACTCGTGGCCACCGGCGAATCGGCGCACTTCGACGTCTACGTCCTGAGCGACACCAACGATGCCGACATCCGTGCGGCCGAGCAGGGCGCCTGGGCCGACCTCGCCGCGAGTCTCGCTGCCGACGCCGGTGGCGAACCCCACGCGCTTCGCGTCCACTACCGCTGGCGCCAGCAGCGCACCAAGCGCAAGGCCGGCAACGTTGCCGACTTCTGCCGGCGCTGGGGCGGCGCCTACCGCTATCTTGTCGTCCTCGACGCCGACAGCGTCATGACCGGCGAATGCCTGACGACGCTGGTGCGCGTCATGGAAGCGCACCCTGACGCCGGTATCGTGCAGACGGCGCCGAAGGCTGTCGGCCACGAGACCTTCCATGCCCGCGTCCAGCAGTTCTGCGCACACGCCTACGGGCCGCTCTTCACCGCCGGCATGCGCTTCTGGCAGCTCGGCGAATCGCACTACTGGGGCCACAACGCGATCTTGCGGATGGCGCCTTTCATGGCCTGCTGCGCGCTGGCGCCGCTGCGCGGCACGGGCTCGCTTTCAGGCGAGATCCTGTCACACGATTTCGTCGAGGCGGCGCTGATGCGTCGCGCCGGCTGGAAGGTCTGGGTCGCCGACGAGATCGAGGGCAGCTACGAGCAGGTGCCGCCCAACCTTCTCGCCGAATTGCAGCGCGACCGCCGCTGGTGCCAGGGCAACCTGCAGAACTCGCGGCTGATGTTCGAGCCCGGGCTTCATGCCGTCCACCGCACCGCCTTCCTGACCGGCGTGCTCGCTTACGCGTCGTCGCCGTTCTGGCTGGCGTTCCTGATGCTGTCGACGCTCCTGTTCGCGCAGCACGCAGGCAACGAGCCAACGTATTTCTTCGAGCCCTACCAGCTGTTCCCGATCTGGCCGACCGCGAACGTCAGGCTGATGCTGACGCTGTTCGGCCTGACCGGCGTGCTCCTGCTCGCACCGAAGGCGATGTCTTTGCTGGCGATCATCCTGCGCGGCCGTGCCGGTCGCTTCGGCGGCGTGGCGCGGCTGCTGGCGAGCGCCTTCGTCGAGTTCCTGCACTCGCTGCTGCTGGCACCGGTGCGCATGGTTTTCCACACCCAGTTCGTGCTGGCGGCGCTGACCGGCTGGCGACTCGACTGGAAGTCGCCGCCGCGCGACGACGCTTCGACGTCGTGGCGCGAAGCCTGGTCGCGGCACGGCGCTCACACCGCGCTGGCCGTGATCTGGATCGTGGCGATCGTCATGAGCAGCGACGCCTTTCCCTGGTGGTTGTCGCCCATCCTGGCCGGCCTGCTCGCCGCGATCCCGCTCTCGGTGTGGGGCAGTCGCGTTGCCGCCGGCCGGGCGCTGCGCAGGCGCGGCCTGTTGCTGACGCCGGAGGAGGTTCGGCTTCCGGCGGTGCTCGCCGAGGCAGCGGCTGCCGCGTCGGCCGTGGCGCGGCGGCGAGTGTCGTTTCGCGACGCCGTCGTCAGGGCGCCGGTGCAGGCTCGCGTCGGCTTGGCCTTGCCGATACGGGCGCCATCTGCGGGCGAGAAGGGCGCGGCGATGGCGGCACGCGTCGAGCGCGCGCTCGGCGACGGCCCGGATTCGATCGACGCGCCGTCGCGGCTGCGATTGCTCTCCGACGCGGCCGCGCTGGCCCGCATGCAGGCCGAGATCATGGCCCACCGAGCCCATCCGGACTGGTGGCTCGAGAGTGCCTGCCTGCCCGCCGCGTCGGCCGCAGCGGCGTCCACGGACGATGCTGGCCAGGTCGTTCCGGCGGCAGCTGTGGCGGCCACCGCGCCACGGCTTTGACCCGCGACCTGCGCTTCGGTTAACGTCGGCCGGCATGGCGGGCGCGCAAGCGCCATCGCTTTTCGCGCGACATGACCGAAGACATCGCCACCCTCCGCCGCATCCTGCGCACGAGCCGGACGATCGCCGTCGTCGGCCTGTCGGCCGAGTGGCACCGGCCGAGCTTCTTCGCCGCCAAGTACATGCAGGCGCACGGCTACCGGATCATTCCGGTGAACCCGCGCTACACCGAGATCCTCGGCGAGCGCTGCCATTCCAGCCTCGACAGCATCGAGGAGCCGGTCGACATCGTCGACGTCTTCCGGCGCACGGAAGACGTGCCGCCCGTCGCCGACCAGGCCATCGCGATCGGCGCGAAGTGCCTGTGGCAGCAGATCGGCGTCAAGAACGTCGAAGCCGCGGCGAGGGCGGCCAAGGCCGGCCTCGACGTCGTCATGGACCGTTGCGTCAAGATCGAGCACGCGCGCCTGTTCGGCGGCTTGAACTGGGCCGGCGTGAACACCGGTGTGATCTCCGCGCGCAGACCGGTCTGAAACGTCGCCATGGCCGACCGCAGCTTCCAGCCCGAGACGCTGGCCATCCATGCCGGCCAGATTCCCGATGCGGCGACCGGCGCCCGCGCCCTGCCGATCTACCAGACGACGAGCTTCGTCTTCGACAGCGCCGAGCACGCCGCCAGCCTTTTCAACCTGCAGACCTTCGGCAATGTCTACTCGCGGCTCTCGAACCCGACCGTGGCGGCGCTCGAGGAACGCGTTGCTGCGCTCGAAGGCGGCCGCGCCGGTCTCGCCTCGGCCAGCGGCATGGCCGCCGAGGCGATCGCGCTGCTGACGCTGCTGCAGCAGGGCGACCACGTCGTCGCTGCTGGCGCGCTCTATGGCGGCAGCGTCAGCATGCTCGCCGTCAACCTCGCCAGGCTCGGCATCGAAACGACTTTCGTCGACGCCGGCTCGGCCGACGCTCTGGCTGCGGCGATGCGGCCGAACACGCGCGCGGTCTTCGCCGAAAGCCTCGGCAACCCGAGTCTGGCGGTGCTCGACATCGCTGCTGCGGCCGAGGTCGCCCACGCGCACGGCGTGCCGCTGATCATCGACAACACGGTGCCGTCGCCGTTCCTCTGCAACCCGATCCGCTTCGGCGCCGACATCGTCGTCCACTCCGCGACCAAGTACCTCGCCGGCCACGGCACCACGCTCGGCGGCGTGATGATCGAGAGCGGCAGGTTCCCGTGGGACAACGGCAAGTTTCCCGGCATGACCGAACCCTCGAAGGGCTATCACGGCGTCAAGTTCTACGAGACTTTCGGCGACTTCGGCTTCACCATGCGGGCGCGCATGGAAACGCTGCGCGTCTACGGCGCCGCGCTGTCGCCGATGAGCGCCTGGCAGATTCTTCAGGGCGTCGAGACGCTGCCGCTGCGGATGGAGAGGCACTGCGCGAATGCGCTCGCGGTGGCGAAGTTCCTCCGCGGCCACCGCAGCGTCGGCTGGGTCAACTATCCCGGGCTCGACGATCATCCGCAGCACGAGCTCGTCTCGAAACAGATGCGGACCGTCGGCGGCGTTCCGGGGGCGTCGGGGCTGCTCGCGTTCGGCGTCGCGTCGAGCGGCGGTACGGCGGGCGGGCTCGCCGCCGGCGTGAAGTTCATCGAGTCGGCACAGCTCATGAGCCATCTCGCCAACATCGGCGACACGCGGACCCTCGTCATCCACCCGGCGTCGACGACTCACCGCCAGCTCGACGAAGCCCAGCAGCGCGCCGCCGGCGTCCTGCCCGACATGGTCCGCCTGTCGGTCGGGATCGAGCACATCGACGACATCCTGTGGGACATCGACCAGGCCCTGGAGACGACGCGATGAGCATCTACGACCACGGTCTCGACCGCAACGACGCCAACTTCGTCGCCCTGTCGCCGGTGAGCTTCGTCGAGCGCAGCGGCGAGGTCTTTGGCGATCTCGAGGCGGTGGCGCACGGCGGCCGCCGCTACGACTGGCGGCAGGTCCACGCTCGCGCGGCACGGCTGGCCGCGGCGCTGCGTTCGTTTGGCGTCGGTCGCGGCACCACGGTGAGCGCGATGCTGCACAACACGCCGGAAATGATCGAGGCGCACTACGCGGTGCCGGCGCTGAACGCCGTTCTCAACACGCTGAACACCCGGCTCGACGCGCCCCTCATCGCCTGGCAACTGAACCACTGCGAATGCGCCGTGCTCATCACCGACCGCGAGCTGGCGCCGACGATGGCGGCCGCGCTTCGCATCCTGCAGGGCGACTACGGCCGTGCCCCGATCGTGATCGACGTCTGCGACAGCGAATACACCGGTCCCGGCGAGCGCATCGGCGGGCACGAGTACGAAGCGCTGCTCGCCGCCCACGCGCCGCTGCCGATGCTCGCCGGCCCGCGCGACGAATGGGACGCGATCGCGATCTCCTACACCTCGGGCACGACCGGCGATCCGAAAGGCGTCGTCACCCACCACCGCGGCGCATACCTCAACGCGGTCTGCAACGCCGCGACCTGGACGATGCCGCATTTCCCGCGCTACCTGTGGACGCTGCCGATGTTCCACTGCAACGGCTGGTGCTTCCCGTGGACGGTGGCGATGCTCGGCGGCACCCACGTCTGCCTGCGCAAGGTCGAGGCCGCGGCCATCTTCGCAGCGATCCGCGCCGAGCGAGTCGACCACTACTGCGCAGCGCCGATCGTCCACAACCTGCTCATCGGCGCACCGGCCGGGTTGCGCGAAGGCATCGACCACCCGGTGAGGGCGATGGTGGCCGGCGCCGCGCCGCCGGCATCGATGATCGAGGGCATGGCCGCGATCGGCTTCGACATCACCCACGTCTACGGTCTCACCGAGGTCTACGGGCCGGCCTCGGTCGCCGTCAAGCGGGCGTCGTGGCAGGACGAGAGTCTCTCGGAGCAGACCCGGCTCAACGGCCGCCAGGGCGTGCGCTACGCGCTCGAGGAAGGCATGACCGTGATGCACCCGGACACGATGGCCGAGGTCCCTGCCGATGGCGCAACGATGGGCGAGATCATGTTCCGCGGCAACATCGTGATGAACGGCTACCTGAAGAACCCGGCGGCGACCGCGAAGGCCTTCGAGGGCGGCTGGTTCCACACCGGCGACCTCGCCGTGCTCGAGGCCGACCGCTACGTGAAGATCAGGGACCGCAGCAAGGACGTGATCATCTCGGGCGGCGAGAACATCAGCTCGCTCGAAGTGGAAGACGCGCTCTACCGCCACCCGTCCGTCCTCGTCTGCGCGGTCGTGGCCAAGCCCGATCCGAAGTGGGGCGAGGCGCCGGTCGCCTTCGTCGAGCTGAAGGTGGGTGCCGATGTCGCGGCCGCCGACCTGGTAGCCCACTGCAAGAAGCTCCTCGCCGGCTACAAGGTGCCGCGCGAGATCCGCTTCGAGCCGATCCCGAAGACGGCGACCGGCAAGATCCAGAAATTCCAGCTGCGCGAGCGCGCCCGCTCGGCTTCGGCCCTCGACCCGGAGAAAACGTGATGCCCCAGCCCGACTCCACCACGACCCCCTTCGTCGCGCGCGAGCGCGATTCACGCGGAGTCGTCCGCCTCACGCTCGATCGCCCGCAATCGTTCAACGCCCTCGGCGACGGCATGCTCGAAGCCTTGCAGGCCGAGCTCGACGCAGTCGCTCGCGACGACTCGGCGCGCGTCGTCGTCATCGCCGCGAACGGCAAGGCTTTCTGCGCCGGCCACGACCTGAAGGAGATGCGTGTCGAGCCGTCGCAGCGCGGCTACGAGAAGCTGTTCGCGCGCTGCTCGCGGACGATGCTGGCGATCCAGCGCCTGCCGGTGCCGGTGATCGCGCGCGTGCAGGGCATTGCCACGGCGGCCGGCTGCCAGCTCGTTGCCGCCTGCGACCTCGCCGTCGCCGCCAACACGGCGCGGTTCGCGGTCAGCGGCGTCAACTTCGGTCTCTTCTGCTCGACGCCGAGCGTGGCGCTGTCGCGCAACGTCGGCCGCAAGGCCGCTTTCGAGATGCTGGTCACGGGCGACTTCATTTCTGCCGACGAAGCCGAGCAGCGTGGCCTCGTCAACCGTGTCGTCGCCGTCGAGGCGCTCGATGCCGAGGTCGAGTCGCTGGTCGCGGCCATCGTTGCCAAGCCGCGCGTCGCCATCGCCATGGGCAAGCAGCTCTTCTACCGCCAGATCGAGGCCGACGTCGAGTCGGCCTACGAAGACGCCGGTCGTACCATGGCCGCGAACATGATGGAAGCGTCGGCGCTCGAGGGCGTGCAGGCCTTCATCGACAAAAGAAAGCCGTCGTGGAGCGTGTAGGGGCGGGTCGGTTGTTCAGACAACCGGCGCCAATCCCGGATTGAGACTTGGCTCGTCTTCCGGTAACGTTTTCGCGAGCGGCGCAGGCTGCCGCATAACCACTCTCAGGAGACGACATGAGGAAGACGATCGCCGGCACCGTGCTCGAGGTACTCGCCGGCTTTGCGCTGGTCTTCGCGGGGCCCGCGATGGCGCAGGAAAAGCTCACCGTGTGGTGGGTCAAGGGTTTCTACAAGTCCGAAGACGACGCGCTCTACGCGGCGATCAAAAAGTTCGAGGCCAAGCACCCGAAGATCAAGGTCGAGCTGTCGCAGTACCCGATCCAGGACATGATCCCGAAAACGGTCTCCGCGCTCGATTCGAACAACCCGCCCGACGTCGCCTATGCCGATGTCTACGACTTTCAAGTCACCGCCAAATGGGCGTTCGACGGCAAGCTCGAAGACATCTCGAGCGTGATCGACCCGATCCGCGCTCGCTTCGCCGCCAACACGGTCGAGACCACCTTCCTCTATAACGACGTCGCGAAAACGCGCGCCTACTACGCCTTCCCGATCAAGCAGCAGACCATGCACATCCAGTATTGGAAAGACATGCTGGCCGACGCGGGCTTCAAGGAAAGCGACATCCCGACGACGTGGAAGGAGTATTGGTCGTTCTGGTGCGACAAGGTCCAGCCCGCCTATCGCCAGAAGACCGGCAACCGGGGCTTCGGCATCGGCCAGCCGCTCGGCGTCGATTCGAGCGACTCGTTCTTCTCCTTCCTCACCTTCGCCGACGCCTACAACGTCAAGCTCGTGAACGACAGCGGCAAGCTCCTCGTCGACGACCCGGCCGTGAAGGCCGGCCTGGTCAATGCGCTCACCGACTACGTCGCGCCCTACGTCAAGGGCTGCTCGCCGCCGTCGTCGACGACCTGGAAGGACCCCGACAACAACGTCGCCTTCCACAACAAGACCACGGTGATGACGCACAACGCGACCATCTCGATCGCCGCCAAGCACCTCGACGACGCCAACAACGCCTCGCTCACCGATGCGCAGCGCGCCACCGGAAAGAAGAACTACACCGAGCTGATCGCCACCGCGGGTTTCCCGCTGAAGCCCGACGGCAGCAAGATGGTCTACCGCACGGCGGTCAAGACCGGCGTGATCTTTCGCGAGGGCAAGAACAAGGTGGCGGCCAAGCAGTTCGTCGCGTTCCTGATGGACGAAGCCAACCTCACGCCCTACGTCGAGGGCTCGCTCGGCCGCTGGTTCCCGGTCACCAAGATCGGGCAGCAAAGTGCCTTCTGGAAAGCCGACCAGCACCGCCTCTCGGTCTACAACCAGTACATGTCGGGCACGGTGCCGTTCGAATTCACCAAGAACTACAAGTTCACGATCCTCAACAACGAGAACGTCTGGGCCAAGGCCGCCAACCGCGTGCTCAACGAGAAGATCCCGGTCGACAAGGCCGTCGACGAAATGATCGCTCGCATCAAGACGGTCGCGCAGTAGGCCCTCTCGGGAGAAGACTGCCGTGAGCACCGCGCTCGCCGCTTCGTTGCCCGTGGCGCGTCCGCCGCGGGCTGGGGTGAGCCCGTGGCTCTTCTGGGGCCGCGCGATGGTGCTGCCCTACCTGACCGTGTTCGCGGTGTTCGTGCTCTACCCGGTAGGCTACGGCCTCTGGCTGGCACGACACCCGGCGAGCTACGTCAAGCTGTTCGAGGACCCGATCTTCTTTCGCACGGCGATCAACACGGTCGTCTTTCTCGTCGTCGCCATCAACCTCAAGATGGCGGTCGCGCTGCTCCTCTCGGGCTTCTTCGTCACCTCGCGCTGGTGGATCAAGGCGCTGTCGCTGCTCTTCATCCTGCCCTGGGCGGTGCCGTCGATCCCGACCATCCTCTCGGTGCGCTTCATGCTCAATCCGGAGTGGGGCGTGATCAACACCTCGCTTTTTCGCTGGTTCGGCATCGATGGTCCCAACTGGCTCAACGACCCGACGCTCGCGCTCTCGCTCTCGATGCTGATGCACATCTGGAAGTCGCTGCCGTTCTGGACCCTGATCCTCGTCGCCGGCCGGCTTGCGATTCCGGGCGAGCAATACGAAGCGGCCTCGGTCGACGGCGCCTCCAACTGGCAGAAGTTCCGCTTCATCACCTGGCCCGCGATGAAGACGCTCTACCTCACCTCGACCATCCTTTCGATGATCTGGACGCTCGGCGATTTCAACAGCGTCTACCTGCTCACCGGCGGCGGCCCGGCCGACCTCACCCACGTGCTGGCCACCCTCGGCATCCGCTACCTGCGGCTCGATCAGGTCGACCTCGCGATGGCCTCGATCGTGGTGGCCTTGCCGCTGGTCTTGCCATTGGTCTACTTCATGATGAAGCGCCTGAGCAAATGAAGCGCGTGACGTGGCGTGCCGTGAGCACCGAGGCCAAGCTGCTGCTGATCGGCATTCCACTGTTCCTCTGGACCATCATCCCGGTCTATCACCTCTTCCTGTTCGCGATTTCGCCGCGCGATTCGGCGACCTCGGGTCGGCTCTGGCCGAAGAACCCGACGCTCGACAACTTCGCGGTTGTGTTCGGGCGAAAGCACTTCTACCTCGACCATTTCTGGATCCAGCTGTGGAACTCGGTGCTGATCGCGGTCTCGGTGGCGGCGATCACGCTGCTGGTGGCCACTACGGCGGCGTTCGCGATCAGCCGCCTCAAGGTGCCGGGCGGTCGTACGGTGATGAACCTCGCCCTCTTCACCTACTTCATTCCCGCCGCCTTCCTCGCCGTGCCCATGTACAAGACCATGGGCAACTACGGCCTGCTCAACAACCAGTGGGCGCTAATCCTGGCGATGGTGACGATCGCGTCGCCCTATTGCATCTGGGTGCTGAAGCAGGCGAGCGACAAGCTGCCCTGGGAGCTCGACGAAGCCGCCCGCATCGACGGCGCTTCGCCGCTGCAACTCTTTCGCCTCGTCTACCTGCCGCTGATGCTGCCTTCGCTCGTGGCGGTAGGAACCTACGCGTTGCTGCTGGCGTGGAACGAATACCTGTTCGCCTTCCTGCTGCTCTCGAACGACCGAAGCCTCACGCTCTCGGTCGCGCTCGGCAACTTCCTTTCCGCCGACGATTCGCCGTGGGAACTGCTCATGGCCACCGGCTTCATCTATGCCTTGCCGCCCGCCGCGATCTATTACGCGTTCAAGCGCTACATGGTGGGCGGCCTCACGGCCGGCGCCGTGAAGAGCTAGCAGCGGCCAGGAACGCTCCGATGGCATCCCTCGCATTCCGCAACGTCGAGAAGCGCTTCGGCAGCACCGAGGTCATCCACGGCATCGGCTTCGACATCGCGGATGGCGAGTTCACCGTGCTGGTGGGCCCGTCGGGCTGCGGCAAGTCGACGCTGCTGCGCATGCTCGCCGGTCTCGAGGAGATCAGCGGCGGCACGATCTCGATCGATGGCCAGATCGTCAACGACATCGAGTCGAAGGACCGCGACATCGCGATGGTGTTCCAGAGCTACGCGCTCTATCCGCACATGACGGTCGCTGCCAACATGGGCTTCAGCCTGCGCCTGCGCAAGGCCGACCCGAAATTGACCGCTGAGCGCGTCGACCACGCGGCCAAGATCCTCAACCTCGGCCCGTATCTGCAGCGCTTCCCGCGCGAGCTCTCGGGCGGCCAGCGGCAGCGGGTGGCAATGGGCCGCGCGATCGTGCGCGACCCGAAGGTCTTCCTCTTCGACGAGCCGCTGTCGAACCTCGACGCCAAGCTGCGGGTGGCGATGCGCGCCGAGATCAAGGCGCTGCACCAGCGCCTGAAGACGACCACCGTCTACGTGACCCACGACCAGGTCGAGGCGATGACGATGGCCGATCGCATCGTCGTCATGCAGGACGGCCGCATCGAACAGATCGGCACGCCGCTCGAGCTCTACGACCGGCCGGCGAACCTGTTCGTCGCCCAGTTCATCGGCTCGCCGTCGATGAACGTCGTGAGCGGCACGGTGCGGCGCGCCGACGGTATCGCCTGGGTCGAGGCCGAGTCCGGCGTCCGCTGGCCACTGCCGGACGACGGCCCGGGGCAGACGGGGCAGGCCGTCGCCTACGGCGTGCGGCCGGGTGATCTCGGCATTGGCCGCGGTGACCAGGCAAGCGAGCGGACGGTGCCTGCCGAGGTGATCGTCGTCGAGCCGACGGGGGCCGAGACCGAACTGCTCGTGCAGGTCGGCAGCTCGCAGATCGTGGTTGTGATCCACGGCCGCAGCGCAGCCCGGCCCGGAGAGGTGTTGCAGCTCGCCGTCGACACCGGCGCCGTCCATCTCTTCGACCCGGTCTCCGGCGCCACCCTTCGTTACCGATGACACCGTGAACGGCAGCACGGCCGCGCGCCCGGGCCGGCCGGTCGGTCGGCGGCGGCGAGCCACGCAGAGCCTCGTGCTTCTAAGCTGACCTCCGGTCCGTCGCGCCCGCCAATTCCGGCAGCGCTGCGGACCCGCTCACGCGGCAGCCGAGCCGCGCCGGGGGTCTTCGATGAAACGTTTCCATCTCGCGAGTGCCGCGGTCCTGCTGGCCCTTCATGCGGGAGCCGGCGCAAGCGAGCCGGCCTACTTCACCGAACCGCTGCGCACCAGCCTGCAGGAGGTATCGGCGGCAGTCAGCGCGCGTGAATATCGGCTCGATGCCGCGCGCAACATCTACGCGGCGTATGCGTCGCGTATCTTCAAGGGCCGGCTGCCGCCGTTGATCCATGCCGTCGTCGTCGTCGAGACGACGGTCGACGCGTTCGGCCAGACGCGCGATGTGAGGCTCGTGCGCGGGCCGTCGCATGCGCCGGAGGTGAGCGTCGCGGTGATCGAGATGATTCGCCGCGTCGCCTTGCCGGTGCCGTCGCGGCTCGCCAGCGGCCTCAAGTTCACCGAGATCTGGCTCGTCCACGAGGACGGCCGCTTCCAGCTCGATGCCCTCACGGAAGGGCAGGACTGAACGCGAGGACTACATGCTGGCGGTGAAGCCGCCGTCGACGTAGAGGATCTGGCCGGTGACGTAGCCGGCCGCGCTCGAAGCGAGGAAAACGGCCGCGCCGGCCAGTTCCGACGGCTCGGCCCAGCGGCCGGCCGGCGTGCGCTTCTCGACCCACGCGGTGAAGTCGGCGTTGGTCGTGAGCGCCGTATTCATCTCGGTGCGGAAGAACCCAGGCGCGATGGCGTTGACCTGGATGCCGTGCGGCGCCAGTTCGACGGCGAGGCCGCGCGTGAACATGGCGATGCCGCCCTTGCTCGTCTGGTACGGCACCGTCGTCGGCCGCGCCAGCGTCGACGCCAGTGACGCGATGTTGATGATCTTGCCGGCGCCCTTCTTCTTCATCGCCGGGATGACGGCGCGGGCGAGGTAGAACGGCGCATCGAGGTTGGTTGCCATCAGGCGGCGCCAGTCGGCGTCGCTGAAGTCTTCGATCGGCGCCCGGTGCTGGATGCCGGCGTTGTTGACGAGGATGTCGACGGCGCCGACGCGTGCGGCCAGCTCGGCCATGCCGGCGGCGACCGCCGCCGAATCGGCGACGTCGAACGCCGCGGTCTCGACTGCGAAGCCGTCGCTCCGCAACGCCGCTGCGGCGCCGTTGAGTTTGTCGATGCCGCGACCGTTGAGCACCACCCGCGCACCCGCCGAGGCCAATCCGCGTGCCATTGCCAGGCCGAGCCCGGAGCCACCGCCGGTGACGAGCGCGATGCGCCCGCCGAGGTCGAACGGCGCCGAGGCGACAGCGCTCACTGGCCCACCCTGCGGTCTTCGGCCGGTCCCGCCGATCGGGAACGAGCCCCTTCGGGCGGCCTGGCGCGGCTCATGCCGGCACCGGCGACAACAGCGGCCGGCCGGCGAAGTGCGCCTGCAGGTTGCCGAAGGCGAGGTCGGACATCGCCTGCCGCGTCTCCCAGGTGGCGCTGCCGATGTGCGGCACGAGGACGACGTTGTCGAGCGCGAACAATGCCTCGGGCACGTGCGGTTCGTTCTCGAAGACGTCGAGGCCGGCGCCGGCGATGGTGCCGTTCTGCAGCGCCTCGACGAGCGCCGCCTCGTCGACCACCGAGCCGCGGGCGACGTTGACGAGGACGCCCTTCTTGCCGAGCGCGGCGAGCACGCGCGCGTCGATGAGCTTTCTCGTCCCGGCACCGCCCGGCGTGATGACGACGAGGAAATCGACCTCGGCGGCGAGCGCTTCCGGGCTCGGGAAATAGCGGTAGGCGACGCCCGCTTTCGCGCTCCGTGACGTATAGGCCACGCTCATTCCGAAGGCCTCTGCCCGCGTCGCGATGGCCTGGCCGATGCGACCGAGGCCGACGATGCCGAGCCGTGCACCGCTGACCTTGCGTGCCAGCGGCATCGGTCCCTTCGGCCACTGGCCGCTGCGCACGTAGCGGTCGGCCTCGACGATGCGGCGTGAGACCGCGAGCATCAGTGCGATGGCGAGGTCGGCGACCTCGTCGTTGAGGACGTTCGGGGTGTGCGTGACGGCAATGCCGCGCTCGCGCGCCGCGGCAACGTCGACGCCGTCGTAGCCAACGCCGAACACCGAGATCATCTCGAGCGCCGGCAGCTGCGCGATGAGCTCGCGCGGCACCTTCGACTCGCCGCTGGCCGCGATCGCGCGCACCCGCGGCGCGATCGCTGCGAGCGCAGCCGGGTCGGTCTGGTGGACACGATCATGGACCTCGAAGGCACCGTGCAGCGCTTCCATCATCGGCGGCCAAAGCTTGGCGGCGGTGAGAACGACGGGTCGGAATTCGGACATGGCTGCGGCTTTCGTGAAGGGTGTCAGTGGACGGCGACGAGGCGGGTTCCGCGCATCCGCGCCGGCAGCCGCTCGGTGGCGAGGAAGCGCAGCTCGATGCTGGTGCGCTCGCGCGTCATCCCGGCATGGACATGGGTGCGGTGGACGAGGCCGGGTCCGAAGACCACGGCGTCGCCGGCAGCGAGGACCGGGCGATGTCGGCCGCTGCCCACATGCCAGCGTGCAACCGCATCGTCAGCGAGCTCGGCGATCGGCAACAGGGTGCCGCCGTCTTCGCCGCAGAACTCGAGCCCGGGCGCATCGTCGCCGCACGGCGTGAGCGCGATCCAGCAGGTCCACATTGGAAGCAGCGCCGCCGCCGGGTCGCCGCGAAGGAAGTCGAAGGCGAGGGCGCCGTCCTGATGCCAGCGATGGGCGGCGTGGCCGGGCGGACAGCGCAGCAGCGGGTACTGGCGGCGCACCCAGCAATGGTCGACGGCGCAACCGATCTGCGCGCCAAGGCTGCTCCGGCAAGCCTCGGCGATGCTGCCGACGAAGACCTCGGCGAGTACGGCAGCGACTTCGATCGCAGGCAGCGAGGCGAGGCGCAGCGACGAACTGGTGCGATCGAAGCCCGGCCGATACGGATCGCTGCGAGCGGTCACGTAGACCGGCTCGATCGCGTCGAGCCAGCGCCTCGCCGTGGCCGCCGCGATGGCGCCCGGCACGACCGTCGCGGCGACCGCCGTCATCACATGCCGACGTAGTTCGGACCGCCGCCGCCTTCCGGCGTGACCCAGACGATGTTCTGGGTCGGGTCCTTGATGTCGCAGGTCTTGCAGTGCACGCAGTTCTGGGCGTTGATCTGCAGGCGATCCTTTCCGCCCTCGTTGACGTACTCGTAGACGGCCGCCGGGCAGTAGCGACTCTCCGGCCCGGCGTACTTCGCGAGGTTCACCTGCACCGGCACGCTGGCGTCCTTCAGCGTGAGGTGCGCCGGCTGGTCCTCGGCGTGGTTGGTGTTGCTCACGAACACGCTCGTCAGCCGGTCGAAGCTGATCTTGCCGTCGGGCTTCGGGTAGACGATGGCCTGGCACTCGGCCGCTGGCTTCAGGTAGAGGTGGTCGGCCTGGGTGTGATGGATCGTCCACGGTGGCGCCTTGAAGCCCAGCCGCGGCAGCAGCCACTGCTCGATGCCCGACATCAGCGCGCCGACGTAGAAGCCCTTCTTGAACCACTGCTTGAAGTTCTTCGACTGCTCGAGCTCGCCACGCAGCCAGCTCTGTTCGAACGCCGCCGGATACGTCGACAGCTCGTCGTGCTGGCGGCCTGCCGTGACGGCATCGAACGCCGCCTCGGCGGCGAGCATGCCGGTCTTGATCGCGGCATGGCTGCCCTTGATGCGACTCGCATTCAGGTAGCCGGCCTCGCAGCCGACGAAGGCGCCGCCCGGGAACACGGTCTTCGGCAGACTGAGGATGCCGCCGGAGGTGATCGAGCGGGCGCCGTAGCCGAGCCGCTTGCCGCCATCGAGCATTTTCCTGATCTCGGGGTGCGTTTTCCAGCGCTGGAATTCCTCGAACGGGCTGAGGTACGGATTCGCGTAGTCGAGGCCGACGACGAAGCCGAGCTCAACTTGGCCGTTGTCGAGGTGATAGAGGAAGGAGCCGCCGTAGGTCGAGGTGTCGAGTGGCCAGCCGGCCGTGTGGACGGCGAGGCCGGGCTGCGCGTTCGCCGGCGCGACTTCCCACAGCTCCTTCAGGCCGATGGCATAGCTCTGGGGATCGCGGCCCTCGTCGAGTTTGAGTTTGGCGATGAGCTGGCGGCCGAGGCTGCCGCGCGAGCCCTCGGCGAACACCGTGTACTTCGCGTGCAGTTCCATGCCGAGCTGGAAGTTCGCGGTCGGCTCGCCATCCTTGCCGATGCCGAGGTTGCCGGTGGCCACGCCCTTGACGGCGCCGTTGTCGGCGTAGAGCACCTCCGCCGCCGGGAAGCCCGGAAAGATCTCGACGCCGAGCGCTTCGGCCTGCTGCGCCATCCAGCGCACCACGTTGCCCAGGCTGACGACGTAGTTGCCGTGATTGCGAAAGCAGTCGGGCAGGAGGGCATGCGGCGTCGCCGTGGCGCTTTTTTCGGTGAGGAAGAGGAAGCGGTCGGCGGTGACCGGCTGGTTGAGCGGCGCACCCTTTTCTTTCCAGTCGGGGATCAGCTCGCTGATGGCGCGCGGGTCCATGATCGCGCCCGACAGGATGTGGGCGCCGGGCTCCGAACCCTTCTCGAGCACGATCACCGAGACCTCCTTGCCGCGCTCGGCCGCGAGCTGCTTGAGGCGGATCGCGGTGGCCAGGCCGGCCGGTCCGGCGCCGACGATCGCGACGTCGTATTCCATCGCTTCACGGGGGCCATGCGCGGCCAGGATCTCTGCAGGGGTCATGGGCATCGTGTCACCTAAACTCGTGTCGATTCTACGGAGCGCAGGTCACTGCAAGAACATGAGCTATCAGATCGATCTCTCGGGCCGCGTCGCCCTCGTCACCGGTGCTTCCAGCGGTCTCGGCGAACAGTTCGCGCGGGTGCTGGCGCGGGCCGGCGCCGGGGTGGCCCTGGCCGGTCGCCGCGTCGAAAGGCTGAAGAGCCTGCGCGCGGAAATCGAGGCCGAAGGCGGCGATGCCCATGTCGTGCCACTCGATGTCACCGATCACGACAGCATCAAGGCTGCCGTCGCCCACACCGAGACCGAGATGGGAACGATCGACATCCTGGTCAACAACTCGGGCGTGGCCTCGGCGCAGAAGCTGATCGACGCGACGCCGGACGACTTCGACACGATGTTCGATGTCAACACCCGCGGCGCCTTCTTCGTCGCCCAGGAAGTCGGCAAGCGGATGATCGCGCGCGCCAAGGGCGCTGCGCCGGGCACCTTCATCGGTGGCCGCATCGTCAACATCTCGTCGATGCTGGGGCTGCGTGTCACGGCGCGGACCGGCGTCTACGCGATGAGCAAGGCGGCCGTCGTCCACATGACCAAGGCGATGGCGCTCGAATGGGGCCCGTTCGGCATCAACGTCAACGCCATCTGCCCCGGCTACATCGACACCGAGATGACGCTCCATCAGTGGAGCACCGACTCCGGACGGAAATTCGTCGAATCCATGCCGCGCAAGCGTGTCGGCAGCGCGTCGGACCTCGATGTCGTGCTCATGATGCTGTGCGCCAACGAGAGCCACTTCGTCAACGGCGCGATCGTCCAGGCCGACGACGGGTTCGCCATTTGAGGGCGCTTTCCCTGCTCGAGGCGCGCGTCCTCGGCGTTCTCGTCGAGAAGGCGCACACGGTGCCCGACAGCTATCCGCTGTCGCTCAATTCGCTCACGCTCGGCTGCAACCAGAAGACGGCGCGCGATCCGGTGATGGCGGTGAGCGAAGGCGACGTGCAGGCCACGATCGACGCGCTGAAGTTGCTGTCGCTGGTGTTCGAGGCCAGCGGCTCGCGTGTGACCCGCTACGAGCACAACCTCGGCCGGGTGCTGGCGCTGCCATCGCAGTCGGTGGCGTTGCTTTGCACGCTGATGCTGCGTGGCCCGCAGACGACGAGCGAACTGCGCACCCACAGCGAGCGGCTGCACCGCTTCGCCGACCTGTCTTCGGTCGAAGGCTTCCTCGACGAGCTTGCCGGCCGCGCCGCCGACAAGGGCGGCGCGCTCGCCCTGAAGCTGCCACGGGCCGCCGGCTCGCGCGAATCGCGCTGGGTGCACCTGCTCAGCGGCGATGTCGACGCCAGCCGCTTCGCGGCGGCCGCGGACGACGACGACTTCGTCGCCACCAGCGAGCTCGCGGCCATGAAGGCGCGGCTCGGTCACGCGGAAGCGGAACTCGAGGCTTTGCGGGCGCTCGTCGATCGGCTCTACCGCGAGCTCGACCTGCCGCGCGCCTGAAGGAGTCGCCATGCGCTTCGACCTCCCCGACGACAAGAAGTTGACGCTCGAGATGACGATCCCGATCCGCTGGGGCGACATGGACGCGATGGGCCACGTCAACAACACGATTTACTTCCGCTACCTCGAGACCATCCGCATCGAGTGGATGTACCGCACCGTCGGCCCGTCGCCCGACGCCGCCGGGGAAGGCCCGGTCATCGTCAACACCTTCTGCAACTTCCTGAAGCAGCTCAAGTACCCCGGCGAGGTGCTCGCGAAGCACTACGTCGCCGGCCTTGGTCGAACCAGTTTTGAGACCTACATCACCTTGGAGCGGAGCGATGAACCCGGCGTGCTCTACGCAACCGGCGGCGCCAGGACGGTATGGGTGAACTATCGGCAGGAGCGGTCGGTGCCGCTGCCAGAAGCACTCCGGCAGCTTATCGGGAAAGCATAGCGGGGAGTCGCAGCGACGCGCGATTCGGCGGGCGTCGCAGCTCGTGCCCGGACCCCAGCAATGATTCTTCGACGGGCAGGTAGTCGAAGTCTGCACGGCCACCGAGGCTGGCGCCACCCGGCACGGCGTTCGCACCTAGCGTGCACAGGCCGATGTCTCGCGCCAGGCCCAGCATCGATTCGAGAGCGCAGCAGAAGCGTAGGTTGCTCACCGCGGCGGCGACGAATGCAGCGCTGAAGCGAACGGCTTCGATGCGGTCCCAGACCAGATCGGCGCACGGCGTGTCGGCATCGACGGCGTCGAGCATCAGGCCGACATGGTCGTTGTCGAACACCGCGTTGCCGAGTCGGCCCAGCGTTTTCCGGTCACCGGCAAGGCAGACGCGGGCAACGCCACCGGCGGCAATGAAGGCTTCAATTCCCGTGTGCAGGTCGGCAACGTCGGCGGATTCGACATTGACCACCAGGAAACGGGCATTGCCAAGTTGGCGGGCGACCCGCCTCATCGAAAGTTCGAGGGTATGACCGTCGACCCCGGCAGGCAACAGTTCTGCCGCCTGCTTGTCCGGCCTGGCGGGTGACGACCACCGCAGCAGCGGGTCTCGGCGGGTCATGAGCCGCTCCGCGAAGCCCGGAGACCGACGGCAGCGAGCTCAAGGCTTCGGAAAGGCGGCGAAGACGCGGTCGTAGTCGACGCTGATGTCGGGGTGCTCGGTGCGCGCCATGAAGTCGTAGAGACTGTGGCGCGTCGTCCGCCAGCGGCGATCAGCGTCGAGGATCGGCATGGAGAACACGCTGTGCGGAAGGTTTTCTGCGTACGACAGCGAAATGGTGGCACCGTCCAGGATGTCGTCAAAGAGCATCGCGCGGTACATGGTCGCGACGGAACGGCGACCTGCGACCACGACGTACTCGATGTCGCTCGCGTGACACAACTCGTAGGCCGCTTTGACAAGCGCGACCATGACCATCCTGCCAGAGCTTCCATTGTCGACACCCAAACGCCTCGCCTCAACCAGCCGCCGGCCCTTGAAGGTTTCCGGAAGCACCATCTCGCCTTCGATGCGCAGTGGCCTGCTGAAATTGGGCTGCAATCGAAGCGATCCGACCACTTCCTTGTCGAGCTTGCTCTCGGCGATGAGGAGCAATGCGTCCGCACGAAGGTCGTCGGCCTCGGGCTCGCGCAATGCTTCTCCCATTTCGGGGATGTGCCTTGCGTAAGCCGCCGCTCTGACTTCGACCGCCTTGTGAAGATCTTGAGTGTTTTCGGCGAGGCGTACCCGAAAGGGAAGCAATTCGCGCCGGTCGGTCGGCACCAGATAGGGCCGGTCAGGCAAGAGGGCAGTGATGCCTGGCTTCATTTTTGATTCGGTGGGTCGATATAAAGCGGTCGGTCGGAATCGTTCCGGCTCGAGGATGCATGCGCTCGACACTATCCTTGCTGATCAGGCGCCGCCTCGGAGTTCGCGCCTTTCGTATTCGTGAACTCGAGCACGAATTCGCAGTGGCCTTCCGTTTCGCCGGGATTCGCTTCCTCGAAATCGGGGCCGCGGTCACCGCCCTGGCATATTTCGTGACCTTCGCGATCAATATCGCCGGTGGCAACGACCACTACGAAGAGCCGCAGCCCCTTCGTCTGCTGATGATCCTGGGCCTCGCTTCGGTCGCGCTTGCTGCGCGGTTCGCTCGACCGTTCGTGA
>JAYVNL010000140.1:0-4901 GCA_043758495.1 Rhizobacter sp.
CTGTCCGGCCGAGCGCGCAAGCGTCGGCAGGGGGAATGAAAAAGGCGGTGCGCTTTCGCGGCACCGCCTTCTTTGATCTATCTCGCGCCGCGGAGGCGAGCGCGAGGAGCCGGGTCAGGGCTCAGTAGCCGCCGCCGCCGGAACGGCCACCGCCGCCACCACCGTAGCCGCCGCCGCCGCCGGAACGGCCACCGCCGCCGCCACCGTAGCCGCCACTACCGCCGCCGCCGCCGCCGTAGCCGCCACCGCCACCGGAGCGACCACCGCCGCCGCCGCCGCCGTAACCACCGCCGCCGCCGCCAGTACCACCACCGCCGCCGCCGTAGCCGCCACGGCTACCGCCGCCGCCACCGCTGCCGCCGCCACCGAAACCACCCGGACGCTCCTCACGCGGGCGGGCCTCGTTGACAACGATGGCGCGGCCGTCGAGTGCCTGGCCGTTCATGCCGTTGATGGCGGCTTGCGCTTCGGGATCGGAACCCATCTCGACGAAGCCGAAGCCTTTCGAGCGACCGGTATCGCGGTCCATCATCACCTTGGCCGATGCGACCGATCCGTACTGCGCGAACGCCTGGTTGAGGTCTTCGTCGCGCACGTTGTACGAGAGATTGCCGACGTACAGTTTATTGCCCATGGAAAAGCTGCCTTCCTGTTCTTTATCGAGATATGTGGAACTTCTACCCGTCGTGAACTATTTCAAGAAGGCGCTGCTTCCATACACAGACTGGGAAATATAAGTGAAACGGCAAAAATTTAGGCCTGGGTCGCGCCGTATTTGTTGTTTTCGGGTACTCGGGTCATGAACGCGCCGCGGCCGACTGTGTTGCGCATCGCGAGCCTCGTACCGAGCCTGACCGAACTTGTCTTCGCGCTCGGGCTCGGCGAGCGCCTCGTCGCGCGAACCGGCTTTTGCGTGCACCCGCGGGGCGCCGTCGGAAGCATCGCCAAGGTCGGCGGCACCAAGGACGTGAACCTGCGCAAGCTGCGCCGGCTGGCGCCCACGCACGTGCTCGTCAATGTCGACGAGACCCGGCTGGAAACCGTCGACGCCCTGCGCGCCTGGGGCTCCGACGCTCCCGAAATCGTCGTCACGCACCCGCTCGGGCCAGCCGACAACCTCGCGCTCGTCGGCCAGCTGGCCGACGTCTTCGCCGGCGCGCCGGGCATGGCGGAACGAGCTGCCGCTCTGGCCAGGGACCTCGGCCGCGAGCTCGACGCGACCCGGTCCGATGCGCGGCCCGTGCTCCGTGTCCTGTACTTCATATGGCACGAACCCTGGATGACCGTCGCACGCGACACCTACATCTCGCAGATGCTGGCGCGCATCGGCTGGCACACACTGCCGGCGACCGAAGGCGGCCCGAGCGGCGCTGCGCGCTACCCGGTGGTCGACGGCAACGAGCCGTGGCTGCGCGACGTCGAGCTCGTGCTGCTCAGCTCCGAGCCGTTTGCTTTCGATGCCGGTCACGTCGAGGAGGCGCAGCGTCTGTGCCCGCAGGCGCGGGTGATCCGGGTCGACGGCGAGTTGCTCAGCTGGTACGGCCCGCGCGCCGTACCGGGCCTGGCCTATCTGCGCGAACTCGCCGACGACAATCGCGTCCTGTGGAGATCCTGAAGCCTTTCATCGCGCTGCTCGCGATCGTGAATCCGATCGGCGTGCTGCCGTTCTACATCCACTTCACGCAAGGCTTCACGCGCGAGCAGCGCCAGCGCACGATCCGCGTGGCGGCGGTGAGCGCGTTCGTGGTCATCGCCGTGAGTGCGGTGGCCGGCCTGCGCATCATCGAGTTCTTCGGCATCTCGCTGGCCTCGTTCCAGGTGGGCGGCGGCATGCTGCTGCTGATGTCGGCGCTGCAGATGCTCAATGCGCAGCCGGCCGAGAGCCGCACCACCGACCTGGCCGAGGGCGGCGACAAGGCCGACGCGGGCGACTCGATCGCCATCGTGCCGCTCACCATCCCCTTGCTTACCGGCCCGGCGACGATCTCGACGATGGTGATCTACGCCGAGAAGACGCGTCACTGGTGGGAGCTCGCGATTCTCGCGGGCTACGGTGTGGTGATCGGCGTCGCGGTGTGGATCGCCTTCAGCCTGGCCGGCCGCATCGCGCGCGTGCTCGGCAAGACCGGCATCAACGTGATGACGCGACTGATGGGCCTGATCCTCGCCGCGCTCGCCGTCGAGGTGATGTCGGACGGGCTGGTCAAGCTGTTCCCGGTGTTGGCAGCGGTGTCGCGTTGAGCGCGTCGGCAAAGCGATGAGCGACCCGGTCTACGACTACATCGTCTGCGGTGCCGGCACCGCCGGCTGCCTGCTCGCGAACCGGCTGAGCGCCGACCCGGCAAAGCGGGTTTTGCTCATCGAGGCCGGCGGCCACGACGACTACCACTGGATCCACATCCCGGTCGGCTACCTTTACTGCATCGGCAACCCGCGCACCGACTGGCTCTACGCCACCGAGCCCGCGGCCGGCCTCAACGGCCGCAGCCTGCGCTATCCGCGAGGCAAGGTGCTGGGCGGCAGCTCGAGCATCAACGGCATGATCTACATGCGCGGTCAGGCCCGCGACTACGACGGCTGGGGAGCAGGCGACGGGCACGGCGCCAACCCCGGCTGGAGCTGGGCCGAGTGCCTGCCGTATTTCCTCAGGCACGAAGACTTCTACAAGGGTGCCGACGCCTTCCATGCGGCACCCGGCTTCGACCGCACCGGGCAGCGGCCGGGTGGCGAGTGGCGGGTGGAGAAGCAGCGCCTGCACTGGCCGATCCTCGACGCTTTTCGCGACGCTGCCGTTCAGGCCGGCATCCCGCAGACCGAAGACTTCAATCGCGGCGACAACGAAGGCGTCGGCTACTTCGAGGTCAACCAGCGCGCCGGCATCCGCTGGAACGCGAGCAAGGCCTTTCTGCGGCCGGTGATCGCGCGCACCAACCTGCAGGTGTGGACTGGCGCGCACATCGCCCGAGTGACGTTCGAGGGCACGCGTGCGATCGGCGTGGAGATCGTGCCGGTGGGCGGTGGCGCCCGCGCCCTGGCGCGGCTCGCCCCCGGCGGCGAGGTGATCCTGGCCGCGGGCGCCGTCGGCTCGCCGCAAATCCTCCAGCTCTCGGGCATCGGCGACGCCGAGCTGTTGCGCGGCCATGGCATCGAGGTACGGCATGCATTGCCCGGCGTGGGCGAGAACCTGCAGGACCATCTGCAGATCCGCGCCGTGTTCGGCATCGAGGGCGCGAAGACGCTCAACACCATGGCCTCGACGCTCTGGGGCAAGGCTCTGATCGCTCTCCAGTACGCGGCCAGCCGCAGCGGCCCGATGAGCATGGCGCCCTCGCAGCTCGGCGCCTTCACGAAGAGCCGGCCCGGGCTGGCCCACGCCAACCTGGAGTACCACGTGCAGCCGCTCTCGCTCGATGCCTTCGGCGAGCCGCTGCACCGGCACGACGCGCTCACCGCCAGCGTCTGCAACCTCAACCCGACCAGCCGCGGCCACGTGCGCATCGGCTCGGCCGACGCCAACGCCGCCCCGCGCATCGCGCCCGACTACCTCTCGACCGAGGAAGACCGGCGCGTCGCCGCGGAGAGCCTGCGCGTCACGCGCCGCATCGCCGCGCAGCCGGCCCTCGCGCCGTTCAAGCCGCGCGAGATCAAGCCCGGTGTGCAGTTCGAGTCAGACGCCGACCTCGCCAAGCTCGCCGGCGACATCGGTACCACCATCTTCCACCCCGTGGGCACCGCGAAGATGGGGCCGGCCGCCGACCCCTTCGCCGTGGTCGACTCGCACCTGCGCGTGCACGGCCTTCAAGGCCTGCGCGTCGTCGACGCGAGCGTGATGCCGACGATCACGAGCGGCAACACCAACTCGCCGACGCTGATGATCGCGGAGCGCGCCGTGGAGTGGATCCTGGCTGGCCATTGAGCCACGCGTCCCGCAGCGCGCGGCATACTGAGCGCCCAGCCGAGGAGAGTGCGATGAAGGTCCATGCCGTTGCCAAGGTTCGTCTCGACGCCGATGGGCGTGTCACCGGGGTCGAGTGGGGACCCGTCGACACCCAGAACAACGAATGGCATACCGAGCCGCAGATCGCCGAAGTGCAGGAGGTGGTCGATGCGCTGCACCGCGGCGAAGACGTCTACGCGCTCTTTCCCACCTCGCACGGAATGATGCCGATGCGGCGCTTTCGCACCGTCACTTACGACAACGGCTGGCAGACCGTGAACCTCGACGGCCAGACCACGCACGAGCACGAGATCCACGACATGCTGCATGTCGCTGGCTGAAAGCGGTGCAGCGGCACGGCCGCTGGTCGCGTGCCTGTGCGCAGCGTGGTGCGGCTCGTGCCGCGACTACCGCGGCACGTTCGAAACGCTTGCCGCGAGCTTTGCTGGCCAGGCCGACTTCACCTGGGTCGACATCGAAGACGAGGCCGACTCGCTCGGCGATCTCGACATCGAGAACTTCCCGACGCTTCTGATCGCGCGCGCTGAAGACGCCTTGTTCCTCGGCCCCGTCACGCCACAACCGGGCATGGCGGAGCGGCTGATCAGGAGCGCGCTCGAAGGCGATCTCGAGGCCGGTGCCGATGCCGGGCATCCGGGCCTGGCAGCGCGGGTGCGGGGCATCGCCCTGCATATCGTTGCAACCAAAGCGTCGTAGTCGCCGCCGGCTCGCGCCCTAATATCCGCGGCCGTCCTCGCCGTCGAGAAAGAGAGTCGCACCATGACCCGCCGCCCCAACGTTTCCTCGCCCGAGCGCCGCGCTGCGCTGCTCCGTGGCGCCTGCCTCGCCGCGATCGCGGGGCTGCTGCCGGTGGCCTCGGCGTTCGCCGCGAACGTGACGCTGCTCAACGTGAGCTACGACGTGGCGCGCGAGCTCTACAAGGAGATCAACCCGGCGTTCCAGA
>JAYVNL010000141.1:0-4892 GCA_043758495.1 Rhizobacter sp.
GCAAGGCCAGCCGCTGGGCGACGCCGAAGCGGTGCTGCTCGTCGATGATCGCCAAGCCGAGGCGGGCGAAGCGGACCTGGTCTTCGATGGCGGCGTGGGTGCCGACGACGAGCATCGCTTCGCCCGAGGCGACCTGCGCCATCATCTTCTCGCGCGCCTTGCCCTTGCGGCTGCCGGTCAGCCATGCAACGGTGACGCCGAGCGGCGCCAGCCAGCCGACGAGCTTTTTCAGATGCTGCTCGGCAAGGATCTCGGTTGGTGCCATCAGCGCGCATTGCCAGCCGGCGTCGATGGCGCGCGCTGCGGCGAGCGCCGCCACCACCGTCTTGCCGGAGCCGACGTCGCCCTGCAGCAGGCGATGCATCGGCACCGAGCGGGCGATGTCGGCGGTGATCTCGTTCGCGACGCGTTGCTGTGCCGCGGTGAGCGAGAACGGCAGGCTGGCGAGCAAGGCGTCGTGGATCGTGCCGCGCGTCGTCGGCGCGGCGAGTGGCGGTGCTCGTTGCCGCTCGCGCTCGCGCTTGGCGAGCAGCTGCGACAGCTGCTGGGCAAGCAGCTCGTCGAACTTCAGGCGCTGCCAGCTCGGATGCGTGCGGTCCTCGAGCGCACCGGCGTCGAGGCCGGGCCGCGGCTGGTGCAGGTGGCGCAAGGCATCGCGCAGCGTCGGCAGGCCTGCAGGCAGCAGTGCGGCCGCAATCTGCTCGCCGAGATCGGCGCGCGCCAAGCCGGTGCTCACCGTCTTGCGCAGGAAGGCCTGCGACAGATGAGCGGCGCTCGGATAGATCGGCGTCAGCGCGGTCGGCAGCGGCGTCTCGGCGGTCACGACCTTGATGGCGGGGTGGACCATCTCGAGCCCGAAGAAGCCGCCGCGCGCTTCGCCGCGGACGCGCACCCGCTTGCCGCCGGCGAATGCTTTCTGCTGCGACGGATAGAAGTGCAGGAAGCGAAGCACGAGGTCGGCGCCGCTGCCGTCGGAGATGGTAACGACGAGTTGCCGGCGCGGCCGAAACTGCACGCGCGCGTCGCCGACGACGCCTTCGACCTGCGCGATGTCGCCGTCGTGCAGCGAGGCGATCGCTACCACCGTCGTCTCGTCTTCGTAGCGCAGCGGCAGGTGCAGCGCGAGGTCGATGTCGCGCAGCAGGCCAAGCTTCGCGAGGGCCTTTTCCGGAGCGGACTGCACGGCGTTGGCCATGGGAGAATTCTGACCGCCGATGACGACAACCCTGGGCCTCAGCGATTTCGATTTCGCCCTGCCGCCCGAGCTGATCGCCCAGCATCCCGCCGCAGAGCGCAGCGCCTCGCGCCTGCTCGACGGTCGCATCAGCCCGCCCAACGACCTCGCCTTTCGCGATCTGCCGCTGCTGCTGCGCGAAGGCGACCTCCTCGTCGTCAACGACACGCGGGTGTTGAAGGCGCGGTTGCTCGGCCGCAAGGCGAGCGGCGGTGCGGTCGAAGCGCTGGTCGAGCGCGTCGAGGCCGACGGCACGGTGCTCGCGCACGTGCGCGCCAGCAAGTCGCCGAAGCCGGGCAGCCGGGTCCGCTTCGCCGATGCCTTCGACGCCGATGTGCTCGGCCGTGCCGGCGCCGATGCGTCGCTGTTCGCCATGCGCTTCGCCGGCGATCCGTACGCGCTGCTCGAAGCGCACGGCCGTGTGCCGCTGCCGCCCTACATCGCGCGTGGCGGCGATGAAGACGAGGCCGACGACGCGCGCCGCTATCAGACGGTGTTTGCGCGCCATCCTGGCGCGGTCGCGGCGCCGACGGCAGCACTGCACTTCGACGACGCCGTGCTCGCTTCGCTGGCGGCGCGCGGCATCGAGCGCACGGCGATCACGCTGCACGTCGGCGCCGGCACGTTCCAGCCGGTGCGGAGCGAGTCGCTCGAGGCGCACGTGATGCACAGCGAGCACTACGAGGTGACGGCGGCGGCAGCGGCGGCGATCGCGCGTGTTCGCGAGCGCGGCGGTCGCGTCGTCGCGGTCGGGACCACGAGCCTGCGCGCGCTCGAATCGGCGGCATTGCGCTCGCCGGCCGGCGCGCCCTTCCAAGCCACCAGCGGCGACACCGACATCTTCATCACGCCGGGCTTTCGCTTTCGCGTCGTCGACCTGCTGCTCACCAACTTCCACCTGCCGAAGAGCACGTTGATGATGCTGGTCTCGGCATTCGCCGGCCACGCCCGCGTGATGGCGCTCTACCGCCACGCCATCGCCGCGCGCTATCGCTTCTTCAGCTACGGCGACGCGATGCTGCTCGCGCGAGCAGCGGGCTCGGCGTGCTGACGGCGAGCGCTGTTGCGGCGGATTCACCCCTCGAAAGCGGCTTCGTCGAGGTCGCAGGCGGCGAGCGCACGATGACGCCGACCGCATTGCCGATCCGGGTGAGCTTCAATGCGGTCATGGCGGACTCCTCCAAGTCATAACTTGCGTACGACTGACCGACTCTTCATGCGGGGGCACGCTGCTGCAGTTGCCGTCCTGGCGGCGCTGCTGTCAGGCACGTCACCGCTGCTGCGTGCCGCCGGCTACACGCCCTCCGGAACCTGCGCCGGCTTCCCCCGCGCGGCGCTGACTGCGCCGCCCGGCTGGTGCGTCGCTCTCGTCGCCGACGCATCGAGCGGGCTGCGCTTTCCGCGTCGCGTTCTCGAAGTCGCGCCGGGCCGCTTCTGGCTGATCGACATGGGCAGCTGGGAGCCGGGCCGCGGTCGCCTTCTCGAATTCGACTTGCCGGCGACTCGAGCCGGTGCGCCGGTCACCATGAAAGTGATCGCTGACAAGCTCGATCGTCCGCTCGGCCTCGCCCTCGGACCCGATGGTCGCGTGTACGTCGGCGAAGCCGGCCGCATCTGGCGTACGCCGGTCACGCTGCCGGTCGCGGCCGAGACAGTCGTCGACGGCCTGCCGAACGACGGCGCTCATCCGCTGAAAGAGATCGCGTTCGGCCATCGCGACCAGATCTTCGTCAACGTCGGCTCGGTCACCGATGCCTGCCGCGACGATGCCGGCAAGCTGGCGATGCCCTGCCCGGAGCGCGCTGGCGCCAGGCCGCGCGCTGCCGTCTACGAAGCGGTGCTGGGCGGCCCGTCGTTCACGCTGCAATCGCTCGCGCCGTATGCGACCGGGCTTCGCAACTCGGTCGCGCTCGCCTGGGTGGCGAGCGCGTCGACGCTGCTGCAGGGCGAGAACTCGATCGACTATGCCGACGAGACGGCGCCGTCCGAAGAGCTCAACGTCCTGACCAGAGGCAGCGACCACGGCTGGCCGTACTGCGTCGGCGCGCGCGAGCCGGCGCGCGGCTACGAAGGCCGCGCCGATTGCGCCAAGACCACGCCGCCGGCGATGCTCTGGCCGGCACATGCGGCGCCGCTGCAGATGATGGCGGTGCCGGCGACGGCGAAGAATGCCTTCGCCGGCCAGCTCGTCGTCGCCTGGCACGGCTACCGTGCCGGCGGCCACCGCATCGTCTCCTTCGCGCTCAACGCGCAAGGCCGTCCGGAAGGCGTTGCGCGGCCCTGGATCTCGGGTTGGACAGCGGCGAAGAACACGCGCCCGCTCGGCGCGCCAGCCGGCTTCACGATCGATTCGCTCGGCCGGATGCTCGTCGTCGAGGACCGCAACCGCACCCTGCTCATGCTGACCCGCGAGTCGAAATGACATGCTGACCTTCGACCTCCTCCACACCCAGGGCGAGGCCCGCCGCGGTCGGCTGACGTTGCGCCACGGCACCGTCGAGACGCCGGTGTTCATGCCGGTCGGCACCTACGGCAGCGTCAAGGGCGTGATGCCATCGTCGCTCGAGGCGATGGGCGCCGAGATCATCCTCGGCAACACCTTCCACCTCTGGCTGCGGCCCGGCCTCGACGTGCTCGCGAAGTTCGGCGGCCTGCATGGCTTCGAAGCGTGGGAACGACCGATCCTCACCGACAGCGGCGGCTTCCAGGTCTGGTCGCTCGGCGCCAACGCAAAGGTCAGCGAGCAGGGCGTCGCCTTCCAGTCGCCCGTCAACGGCGACAAGCTGCTGCTCACGCCGGAGGTCAGCATGCAGATCCAGTACGTGCTGAACAGCGACATCGCGATGCAGTTCGACGAGTGCACCGCCTACGAACTCGAAGGCCGCATCACGGGCGAGGCAGAAGCGCGCCGCTCGATGCAGATGAGCCTGCGCTGGGCCGAGCGCTCGCGCGCCGAATTCTCCCGGCTCGAGAATCCGAATGCGCTCTTCGGCATCGTCCAGGGTGGCATGTTCGAGCACCTGCGCGAGGAGTCGGTGGCCGGCCTCGCCGAGCTCGACCTGCCCGGCTACGCCGTCGGCGGCGTCAGCGTCGGCGAGCCGAAGGCGGAGATGCAGCGAATCGTCGCCCACACGCCGCATCGCCTGCCGGCGGGCAAGCCGCGCTACCTGATGGGCGTCGGCACGCCGGAGGATCTGCTCGACGGCGTCGCCGCCGGCGTCGACATGTTCGATTGCGTGATGCCGACCCGCAATGCCCGCAACGGCCACCTGTTCACGCGCTTCGGCGACCTGCGCATCCGCAATGCCCGCTACAAGACCGACGAGGCGCCGCTCGATCCGACCTGCACGTGCAGCACCTGCGCGCGCTTCTCGCGTGCCTACCTGCACCACCTCGACCGCTGCGGCGAGATGCGCAAGATCAGCGAGGAGGGCGTGAAGTTCGCGTCGCCGGTGAACGGTGACAAGCTGTTCCTGACGCCCGAAGTCAGCATGCAGGTGCAACGCGTGCTCAACAGCGACATCGTGATGCAGTTCGACGAGTGCACGCCGTACGAAACCAAGGGCCACATCACGACCGAGCGCGAGGCCCGCGTCTCGATGGAGCTGAGCCGCCGCTGGGCCGGGCGTTGCAAGACAGAATTCGCGCGGCTCGAAAA
>JAYVNL010000142.1:0-14569 GCA_043758495.1 Rhizobacter sp.
CGCCAACAACGTGCTGGCCCACGCACCGGACATCAACGATTTCGTCGCCGGCTTCGCGCGGCTGCTCAAGCCCCAGGGCGTGGCGACGTTCGAGTTTCCGCATCTGATGCGCTTGGTCAGCGAGTGTCAGTTCGACACGATCTATCACGAGCACTTCTCGTATCTGTCGCTCAGTGCGGTGCGCACGATCTTCGAGCGCAACGGGCTGGCGGTGTTCGATGTCGCCGAGATTCCCACGCACGGCGGCAGCTTGCGCGTGTTCGCCCAGCGCCGCGATATCGGCAGGTTCGAAACGAGCCCGGCCGTCGGCGCACTGCTCGCCCGCGAAGCCAGGGAGGGCGTCACGTCGATCGACTACTACCGGGGCTTCCAGCAGCGCGCCGACCGCATCAAGGACGATCTGCTCGTCTTCCTGATCCAGGCCAAGCGGGACGGCGAGAGCATCGGTGCCTACGGTGCGGCGGCCAAGGGCAACACCTTGCTGAACTATGCGGGTGTGCGTTCAAACCTCCTGCCCTGGGTCGTCGACCGCAATCCGGCAAAGCAGGGCAAGTTCCTTCCCGGCAACCGCCTGCCCGTCGTGGACGAGGATCATCTGCGGCGCGCCAAACCAGACTACGTGTTGATCCTTCCGTGGAACCTGCGCGCGGAGGTCGTTGCGCAACTGGCCTACATCCGGGAATGGGGCGGCCGCTTCGTCACCGCAATACCTGAGATTTCGGTGCAATGAAGGTTGCCGTCACTGGGGCAAGCGGCTTCATCGGGCGGCACGTCATACGGCGGCTATCGACCCTGCCAGGGGTCGAAGTGATTGCGAGTTCGCGCACGATCGTCGAAGCAGGCGGTTTGCCCGTCGGCGTGCGGCACGTCGCGCTCGACATCGCCGCCCCCCCGAGCGATGCATACAGCCGACTCGAGTGCCCCGACGTGCTCATCCACCTCGCGTGGGCGGGGCTTCCTGCCTACCGGTCTCTGCATCACTTCGAGACCGAGCTGCCGACGCAGTATGCCTTCCTGCGTTCCTTGGTGGGAGCCGGGCTTCCGTCCCTAGTCGTGGCGGGAACCTGCTACGAATACGGGATGCAGTGCGGAGAGTTGAACGAGCCGGTGGCCGCCGCCCCTTGCAATCCCTATGCGCTCGCAAAGGACACCTTGCGACGGCAGCTCGAGTACCTATGCTCGAAAGAGAAATCCCGGCTCGTCTGGGCGCGTCTCTTCTACATGTACGGAGCGGGGCAGGCGGCCTCTTCCCTGTACTCGCAGCTGATGCTTGCCATCGACCGCGGCGACAGCTCGTTCAAGATGTCCGCCGGCGAGCAGTTGCGCGACTACCTGCCCGTGGAAGACGTCGCTCAGTTGATCATCGAGTTGGCCGACAAACCGGCGGCAGAAGGCATCTTCAACATCTGCTCGGGTAAGCCTGTCTCGATTCGGACCTTCGTCGAGAGACTGCTGGTGCAGCGAGGCTCGAGCATCCAGCTTGAATTGGGCAGCTTTCCCTACCCCGACTACGAGCCCATGGCGTTTTGGGGATCGCGGGTCAGGCTTGACAGCGCGTTAGCTACGCATGAGCTGTGAACCTGATGTCGCAGTGCTCTACGTCGCACGTGGAGACGCGGGAGCAGGCGAACGTATCTCGGCGTTCGCGGCTGCTTACTTGGCGCACCCAGCCGACTGGCAACACGAGCTGATCTTTCTCGCAAAAGGGTGGTCGAACGAAGCGCATCTCTCGTCGGTGCGCGATGACGTAGGGCGCAGCGGTGCGCGGGTGGTCGAGTTGCCCGACGACGGCTTCGACTGGGCCGCCTACTTTCGGGCGGCGCCGCTTTTGACTCAGCCATGGCTCTGTCTAATGAATTCGCACACGAGACCCTGCGTCCCCGACTGGCTGGCCCTGCTGATGACCACAGCATTGGGCCAGAAGCCCGGCCTTGTCGGTGCGACCGCCTCATGGGAGAGTTCGCGCTGGCATTGGGTTCGAAGAAGTTCGCCGATGGCGACACTTCGTGGGATCGCGCACAACTGCCGGCATTCAAACCACTTGCGCGGGTTCGGTGGCTTTCCGAATCCGCACGTCCGATCGACTGCACTGATCATTCCATGGAGTCTGTTCCTCGACTTTGCGGCGAGCCGGGACCATCCAGCGAACAAGAGTGAGGCCCACGCTCTTGAAAGCGGGAAAAGCGGCCTATCGAGCTTCATTCTGGACATGGGACAAACACTGTCTGTTGTCGGCTCCGACAGTCGCTGCTACGTCCCCGAGGAATGGCCCGATAGCGCGACTTTTCGATCCCGGAATCAAACGAACCTGATCTGCCGCGACAACTGGACCTACGGGTACGACGCGGCCGATCTTGCGACGCGCCGGCATCTTGAAATCCTCGCCTGGGGAGAACCGCGGTCATGACGATTTCAGTGCATGTTCGTGTTGCGACCTCGGCCGACGTGTGAAATCAACCATGCGGCGTCAACTCGCGGCCAGCATCGTGGCTCGTGTGCTGGGGGGAGGCCTTCAGTTCGTTTTCACTCCCGTTTATCTGTCGATCCTGGGCGCCGAGAGTTATGGACTCATCGGCTTTTACCTAGCGCTGTTCGGCCTGCTGCTGTTCCTGGACCAAGCCGTCTCACCGGTAGTGACGCGACACTTCGCACAAGCGGCAAGCAGCAGCCCGCCAAATCTGGGGCTTGGCGACGTCTTTCGCACCATGCAGGCCCTCTCGCTAATCACCGCGGCCGTCGTGTTTGCCTTGATCACCGTTCTCGCGAGTCACATCGCCACGAGCCTTCTACATGCAAGCGCGAGATCCGCCGACGACACTATTGAGGCTGTCAGGCTGATTGCACTTGTGATTGCCGTCCAATGGCCATCGTTCATGTACGCAGGCGTGCTGTCTGGAACGGGTCAGCAGGTGTCGCTCAACACAACGCGCGGCGCGGTGGCGATCGCCCAGTGGGTTGGGGGAGCCCTGCTTCTCACGTTCGCGAGAGCAAACATTCACTGGCTCTTTACCTGGCAAGCGTCCTGCTTCGCCATTCAAACTCTCATTCTTCGAAGGCTCGCCTTACAAGCCATCGCTCCGTCGGCAACTCCATCGCGACTTCGAGCCAGCGTTCTAACTGCGTCGTGGAGATTTTCAGCGGGAGCTCTGATCATCGGCCTTACGGGCTCAATCCTGACGCAGGCCGATAAGCTGTTCGTATCCCGCTTCGAATCGCTAAGCGTGTTCGCTGCTTACAGCCTTGCCTTTACGGTGGCATCGCTGGTGCAAGTATTCGTGGCTCAGCCGGTGATGGCGATTGCCTTTCCGCATTTCTCCAGGAGCCTCGCGACCGGCGACGAAAACGACCTTGCGCGGGACTACCGCGGATGGACGCAAGCCATCGTCGCCGTCGTCATGCCTCTGACCGCGACCCTCGTCATATTTCCGGAGCAAGTCCTGTCGCTTTGGTTGCACGGCCATCCGGCGACGGTTCAGCTCGCCGCCACCTACTTGCCTTGGATCGCGGCTGGAACGATGTTCAATGTGATCATGATGCTGCCATTCAATCTTCAAATGGCGAGCGGCTGGACGTCCCTCTCGTCGATCAAGAATACTGTACTCCTACCGCCATTCCTGTTCGCGTTAGCGTTTGGCATTCCACGCGAGGGGCCTGTCGTCGGTGCGATCTGCTGGTTCGCCGTGAACTTCACATACTTCGTCGTGGAGGTACCCATCATGCACGGACGGCTCCTCCGCGATGTCCTGTGGCCTTGGTGGCTATGGGACACGCTTGCACCGGGCATGTCGACCATCGCAGTGTGCCTTGCCGCAAAGTTGCTGCTGCCGCATGACAGCGAATGGGCAACCGTTGCCGCCATCGTGGGCTGGCTTTCTTCCACGGCATTGCTCGGCCTGACGCTCGAATTCCCACGTCGACTGCTGTTGAGAAGGCCTAGGCTCGATGTCTTAACGCCTGTTACCGATCCGAACCGTGGAGGGCCATTGCAGGGCGCTCCAAGCAAGCCGTGAGAAGGTCCCGCCCCCCCAAGCCCAGGATCATTATCACGAGGCAAAATGGCGCGATGAAGCAATTGACCCAATGCCACTCTTGCGGACAAGCCGCTGCTCTTTGGCTTGTCGCAAAAGACAGGAACCGCATGCTCTCCAATGAGGAGTTTGCTTACTACCGTTGCGCTAGTTGCGGGCTGGTTTTCGTCGATCCAATGCCTGACGACCTCGAGCATTACTACCAAGGCGGCTACCAGCCGATTCCGAAATCGCTCGATGAACTGCGAACCCTCGCTGCAAAGGAAAAATACCGCCTTGCCCCTGTCATGGAAAAGGCAGGCGGTGACCTGCTTGAGATTGGCCCCTGGATCGGCGTGTTCAGCATCAACGCCAAGGATGCGGGATTCAAGGTCGACGCGATCGAAATGAGTTCTGATGCCACGATCTTCCTGCGGGAAAAGGTTGGCATTTCGGTCACCAACACGAGCAATCCAACGCAGGCATTGCTTGCATCTGACAAGACCTACGACGTGATTGCTCTTTGGCATAGCTTGGAGCACCTGCCGGCTCCATGGGCAGTGCTGGAGGCCGCGTCTAAGCGTCTGAAAGCCGGAGGCATCCTGTTGATTGCGATTCCGGACATTGACAGTACTCAAGCCCGGACACTTGGCGCGAGGTGGCTGCATCTTGATGCGCCGCGGCACCTCTATTTCTGGGGACCGCGTGATCTCGCTCGCTTGGTTCAAAGGTTCGGTCTCTCCACCCTATCGCTTGACACTGATGATTACTTGTCGCATGTGTTGGGCCGCGACGCGAGGGAGGCCCAAATTCGATCGTTCGTCCGGGTCAAATACTTACGCGGCGTGGCCGCAAAGTTATTTACGCCGCTCGTTAATCTGATTGGGGGCGGCGAGACCGCTGGGTTAACAGCTACATTCCGAGCGCCGTGATCGGCCTCTTACGCCGACCGCTCTGCGACAAGAGCGGCCCGTCGGAGATGCTATTTGGCACGTATGCACCGGTCTCTCTCGCCGCCGTTCGCACTCGTTGGCCGTAGAGAATGGATCCGCGGTACTACATTTTTCTCCCGGTCCGAAACGGAGAGAAGTACATCGCCGCAGCACTGGCGAGCATCTTTTGCCAAACTCGAACGGATTGGCGACTGGTTGTTCTAGAAAACAAGAGCACTGACGGCACAGTAGAAATTCTCGACAGGATGGCCCATCCATCGATGGTGGTCGTACCGTCCGGGAAGGCTCTATCGATTACGGACAACTGGGCGAGGATCGTTCAGTTCATTTCAAGGCACGCCTTGGGCGACAAATACTGCACCGTGATCGGTCATGACGATCTGTTTCTGCGGGACCTAAGTCCTTACGGCATCTACGGCGGCGTTCCTGCCAAGCTGATCCGGTGGCGATTCGACCCGCACCAGGTCGAATTTCTGGTGCGATCTTGCTGGTGGGATCAGTCGGCGGCATGGCTGTCGATGCACCACGAGCGCCTGCGTAATATCGACGACTTCATGGCGCGATTCGAGCTCGCAAGCGAATGAATTCTTCCCTGGCATCGATGCTATTGGCCGGCCACGCCATCCCTTCGGGCCGCTCGCGATGTGCGTTGGTCTACATCGCCTTCGCACCCTTCGGACCGAAGCCATTCAAGGCATTCATCGCCTCGTACGAGCGCCATCGTCCCGGCATCGATCACGACCTGTACATTTTGTGCAAGGGGTTTGCCAACAACTCGGACACCAAGGAATTCCTCAAAGCCGCAGCAACGGTGGCGTGTACGGCGTTGCGCGTCCCCGATGGCGGCTTCGACCTCGGGACCTACCATCACATCGCGCGTCGTCTGGACGCCAGTCATTTCTGCTTCCTGAACACGCGCAGCGTGATCCTCGTCGGCGACTGGCTAAAGATGCTCTACGAGCACTGTCTCGACGAGCGGGTCGGGGCGGCGGGAGCCACCGCGTCGTGCGAGAGCCTCTACACGGACTATCTACGCTCGATCGCCGAGGGATTGCGCAAAGGCAACTCGCTCCGGACGATCGTGCATCGCTCGTTTCTCAATCGCTGGCGGCATCGCTACTTGTTTAACCAATTTCCCAATCCGCACTTGCGCACGAACGCCTTCATGGTCCGCTCCGACGTCTTTAACCGAATGAACTTTGGCGCCATCCGCTCGCGTCTGGATACGGCCCGACTCGAGAACGGCCGCGGGTCAATCACTCGGCAGCTCGCGCGTATGGGCCTCGACGCCATTGTGGTCGGCCGCGATGGCTGTGCCTATGGGCCGCCCGATTGGAGACATAGCGACACGTTCTGGCAAGGAGAGCAAGGCAATCTGCTGGTCGCCGACAACCAGACCGAGAAATACGCGCTGGCCGACGCGACAGGGCGGGCGCGGCTGAGCTGCATTGCGTGGGGTAACGAGTCTGGATCCGCTGGCGGCCATCGACAGGTGGCGCGGTGACGAACCCAATACTCAGCCTAATCGTCCCGACGCGCGAGCGCGCCGAGACACTCGCCTACACGCTCGCCACCGCGTTGGAGCAGAGAAGCCTCGACTATGAAGTAGTGGTCAGCGACAACGCGAGTGCCGACGGCACCCGCGCCGTGGTCGAGAGGCTGGTCGACCCGCGCATCCGCTATTTCAACTCCGGCGAGCGCCTGTCGATGTGCGGCAATTACGAGTTCGCCCTGCAACAGGCCCGCGGCGACTACGTGATCATCATCGGCGACGACGACGCCGTCGTTCCGGGCGCGATCGACCACTTGCTGTCGTTGTTGCGCGGGGCCGACGAACAGCGCATCCACATGTGGCCGTTGCATACGTACGACTGGCCGACCGCCGACCAGCGGGGCCGCGTGGCATACCTCGCCCCCGTACGCGCCCCCTCGGGGCTGGACCTCAAGGCAAAGGCCCGCTTCGTCATGGGCGTGGGCGGCTGGAAATACTACGAACTTCCTTCTCCCTACCATGCGGCGATCCCGAGGCGGTTACTTGACACGATCCGTTCGAGGACCGGGCGTGTCTTTCATTCGACGCAGCCGGATGTCTTCACGGCCATGGCCATCGCCGCGCTTGCCGACCAGGCCGTCAACATCGGCTTCCCGATCACCTTCAACGGGAGATCTGCCCGCTCCAACGGCATCGGCTTCGTCACCAAGAAGGGTCAGTCGAACATCGATCGCTTCTTGCGCGAGTACGGCGACTACCAGCTTCATCCAACCCTGTTCACGGGCGTCTCGAGCTTGGCGAACATGATTCCGGACGCCATCCTGCTGGCTCGCGACCTCTTTCCGGAACTCTATCGAGACCATCCCTTCAACTACGAAGCCATGTGGGCGTTTTCCTGCCGGCACCGTTTCGTGTCCCACTACAACGTGCTCGCAAACATCCGTGGAATCCGACAACGACACCCCTTCAAGCCGACGCGCTTCATCTTCTATTCGTTGATCCACAAGATCTCCGCGACGCGGCGCGAGTTCCTGGACCTGCTCATGCCGACGGGGCGGCTGGATAAGCGCGCCCAGGACAACATTCTTGACTTCGCAAGAGCGCTGGCGGCGCGGCCCGACAACCCCACGGGTCAGTACGAGCATGCGTCCGGCCGCTAGCTCTGTCGTCGGTGGGGGGCCGCCGCCGAGCGCGCGCTTACTCGGCTTCCTGCTCGCGCTGGTTCTTTTCGTACCCACGCTGATGCTGTACGTAGGATTGGCGACCTCGATGGCGCTGGGTGCATGCGTGGTGGCAAGCGTCGTGATCGTTGCGTCGCTGGCTGAACGCCCCACTTTCGGGATCAGGCGCCAACAGCTTTCTGTGGGCACGTTGATCCTGCTGGTGCTGACCATCATCGTGTTTCATCTCACTATCGCCATTTCGGCGCGCCCGCTCGATCTTCCACGCGCCACGCTGTCGATTATTGTTCTCGTCCTGATACTGGTATCGGGCGTCGGCTTAGGGCACCTCCTTGATGCCTCCTGCGGTCTAGCGATGGAGCGTGCTGTGTATGTTTGCTTGGGGCTGATGGGCGTTTTGGGCCTCCTTGCTCTCAGCGGCTTCGTTCCCCCGAATTCGGAGGCGTACTTCAAGCCCGTCTTCCCCTATACCGAACCATCTCACTTCGCGCTGTCATTTCTTCCTCTCTTGATGTTTGCCTGTGTCAGGCTCAACGGCAGCGCCAAGATCGCTATGCTTTTTAGCGGCTTGGCGATGGGATGGGCTCTGGAGAGCCTGACGCTGATAGTGGGATGGTTCCTGATCGCGTCGATCTGTCTGCGAAAGACCTCCATCGCGCTGGTGCTAGCCGTTCTTGCGCTGCTGTCCACGCAACTCGATTTAAGCTACTACTTGGATCGTCTCAATTTCGCTGGCGCCGATCAGAATCTCTCCACGTTGGTCTACCTTCAAGGCTGGCAACTGATCGATGAATCGCTCCGGCAATCTGCCGGATGGGGAATCGGTTTTCAACAACTGGGAGTTCAGGGAAGCAACGTGGAGGCTGCGGATCTGATCGTCGCGATGCTGGGTGAAAACGCTAACTTGCTCGACGGCGGCTTCACGTTTGCCAAGATCACAAGCGAATTCGGCGTCTGTGGATTGCTGTTGATGTTCGGATACCTCGCGATGACTTGGCGCTGCGTACGAAGCCTGCGGCGATCGAGTCGCGACAGCCGCAAAGGTCCATCAGCAGTCGCGCTGGCCCGGTGCATTCTTGTCAGCTTCCTGGTGGAGCTTTTCGTGCGAGGAGAAGGCTACTTCAGTGGCACGACCCTGCTTCTCACCGCCGCTATCACGATATTGTCCCTACAGCCATCAATGGCTGCAGAGGACGCTCATGCGAGGAAAGGGAGGCCGAGTCGTCGAGCCACCGCCAACGGTATGAGCGATCTCGCATGCGAGGGTCAAACAGCATGACCACTGCGCTTATCTGCGGCGTGAAAGGCCAGGATGGCGCCTATCTCGCTCAGTTTCTGCTCGGCCGCGGGTACGAGGTAATCGGCACCTCCCGCGATGCCCAGGCAGGCGGCAGGCAAAACCTGGTTGCGCTCGGCATCGAGGCCAGAGTCGCCGTAGAGTCCATGGCGCTGAACGACTTTCGAAGTGTCTTGCAGGTCTTGGCCAAAACCCGGCCGAACGAGATCTACAACCTTGCCGGACAGTCTTCCGTCAGCCTGTCATTCGAGCAACCCGTCGAGACGCTGGAGAGCATCAGCACGGGCACGCTAAACTTGCTGGAGGGCATTCGATTTCTCGATCCCTCCATTCTCCTGTACAGCGCGGGCTCCAGCGAATGCTTCGGCAATACGGGCGATGTTCCCGCCGACGAGAACACTCCGTTGCGGCCGCGAAGCCCGTACGCTGTGGCCAAGGCGTGCGCCGCGAACCTAGTGGCCAACTACCGCGAGGCGTACGACATGTTCGCCTGCACCGGCTTCCTGTTCAACCACGAGTCGCCACTGCGCCCGAGGCGCTTTGTCACTCGCAAGATCGTCGAGGCTGCCCACCGTATTCATGCGGGCATCGATTCGCACGTAACGCTCGGCAACTTGGACATCTCGCGCGATTGGGGCTGGGCGCCTGACTACGTCGAGGCAATGTGGATGATGCTCCAGCGAGCTACTCCACTCGACGTCGTGATCGCGACCGGGCGAACGGTGTCGCTCGAATACTTTGTCAAGAGCGCTTTTGAATACTTCGACCTCGACTGGGCAAAGCATGTCAGGCGAGACAATGCTTTGCTTCGTCCTTCCGACATCTCCTACAGCGCTGCAAACACGGCGCTTGCCAGCGAAGAATTGGGTTGGATAGCTCGTCATTCCATAGACGACGTGGTTCGCGAGATGTGCAAGGCCGAGACCGAGCGAGAGCTACCGTAAGTTGCGTTTCGTTTGCCGGCGGTCGGCATGCCTTCTGACCGGCAACATACCCACGTCGCTATGGATCTCATCATCAACGGGACAGCCTCGGTGCGCTCATCCCTCGGGGCGCGTCGATACTTCGAGGGCGTGATGCGCCACCTGGATTGGCCCAGCCACGTCACGATCTCCCCTCTCACTCGCTGGGCCAAGGCAGAGCGCCTCGGCGAGTTGCTGGATAGAGGCCGCCCTGACGCTTTGTATTGGTCGCCCTGTCACAGGGGGCCCATGTTTGCTCATCGGCACGTGATCACGATCCTGGATTGTCTCAACGTCGAATACGTCTATCGAGACGATTGGCGGCTGCCTCTCTTTCGAAAGTTGTTCAACATGGTGTTGGACAACGCCGTCGCCGTGGTCGCGATCTCGCAGGCCACGGGAGATGCAGTGCTGCGAAACTATACGATCGACCCGGCGAAGCTCGTTGTTATTCCTGGTCCTGTTGATGGCGCCATCTGGCAGACATCCCAGGCACTTGATAAATCGACACATGACACGACGGCCGACTCCGAAAGTGAACGACCGTTCGTCTTGATGATCACGAACCGGCTTCCGCACAAGAATTCGGCGCCCGCAGCCGAGGCATTCTCGAAGAGCAACGCGGCACGTCTCGGCGTTTCGCTTCGGGTCGTCGGCGCTATCGATCCGAAGGCGATATTTCAGTGCGAGGCGGCTGGTGTGAAAATCGACGTAAGGAAGGGCGTCGACAACGACACCCTCGATCACTGGCTCGCGACCTGCGAGTTCCTCCTCGCGCCCAGTCTCGATGAGGGCCTCGATCTGCCGATCGCCGAGGCCTTGGCTCATGGCACCCGCGTGGTGTGCTCCGACATCGCCGTTCATCGTGAGTTCTATGACGGGTTCGCACGCTTCTTCGATCCGCTTCGAACGGATGCCATCATCACTTCCCTCAACGAAGCGCTGGCAGAGACCAGGCGTTCATTTCCTTCCCTGGCGTGGTCGCCGCAGTCGTCATTCCCTGATGTCGCGAACCAATACCGAGATCTATTTCTGCGACTCGCCGCCGGTAAAGCACCCCGAATCGGTTGATCGCGGCACAGTCCTCGCGGCCATACTCTTGCTTCCATAGGTCAATCCTTGCGAATTCTCGTCACAGGCAGTTCCGGTTTCATCGGGGGATGGCTCGTGCGTCTCTTGAAGCGCCAGGGGAACACGGTCTTCGGCCTCGACGTGGCTGATCCCCTCTTCGCGGACGACGTCGATCGTCATGAAGGGTGCGACATTCTGGATGGAGCGAGGTTGACGGCTATCGTTTCCGAGACGGCGCCCGATGCCGTCGTGCATCTCGCCGCCAGAGTGGATCTCGAAGAGAAAAAGAACCTTTCCGGCTATCGAACAAACATCGAGGGAGTACGTAACGTCATCTCGGCCGTGCGAGCAACGCCCAGCGTGCGCCGCGCAATCTACACGTCCTCGCAGCTGGTGTGCCGCGTGGGATACGTGCCTTCTTCAGAGCTCGACTACTGTCCCAGCACGTTGTATGGGCAGAGCAAGGTCTTGACGGAGCAGATCGTCCGCGCCGCAGAGGGTGGCGGGGTCACCTGGTGCCTGACGAGGCCGACGACCGTCTGGGGACCGCACATGAGTCCCCACTATCAGTCGCTGCTGCGCCTGATTCGCAAGCGGCTCTACTTTCATCCAGGGAAAGGACGACTTCTTAAGTCCTATTCCTACGCCGCCAATATCGCTCATCAGTATTCGATGCTGCTTCAGGCTTCTGAAAAGGCGATTCAGGGGCGGACGTTTTATCTTTGTGACTATCAGCCTCTGTCGCTTCGGGACTACGCCGACGGTCTCGCCCAAGGGCTGAAGGCTCCTGCGATTCCGTCCTTGCCATTGCCGATTGCCAGGTTCCTTGCACGTTGCGGAGACATCTCCAATCGCGCTGGGTTTCCGACCGTTCCGTTCAACTCGTTTCGATTGAACAACATGCTGACGGAGTACGTATTCGACACTTCCGCCACGGAAGCCGTGTGCGGACCGCTGCCTGTCGACATGAGTCAAGGCATCGAGGAAACCGTCTCGTGGTTCGAGTCTACGAACGCATGGCAATGACTGGGAGCTCTCACGACGCGACTAGCGATTTGAAGTTCAGCGTCATCACCGTCACCTGGAACAGCGCCGCCACACTCGTTGACACGCTCCACTCGGTGAACGCGCAGACGCACGCGAACGTCGAACACATCGTCATCGACGGCGCCTCCAGCGACACCACGTTGGCCCTCGTCGCCGAGCACGGCAAGCGCGTTTTCACGCTCGTGTCCGAACCTGACCGCGGCATCTACGACGCCATGAATAAGGGCATCGCGAGGGCCACGGGAGATGTCGTCGGTCTCATCAACTCCGACGACTTCTACGCCTCGCCCGATGCGCTCTCGAAGGTCGCCGCTGCATTCGCCGACCCGAACGTGGATGCTGTCTACGCCGATCTCTGCTATGTCGCGCAAGACGACGTGCAGCGAATCGTGCGCTACTGGCGCTCGGGACCCTTTGCACCGGGCTCCTTTTCCCGCGGCTGGGCGCCGCCGCATCCCACACTCTTCGTGCGTCGTGAATTCTTCTCGCGCTTGGGAACCTTCGACCTGTCCTACTCCATCGCCGCCGACGTTGAATTCATGATGCGAATCCTGGAGGTTCACCACCTGCGCGTTTGCCATATTCCCCAGGTGCTGATCCATATGCGGATGGGCGGAACGACCAACCGCAACCTCAAGAACATCGTGCAACAGAACAAGGAAATCTGGCGGGCGCTCAAGAAGCATGGCCTTGATCCATCGCTGGCGAGATACGTCGGCGGCAAGCTGCTCTCGCGAGGGCGACAGTTCGTCACTCGGCCCGCGTAGGCATGGGCTCACCAGTTCTGGTCACGGGCGCGAACGGCTTTGTCGGCCGGGCTGTCGTCAATCGTCTGCTGCGCGATGGAGAGTCTGTCCGCGGCGCGGTCAGGCGCAGGCTGGCAGATCTTCCGAATGGCGCAGCGGATGTGCTCGTGGGCGATCTGGACGGCTCCACCGATTGGCGGTCAGCCGTTGAAGGCGCATATGCGGTCGTGCATTGCGCGGCGCGAGTTCATCTGTTGAACGATCCTGAGGCCAATCCTCTTGCCGCCTTCCGTTTGGCCAACTGCGAGGGCACGGTGAATCTCGCTCGCCAAGCCGCGTCGGCAGGAGTGCGTCGTTTCGTATTTCTCAGCTCGATCAAGGTCAACGGCGAATCCACTCGGGCTGGGCTTCCCTTTCGGGCCGAAGACCCGCCGGCACCGCTAGATCCGTACGGGATCAGCAAAAACGAAGCCGAGATCGCGCTTCGCCGAATTTCGTCGGAGACTGGGATGGAAGTTGTGGTCATCCGGCCTCCTCTGGTTTATGGACCTGGCGTCAAGGCGAATTTCCGATCGATGCTGGAATGGATTCACCGCGGCATCCCGCTGCCGCTCGGAGCTATCACCAATCGACGCAGCTTCGTGGCCATCGACAATTTGATCGATCTCATCGCAACGACCCTATTCCACCCCAACGCCAGCGGACGCACGTTCCTTGTCAGCGACGGCGAAGACCTCTCGACCACAGACTTACTTCGCCGTGTCGCTTGCGCGTTGGGTCGACCGGCGCGGCTTCTTTCCGTGCCTTCGGCCTGGATTCTCACGGCCACCGCTCTCGCGGGAAGGCCGGAATTGGGCCAGCGACTCTGCGGTTCGCTGCATGTAGACATTGGCCCGACCTACGCCGCACTGGGCTGGGAGCCGCCCGTGAGCGTGGACGACGCGCTCGTCCGAACGGCGCAACAGTTCATGGCCGGCCCGACCTGAACCTGTGTAGGGCCGGGGGACAATGGCGACTGCATGAACCCTTTCGGCCTCCTCCTCGTGCTCGTGTTCGGCTGGGTCGTTTCGTGGGCGCTGACCCGGTCAGTGCGCCGCTACGCATTGAACGCCAATCTCCTCGACCTTCCGAACGCACGCAGTTCGCATACGGTACCCACACCGCGCGGCGGCGGTGTTGCCATCGCCGCTTCGTACCTCGGCTTGGTTTCCATGCTCGCCGCGGCACGCGCGATCGACTTGCATCTTGCAGCAGCGTTGCTCGGCAGCGGCGCCCTTGTCTCAGTGCTCGGCTTCGTCGACGACCGCCGCCACCTCGCCGCACGCTGGCGCTTTCTCGGCCACGCCGCCGCGGCGGCGTGGGTGCTCTTCTGGCTCGGCTCGCTGCCCGCCGTGCCAATCTTCGGCACGCTGATCAATCTCGGCAGCGTCGCCACGCTGCTATCGGCGCTCTACGTTGTCTGGTCCATCAACCTCTTCAACTTCATGGACGGCATCGACGGCATCGCCAGCCTCGAGGCGATCGTCGTTTCTCTCGGCGGTGCGCTCGTCTGGTGGCTGACGCAGCCCACGGGCGACTGGCTGCTCGCCGTCGCCTTCGCCGCCTGCGTCGCCGGCTTCCTGATCTGGAACTTCCCGCCGGCGCGCATCTTCATGGGCGACGCCGGCAGCGGCTTTCTCGGCTGCATGATCGCCACGCTCGCGCTCTGGAGCAGCCACACGGCTTCGCACCTGTTCTGGAGCTGGTTCATCCTCGGCGGCTGCTTCATGGTCGACGCGACCGTGACGCTGGTGCGCCGCGTGGCCCGCGGCGA
>JAYVNL010000143.1:0-4862 GCA_043758495.1 Rhizobacter sp.
TGCGCCACCCGGCGCTCGAGCGAATCGCGGTCGACGCCGTCGCCGGCGCCGACCAGATCAAGATGGACCCGGTCGCCGTCGGCCGCGATGCGCGCCACCGCGTCGACGAGCAGGTGCTGGCCCTTGGCAGGCGTGAGCCGGCCGATGGCGCCGCCTGATTGCGCTCGCTCGACAGTCGGCGACCCCACTCGATGACATGCCTCTCGAAGTGGAAGGTCGACAGGTGCGCCGAAGCGAACAGCGCCAGAAAAAGCAACGGTCGTTTCAAGTACTTTTTCAGACGCTCGCGGCTGCCGAGCCCAGTGTGTGCGGGCAGCGGATGAAAGACACACAGCGCAAAAAATACTTCGGCGACGTAACGCCGGGCCTTCGAGCAGGGCAGCCGCTCCAAAACGCCGGCGGTGCGCCATAGCGTGATGCCGACGAACGCTGCCGCCAGATACGGGCGAACTTAGTTCAATGCGCCGCCCTGAACGTGGCAGGCAGCGAGCAGGACCGCGCTGGCGCGCTCGCCGCGCTCCGGCGTCGGGATCGGGGCGTGGTCCAGGACTCGTATCCGCTACACCAGCACCCGCTCGATGCCGCCGTCGTTGGCGAGCGCCACGTAGTCGGGCATCCAGTCGTCGCCGAGGATGCGCTTGGCCATCTCGACGACGATGTAGTCGGCCTCGAGCAGGCCGTTGGCGAGGTCGCCCTTGTAGCGCTGCAGGCCCTGAAGACAGCTCGGGCACGAGGTCAGAATTTTCAGGTTGCCCTTGGTTGCTTCGGGCGCGTTCGGTGAAGTCGCAGCCACCAACCCGCGCAGCGCGGTCTCGTCCTTCCTCAACTCTTCTTCCTTGCGAAAGCGGACCTGCGTCGCGATGTCGGGGCGGGTGATGCCGAAGGTGCCACTCTCGCCACAGCAGCGATCGCTCTTTCGCACGTTGTCGCCGACCAGCGCCTTCACCGTCACCAGCGGCTCGCGCAACTTCATCGGGCTGTGGCAGGGGTCGTGAAAGAGATAGCCCGGGGCGGCCGCATCGGGCCCGCTCGGGCCGCCGAGCGTGATGCCCTTTTCGAGCAGGTACTCGTGGATGTCGATGATCCGGCAGCCCGGAAAGATGTCTTCGAACTGGTAGCCCTGGAGCTGGTCGTAGCAGGTGCCGCAGCTCACCACCACGGTCTTGATGTCGAGGTAGTTCAGCGTGTTGGCGACGCGGTGGAACAGCACCCGGTTGTCGGTGATGATCTTGTCGGCCTTGTCGAAATCACCGGCACCGCGCTGCGGATAACCGCAGCAGAGATAGCCCGGCGGCAGCACGGTCTGCACGCCGGCGTGCCAGAGCATCGCCTGCGTCGCCAGGCCGACCTGGGAGAACAGCCGCTCCGAGCCGCAGCCGGGGAAGTAGAAGACGGCTTCGGTCTCCGCGTTCGTCGTCTTCGGGTTGCGGATGATCGGCACGTAGTCCTTGTCCTCGATGTCGAGGAGCGCTCGCGCCGTCTTCTTCGGCAGGCCGCCAGGCATCTTCTTGTTGATGAAGTGGATGACCTGTTCCTTGAGCGGCGGCGTGCCGACGGTCGACTTCGGCGCCGCCGTCTGCTGGTTGGCCAGGCCGCGCAGCAGGTTGTTGGCGGCGCGCTGGGCCTGGAAGCCGATGTCGACCATGCCGACGCGCATGACCTTGATCACGTCGGGACTGGTGGCGTTGAGGAAGACCATCGCCGCCTTGCTGGCCGGCCGGAAGCGCTTCTGGCCCATCTTGCGAAGCAGGTTCCTCATGTTCATCGAAACCTCGCCGAAGTCAATGTCGACGGGGCACGGCGCCAGGCACTTGTGACAGACCGTGCAATGGTCGGCGACGTCTTCGAACTCCTCCCAGTGGCGCAGCGAGATGCCGCGCCGCGTCTGCTCCTCGTAGAGAAAGGCCTCGATGAGGAGCGAGGTGGCGAGGATCTTGTCGCGCGGGCTGTAGAGCAGGTTGGCGCGCGGCACATGCGTCGTGCACACCGGCTTGCACTTGCCGCAGCGCAGGCAGTCCTTGATCGAGTGGGCGATCTCGCCGATCTCGCTGCGCTGCATGATCAGCGACTCATGGCCCATGAGGCCGAAGCTCGGCGTGTAGGCGTTGGTCAGGTCGGCCGGCAGCAGGCCCACGGCCGAGCCGGCAGCGCGCATCAGCTTGCCGCGGTTGAAATGTCCTTCGGGATCGACGCGCTGCTTGTAGGCGGTGAAGCCGGCGAGTTCCTCGTCGGTGACGAACTCGAGCTTGGTGATGCCGATGCCGTGCTCGCCGGAGATCACGCCGTCGAGCCGGCGGGCGAGATTCATGATCCGCGCCACGGCCTCACGCGCCGTCTGCAGCATCTCGTAGTTGTCGCTGTTGACGGGGATGTTGGTGTGGACGTTGCCGTCGCCGGCGTGCATGTGCAGCGCGATCCAGACGCGTCCGCGCAGCACCTCGGCGTGCAGCTTCTCGGCCTCGTCGACGATCGGCTTCAGCTCGGCGCCGGCAAAGACCAATTGCAGCGGTGCGCGAATCTGCGTCTTCCAGGAAGCCCGCACGGTGTGGTCCTGCAAAAGCGCGAACGTCGTGCGCGCCGGCTCCTCGGCAGAAGGGCGATCGAGGCCAGCCAGCCAGCCGCGCCACTCGTCGCCCACCGAGCGCAGAAGCGCCAGCGCCTGCTGCACGCGGTCCTCGAGCAGCTCCGCCGACGCGATATCGCCCGCGTCGTCGCTCCTGCCGAGCGGCAGCCGGCCGGTGCGGAAGAACGCCTCGAGGCGATCGACGAGCGCCAGCTTGTTGGCCAGGCTGAGTTCGATGTTGATGCGCTCGATGCCCTCGGTGTACTCGCCCATCCGCGGCAGCGGGATGACCACGTCTTCGTTGATCTTGAAGGCGTTGGTGTGCTTGCTGATGGCCGCCGTGCGCTTGCGGTCGAGCCAGAACTTCTTGCGCGCTTCCGGGCTCACGGCGACGAAGCCCTCGCCGCCGCGCGCGTTGGCGATGCGGATCACTTCGCTGGTGGCGCGCGCCACCGCATCGGCGTCGTCGCCGACGATGTCGCCGAACAGCGCCATCTTCGGCAGACCATTGCGCTTGCTCTTGGTGGCGTAGCCGACAGCCTTGAGATAGCGGTTGTCGAGATGCTCGAGGCCAGCGAGCAGGACCCGCGACCCCGCATCCGATTTCGCCGCGAGATCGAACAGGTAGTCGCGGATCTCGACGATCGACGGCACCGCGTCCTTGGCGTTGCCGAAGAACTCGAGGCAGACCGTGCGCACGTGCGCCGGCATGCGGTGCACGATCCAGCGCGCCGAGGTGATGAGGCCGTCGCAGCCTTCCTTCTGGATGCCGGGCAGGCCGGCCAGGAACTTGTCGGTCACGTCCTTGCCCAGTCCTTCCTTGCGAAAGGTGGCGCCGGGAATGTCGAGCCGCTCGGTGCGTTCGGTCTTCTTGCCGCCGGCGTCGAGCCAGCGCAACTCGAAGCTCGCCGTCTCGGCGTAGTGGATCTTGCCGAGGTTGTGGCCGATGCGGCTGACCTCGAGCCACTTCGCGTCGGGCGTGACCATCCGCCATGACACCAGGTTGTCGAGTGCGGTGCCCCAGAGCACGGCCTTCTTGCCGCCGGCATTCATGGCGACGTTGCCGCCGATGCACGACGCTTCCGCCGACGTCGGGTCGACCGCGAAGACATAGCCGGCGCGCTCGGCCGCATCGGCGACGCGCTGGGTGACGACGCCGGCTTCGGTCCAGACCGTCGCGACCTCGCCGCCGACGCCGGGCAGCGTGCGCATCTCGACCTCAGTCATCGCCTCGAGCTTTTCGGTGTTGATCACCGCGCTCGACCAGACCAGCGGAATGGCGCCGCCGGTGTAGCCGGTGCCGCCGCCGCGCGGGATGATGGTCAGGCCGAGCTCGATGCAGCCGGCGACCAGGCCGGCCATCTCGGCCTCGCTGTCGGGCGTGAGGACGACGAAGGGATACTCGACGCGCCAGTCGGTCGCGTCGGTCACGTGCGACACGCGCGACAGGCCGTCGAACTTGATGTTGTCCTTCGCGGTTACCTTCGCGAGCGTGCGCACGGCGCGCTTGCGGAGGTCCCAGACGGCGCGGAACTGCGCGGCGAAGGCGTCGACGGCGCCGCGCGAGAGTTCGAGCAGCTCGCCGACGACGGCGTCGCGATCGGCGTCGATCTCTGGCGTGCGGCGCTTCTCGACTTCGCCGAGGCGGTGCTGCAAGGCCTCGATGAGGAGCTTGCGTCGACGCGGGTTGTCGAGCAGGTCGTCCTGCAAATACGGATTGCGCTGCACGACCCAGATATCGCCCAGCACCTCGTAGAGCATGCGCGCCGAACGGCCGGTGCGGCGCTCCCCGCGCAGCAGGCCCAGCACCTCCCAGGCGCGGGCGCCGAGCAGGCGGATGACGATCTCGCGGTCGGAGAACGAGGTGTAGTTGTAGGGGATCTCGCGCAGCCGCGGCGAGGCGCCGGCGGCCTCGGCAGCGAGGGCGAGCTGGGTTATCGGCAGGGGTGCATTCATCAAGTCGAATCATCGTACCGCAGCGCAGCATTTCCACTCGTCGACCGGGGCTCGGCGGGGTATTCCCCGTAGCCCCGCCAGCCGCTTCCACGCGATAAACGCGGCTGTCATCAGCGGGCGCCACACTGCCCGCTGCGCCGCATGGCGCGCAACCCGTCCAAGCTGCCTCCGGAGCCCTCATGAACCGAACGTCCATCGTCTTCTCGTCCATCGCCCTCGCGTTCGGCCTCGCCGGCACCGCGCAAGCGCAAACCGAGATCCAGTGGTGGCACGCCATGGGCGGCCCGCTCGGCGAATGGGTGAACGACCTCGCCAAGGGCTACAACGAGAGCCAGAAAGACTA
>JAYVNL010000144.1:0-4845 GCA_043758495.1 Rhizobacter sp.
TTGGCGCCCTTGGCGGCGTCGCTGTCCGGGAACATCCGGAAGGTGGTGTTCATCACGATCTGGGCCACGCGCGGTGCCAGTGCGTGCAGCAGCTGGCCCGAGATGCCCAGCCGCGTCGCAATGCGCACCGGTTTGTCCACGCAGGCCTGGGCGATCATGTCGGCCGCTTCCTCGGGTGCCAGCGTGGGCACGTTTTTATAGATCTGCGTGGGCGCGATCATCGGCGTGCGCACCAGCGGCATGTTGATGGTCGTGAAGGTGACGCCCATGTCGGAGTATTCGCTCGAGGCGCAGCGCGTCCAGGCGTCGAGCGCGGCCTTCGAAGCGACGTAGGCCGAAAAGCGCGGCGCGTTCGTCAGCACGCCGATCGAACTGATGTTGACGATGTGGCCCTTCTTCTTCGCGACCATGCCGGGCAGGAAACCCATCGTCACGCGCAGGCAGCCGAAGTAGTTGAGCTGCATGGTGCGCTCGAAGTCGTGGAAGCGGTCGTAGCTGGCCTCGATGGCGCGGCGGATCGAGCGGCCGGCGTTGTTGATCAGAAAGTCGACGCCGCCGTGCTGGGTCGTCAACCAGTCGACCATCGCCTTGCAGCTCGCTTCGTCCGCGATGTCGGCCGAGAAGGTCTCGACCTTCGCAGTCTTGCCCGCCTTGGCGAGGATTTCGCGCTTGGCTTCAGCGAGCTTGACCTCGTCGCGCGCGCAGATCACGGTGATGGCTCCGGCTTCGGCGAACTTGCATGCCGCCGCCAGGCCGATGCCCGACGAGCCGCCGGTCACGAGCACGACCTTGCCGCCGACGGTGCCGCGCAGGGAGCGGTCGATCTTCAACGCCGGGTCGAGGTGGCGCTCCCAGTAGTCCCAGAGCTTCCAGCCGTAATCATCGAGCTTCGGGCATTCGATGCCGGAGCCTTTCAACGCCACCAACGTCTCGCGGCAGTCGTAGCGGGTCGGGAAGTTCACGAAGGTGAGCATGTCCTCGGGCAGGCCGAGGTCCTTCAGCACCGCGCTCTTGACGCGCCTCACCGGCGCCAGCGCCATCATTCCTTTCTTGACGCCCTTCGGGATGAAGCCGAGCAGTGCCGCGTTGACGAATAGGTTCATCTTCGGCGCGTGCGCCGCCTTGCTGAAGATGTCGAGCACGTCGCCGACGCGATAGCCGAGCGGATCGACGAGGTGGAAGCAGCGCTTGTCGAGATCGGTCTTCAGGTGGCTGATGTGATCGAGCGCAGCGACCACGAAATCGACCGGAACGATGTTGATGCGGCCGCCCTCGAGCCCGACCGACGGCATCCACGGCGGCAGCAGCTGGCGCATGCGCTGGATCAGCTTGAAGAAGTAGTAGGGGCCGTCGATCTTGTCCATCTCGCCGGTCTTCGAGTCGCCGACCACGAGGGCCGGCCGATACACCGTCCACGGCACCTTCGATTCCTTGCGCACGATCTTCTCGCTCTCGTGCTTGGTCATGAAGTACGGGTGGTCGAGACCCTCGGCCTCCTCGAACATGTCTTCGCGGAAAACGCCCTCGTACAAGCCCGCAGCAGCGATCGAGCTCACGTGGTGGAGGTGGCCGGCATCAACGGCTTTCGCGAACTCGACGACGGCGCGCGTGCCGTCGATGTTGACCGCGATCTGCGACTCGGCATCGGCCGAGAGGTCGTAGACGGCGGCGAGGTGATAGACGTGATCGACGTGGCCCTTCAGCTTCTTGATGTCGTCGGCGGAGACGCCGAGCTTTTTCGCCGTGAGGTCGCCGTAGACGGGTACCGCGCGGGCCTTGTTACCGCTGGCGACCCCCCAGTACGCCTGCAGGTCGGCGAGCTTGCCTTCGCTCTCGGGCCGGAGCAGGAAGTGGACGATCGCGCCGCGCCGGGCAAGCAGTGTCTTGACGAGCCGCCTGCCGATGAAGCCGGTCGCCCCGGTGACGAAATAGCGCATGCGTCTTCTCCCTGGTCGTGCTCGCGGGTGGAGGGCGCATTCTTCTGCATAGACGACCGTCGGCCGCGCGGGGCTAACCCGACCTAGACGCGCCTCACTAGCGAACTAGGGTGTGCGCCCGAAGAAGCCTGCCTACATTGGCGATCTGCCGCTGCGAGAAAGCAGGCGCGCTAACCCTCCAGGAGAACACGATGGTCAAGAAACTCAAGGCGATGGCCGACAAGAAGAAGCACAGCGCCGCCGGCCTGTTCGACAGCGCCCTCGCCAGTTCGGTGAAGGACTCGGCGCAGCAGATCTGGCTCGCCGGCATGGGCGCGTTCGCCAAGGCCCAGGCCGAGGGCAAGCAAGTCTTCGAAGCACTCGTCAAGGAAGGCGCTTCGCTGCAGAAGAAGACCCAGAGCGTCGCCGAAGAAAAGTTCGGCGAAGTGACCGGCAAGATGACCAGCATGGCCGACGACGTCACCGCCAAGGCCGGCAAGCAGTGGGACAAGCTCGAGTCGATCTTCGAAGAGCGCACCGCCAAGGCGCTGAAAAAGCTCGGCGTGCCGTCGTCGAAGGACGTGCAGTCGCTGGTGGACCGCATCGACGCGCTGTCGGCACAGGTCGCATCCCGCGCGAAGTCGACGGCCCGTGCCGCGTCGGCCAAGCCGGCCGCCAAGCGTGCCGCGAAGAAGACCATCACGGGCAAGCGCGCACCGAGCAAGACCGCCGCCAAAAAGGCCGCCTGACGGCCGACACGCAGGTCGCGCCGCACGACGCGGCGCGGCTCGCTCATAGGGCGCTTCGGCGTCCTGTTTTCGTTGGCGCCCTCAGCGCACGTACTGGCCCGGGAAGAAAAAGAACAGCGCCGCGGTCATGACGAAGTAGCGGCCGAACTTGCCGATCGCCATGTACAGCACGCAGGGCCAGAACGGCAGCTTCAACCAGCCAGCGACGGCGCAGAGCGGGTCGCCCACGATCGGCAGCCACGACAGCAGGCAGGCCTTCGGGCCGAACCGGCGCAGCCACTTCAAGGCGCGGCCATCGGGATGCTTGTGCGTCATGTGCTCGTAGGCGCGCTCGGCACCGAAGCCCATCCACCACGTGAGAGCGCCGCCAAGCGTGGCGCCGACCGAAGCGACGACGATCGCCGGCCAGAACATGTCCGGGTTGAGCTTGACGAGCCCGAACACGGCCGGCTCGGAGCCGAGCGGTACCAGCGTGGCGGCGATGAAGGCGATGAAGAAGACGGTCGACAGACCGACCTCCGGCAAGGCCAGCACGCCCATCATCCACGTCATCCACGCTTCCATCGGCAGCCATTATCTAGCCGCTGCGGCGACGGGTTTAAGAGGTGCCGAGAGCGATTTTCGCGCCGCTATACTTCTGCCTCGTTTTTCAGCACCCGCCGCTTTCCGGTCTTCTTCCGCCCCATGCGCATCGGCAACATCACGCTGGCGAACCGTTTGTTTGCCGCGCCGATGGCGGGCGTCACGGACCGGCCGTTCCGCAAGCTCTGCAAGCGCCTCGGCGCCGGCTATGCAGTGAGCGAGATGGTGACCTCGCGCAAGGACCTGTGGGCCAGCCTGAAGACCAGCCGCCGTGCCGACCACGATGGCGAGTCGTCGCCGATCGCGGTGCAGATCGCCGGCACCAACGCGGCGATGATGGCCGAGGCGGCTGCCTACAACGTCGCCCGCGGCGCCCAGATCATCGACATCAACATGGGCTGCCCGGCCAAGAAGGTCTGCAACCAGTGGGCCGGCTCGGCGCTGATGAAGGACGAGAGGTTGGCGCTCGAGATCGTCGAGGCCGTCGTCGCTGCCTGCGAGCCGCACGGCGTGCCGGTGACGCTGAAGATGCGCACCGGCTGGTGCGCGACTGAGAAGAACGCAGTGAGGATCGCGCGCGCCGCCGAGAGCGCCGGTATCGCGATGGTCGCAGTCCATGGCCGCACCCGCGAGCAGGGTTACCAAGGCGAAGCCGAGTACGAGACCGTGGCCGCCGTCAAGCGCGCATTGAGCGTTCCGGTCGTCGCCAACGGCGACATCGACTCGCCCGCGAAAGCGCGCGCCGTCTTCGCCGCAACCGGCGCCGATGCCATCATGATCGGCCGCGCCGCCCAGGGCCGACCCTGGATTTTCGCCGCCATCGGCCACTTCCTCGCCACCGGCGACGAGGCGCCGCCGCCGCGCACCGCCGACGTCCGTGGCTGGTTGCTCGAGCACCTCGACGAACACTATTCGCTCTACGGCGAACATGCCGGCGTGCGCAGCGCACGCAAGCACATTGGCTGGACACTGCGCGGTCTGCCCGGCGGCGACGATTTTCGCGACGCGATGAACCGCATCGATTCATGCGGCGCGCAGCACGCCGCCGTCGGCGCCTGGTTCGAGCGATTCGCCGAGCACTCGCCGCGCATGCCCGACACTTCGGCGCTCGCCGCCGCCACAGCGCACGACTGAACCGACATGGCCATGACCAGCAAGAAGCACATCGAAGAGTGCGTGCGCGACAGCCTCGACAGTTACTTCAAGGACCTGCGCGGCGTCGAGCCGACAGCCATGTACGAGATGATCCTGCGCGTCGTCGAGCGGCCGCTGTTCGAGGTCGTACTGCGCGAGGCCGGCGGCAATCAGAGTCGCGCTGCCGAGTGGCTCGGCATCAACCGCAACACCCTGCGCCGAAAGCTGGTCGAGCACAAGCTCATCAAGTAACGGCGCCCTGCCTTTCGCGGCGACTGTGGGACGACGCAGCTCGCCGCGTCAACGGCCGCTCCGGCCCCATGGACACATGATGCATGCGCTGATCTCCGTATCCGACAAGACCGGCATCGTCGAGCTCGCTCGCGAGCTCGCGGCGCTCGGCGTGACGCTGCTGTCCACCGGCGGCACCGCGAAGCTGCTCGCCGGCGCCGGCCTCGCCGTGA
>JAYVNL010000145.1:0-37508 GCA_043758495.1 Rhizobacter sp.
GTCGTCACGATCCACGACGACGACGACCATCTGTTCCCGGCGCTGCAGGCGGGTGCATTCGGCTATCTCCTGAAGGACCAGGCGGCGGCAGTCCTCGTCGACCAGTTCCGGCGCATGAGCCAGGGTGAGCCGCCGCTGTCGCCGGCGATCGCACGCAGGGTGATGGCCCACTTCGCTTCGCGCTCTTCGCAGCGCGAGCGCCCCAAGAACATGCCGCAGGTGGTGCTGACCGACCGTGAGAACGAGGTGCTGTTGCGCGTGGCCAAGGGGTACACGCTTCCCGAGATCGCAGGTCAGCTCCATCTGTCGCGTCACACCATTTCCGATTACGTGAAGCAGATCTATCGCAAATTGAACGTGAGCTCGCGCGCTGAGGCGGCCCTCGAAGCCCAGCGCCTCGGCCTGTTCGGCCGTGGCCGACGAGCCCAGCCGCACGCGGTCTGAGCGGCACCGCCCCGATCCACGCCCATCGTCCGCATGTCGGCCCGCACGCTCCGGCGTGGTCGGCCGTCGTCAGGTTCCCCGTTCTCCGCTGATGTTCGACGATCCCAACAAGAGAACCTTCTTCAGCGCTCCGCAGTCGGTGACGTCGCTGATCGCAGCGCTGCTCGAGCCCGGCATCACCGTGCTCACGTTCATCGTGGCGACGCTGGCCCTCGACGAGACCATGGACCGGCCGGCGCTGACGCTGTGCCTGCTGGCGCTGGCGCTCACCTTTCCCGGCAGCAACCGCTTTCGCGACAACCTGCTCGGTGCTGCCGTCGACATCCTGTCGTCGTGGGTGCTGCTCCTGGGCATCCTTGCGCTGTGCGCTTATGCGACCAAAAGCTTTCACTACTTCGAAAACGAGGTGTTGCTGACCTGGGCCGTCGCGACGCCGGTATTGCAATGGCTCGCCACCTGGGCCGGCCGTATCGTGGTGACGCATCATGCGGCGCGGCCGGAATCGCGCTGCACCGTCGTCGTCGTCGGCGGCGGCTCGCTCGGCGTCAAGGTGGCGAAGGCGCTTCAGGAAGGGACTCGCGGCGTTGACCTGCTCGGCTACTTCGACGACCGCAGCGACGGTCGCCTCGACGCCGAAGCCCGTGCACAGCTGCTCGGCAACCTCTCGCAGGTCGGCGCGTATGCCACCTCGCGCGGCGTCCGCGAGGTCTACATCACGCTGCCGCTCAGCTCGCAGCCGCGCATCGTCGAGCTGCTCGACCAACTCCAGGGCACCACCGCCTCGCTCTTCTTTGTGCCCGACGTGTTCGGCATCAGCATCATCCAGGGCCGCCTGCAGGACATAAACGGCGTGCCGGTGGTGGGCATCTGCGAGACGCCGTTCACCGGCACGAACCTGCTCGTCAAGCGCCTCAGCGACGTGATCCTGGCGACCCTGATCGTCGTCCTCATCTCGCCGGTGCTGCTGGCGATCGCCCTCGGTGTCAAGCTCAGCTCGCCGGGGCCGGTGATCTTCAAGCAGCGCCGCAACGGCCTCGACGGCGATGAGATCGTGGTCTGGAAGTTTCGCTCGATGACAACGCAGGATGACGGCTCGGTCGTGCAACAGGCGACCCGCAACGATCCCCGCGTGACGCGCTTCGGCGCTTTCCTGCGAGCCACGTCGCTCGACGAACTGCCGCAGTTCTTCAACGTGCTGCAGGGCCGCATGAGCATCGTCGGCCCGCGCCCGCATGCCGTCACCCACAACGACGCTTACCGGCAGATCATCAAGGCCTACATGGTGCGGCACAAGGTCAAGCCCGGCATCACTGGCTGGGCCCAGGTCAACGGCCAACGGGGCGAGACCGACACGATCGAGAAGATGCAGGCCCGCGTCGAGTATGACCTCGAGTACTTGCGCAACTGGTCGCTCGGCCTCGACCTCAGAATCATCGCCAGCACGATCCGATTGGTGGTCTTCGATCGGCATGCGTACTGAAATCCACTAAAAACACGGAGACATCCATGAGCCGGACAAAGCAATCGCCCTTTTCTCTCCGGCGTCGCCACGCGCTGGCGCTGATGCCGCTTGCGCTTGCCGGCGCATCGGCGTTCGCCCAGAGCGCGGACTCGTCGGCACCGGTGGGGCTCGCATCGCAGCCCTCGCCTTACTACATCGGCGCGAACCAAGGCTTCACCTACGACTCGAACGTCTACCGCATCCCCTTCGGGGCGTCGGACGTCTATTCCAGCACCGGCCTGCTGGCCGGTTTCGACCAGCCCATCAGCAGACAACGACTGTTCGGCACAGCGAGCGTCAGCCTCAATCGCTACAAGAACGAGTCGACGCTGAACAACACGAGCTACAGCCTGGCGACCGGCCTCGACTGGGCGACGATCTGGCGGCTGGCGGGAAGCGTCAGCACCACGCTCGATCAGAGACTCGTGGCCCCTGCTGCGAACGTGGCCGCGCCGGTCGCGTCGCGCAACCTCGAAAGGCGCAAGGGACTCAGCGGGCTGGCGCGCTGGGGTGGCGATGCGGCGATCACCGTCGAGAGCCGACTGGGCTACTCGACGCTGGACTATTCCGCGCCCGAATACGTCGCCTCGGAATCGAAGAACGAAACCGGCAGTCTCGGGTTGTTCTATCGGCCCGGCAGCCGAACGCGGCTGGGGGTCGCTGCTCGTTTCGACCGCACGCGGGCACCGCAAGCCGTTCGGCTCGCCGACGGCAGCTTCCAAGCCAACGAGACCCGCGGCCGTAACCTCGACCTGCTCGGCGAATACAACAACGGCAACAGCATCACGGCAGGCGCCCGACTGAGCTACACGCGGCAGACCAACACCAGCATCAACAACGCCGATTTCTCGGGGCTGACCGGGAACGTCAATGTCAGCTATCGAGCGACCGGGAAAATCTCCGTCAACCTTGCGGCGGCACGCGACGCCGGATTCAACTCCACGAGCGGGGCTTACTCGACGCTAGCCGCCGTCCCGGCCCTGGGCACGACACCCACCGTCCCGGTCACCACCGTCACTGCGCCAGGCGCCTTTCTCTACGAGAACAACCAGGTGACGAATTCACTCAGCCTGGGGGCGACGTACGCGGCCACGGCCAAGATCAACCTGTCCGCAGGCGGCCGCTATTCGCGGGCCAGGATCGTTTCCTCGTCGGCGGTCACGAACGCCGGCAGCCAAGCGCAGGTCGATGTCGTCGACCAGAGCCGGTCCGCCTCGCTCAGCGCCAACTACGCGTACTCGCGCAACCTCACGTTCGACTGCGTGGTGTCGCGCGAGCGTCGCGAAGTCTCGGGCGCCTTCGGCTACGGCTACACCGCCGATCGGGCCAATTGCGCCGGGCAGTTCACCTGGCGTTGAAGTCGGCGAGGCCATGAAAAAAGCGGGCCGTCGGCCCGCTTTTTTCTTTCCGACCGGCTCTCGCCGGCGAGCATCAAACGCGCCGGCGACGGCGCGAGATGAAGCCGAGAGCGCCGAGACCGGCGAGCATCAGGGCATACGTTTCCGGTTCCGGAACAGCAGGCGCAATGCTGAAATTGGCAACCTCAAACGCATCGGCGGTCGACGTGAAAGTCAGCCCGGTGATTCCCGTACCGATAAACTGCACATATTGCGAGAATGTCTGGCTGCCGGTGTTATTCCCCAACGGGAACGACCCGGCAGTGAACGTCTGCGGACCACCTGTGCTGAATACAGTCACCGAGTTGTACGTATCAGGCGAGCCCCACAGGAAGCTGATGTAGCTGAGCGCTGAGCTGAATGTCAAAGTCGCCGTGCCATTGCTGGACGGGCCAGCAGCAAGAAACCGATTGCCCTGAAGGCCAGCGGGGCCGTTGACCGGAGTGCCGAACGCTCCAGCGTCTGCAAACGGCTGATCCGCGGTGTACAACGTGCCGCCACTGATGGTTCCAATTAAACCAAGCGAACACAACGGCGTGCTGCAAGTACTTGCAGCAGGAGCTGCGGTGGTACCCCCGGACAAGTTGAGGAAAGTGCCGGTTCCGCCTCCGGTGGTCCCGGCCACGAGCGCGCTGGCCCCGAACGATGCCGCTAACGCCGCGGAGGCGAGAAGAATCTTGACAAGCTTCATTGAATTTTCTCAGTTGGTGAAATTGAACACAGGCCGTTTTTGACCTCCTCGCGTTCATACGTAGAAAGAGGCAGGCGGTCTCCCCCTTGGTCGGGGGGGGTTTGCGCAGCACGCGAAGCCCATCCCCCTCTGGCAATATTGACGCCAAGGATCGTTAGCGACCTGCCAAACCGGATTGATCGCCGCTTGACGGAATTGGCGTCGCCAAGCCGGACAGGAGTCGGACTCAGGCTCATCGGGCAGGCGGCGCGCCTTCACTGGCGTGCTCGTGGTGCTGGGCCAGAGCCTGCGCGACACAATCCGACCAAAATTCGCGTTGAGGCCAGGTGCCTCAACGTCGGCCATCAGCCCAAACTAGGTCTTTTCGATGTTGATCGTCGACGCGACGCCGCAAGGCGCTGGCTGGTCCCCTATCAGCCACATGGTCCGGATGGCATCGAACCTTTTCTCTTCTCGCGTCGACGTTGTCGAAGCGGCCCGCCAGCCACCTCTCTGGATTCGTGCAGCTTCGCTGCTTCGTCGGCGTGTCGTGACCGGCGACGAGGAGGAAACCTGCTTCGTCGTGTGTGCTTCGCCTGCCGATCTGCTCCAGTTGATCGAGGTGCCGGGGTGGAGGCGGCGATTCCGCTTCGCGGCCGCTTGGGTGATCGACTCGTTCTGGATCGACTGGATTCCCCGCACAGTGCGAATGTCGATGCCGTTCGACCACGTCTTCATTTCGAGCGGCGAAGATATCGAAGGTTGGCATCGCAAGTGTGGAGTGCGCCCGTCGTGGCTGCCCTGGGGCACCGACGCTCTTGACCTCGGCAGCGACACGCCTCTGCGTGAGTGGGATCTGACTCGCGTTGGTCGACAGCCTGCCGGATGGGATGACGACGACCTCACCTCGTCTGCAGCCGAGACCCTTGGCATCCGGTTCAGGGGGCGCCCTCGCGAACTGGTCACCGACCCCATCGGCAACCAGAGCTTGCTGATGGAGGCGTACGCCGAAACCAAGTTCACCTTGGCGTTTTCGAATCTGGTCAACCCGACCAACTACACACATCCGACGAGGGAATACATCACCGGGCGGTGGGTCGACGCACTGGCCGCCGGTGCGACCGTCGCCGGCTGCCCGCCTCGCGGCTCCTGCATCGATGGCCTCCTGTGGCCCGGCGCCACGCTCGATTTCGGCACGACAGACCGTGCAACTGGCCTGGGTGTTCTCGGCGAGGCCCTGTCCCGCTGGACGCCGGATGCGGCGCAGCTGAACTACACGCAAGCCCTTGCCCGGCTCGATTGGAGGCATCGTTTTCGGACCATCGCCGACATGCTGGGTGAGATGCCCGAAGCGCTGGCAAACGATTTGCGGAGGCTGGAGGCACGCTGCCAATCCGCCGCCGGGCGTCCGGTCACGCCTGCTTCCGTTCCAGAACGTCGTCTATGAATCGACCAATTCGCAGCGCAAGCCCGTGACGGTCTGGGCTTCGCGGGGTCGGAACGAATTTCGCCAGACGATCGAGAGCAGCCGGTATGGAATCGACGTCGTAGGCTGCCAGCACATGGCCCAGATGCTCGAATTTTTCCGCCGTCGCGAGCTGGTGGTCGTTGACATGCTCGCCGAGTCGACCACTGCGGGGCACGACCAATAGCGGCTTTCCTGCGGCCAAAGCCATCTCTATTGTTCCCATGCCCGCATGCGCGACCATCGACGATGATTCGCCGATAGCCAGCTCGTACTCAGGCCGGTTCATGAAACGGCGATACCTGATGTGAATTGGCACGAACTGCCCATCGCCGATCTGCGCCAACACGTCATCCTGCAGCCTCCCGGCACCGGCGAGTTCGTCAATGGCACGGATCAGCCTGTCGAACGGGAACATGCTGCCGACAGTGACGAAAATCACAGCGTTTCTCCAGCGTATTCGACGTTGGGATATTTGGCAGCGACTTCCGGCCACTGCGCGAGACACAGGTCGGCCACGTGTCGCATGATTTTTCCGCTCAGCGACAGATCCTTGATTTGCGCGACGCTATCTATCCAGACGACCTTCGCACCAAACAGCTTTGCCCAGATCGCGAACACGGCCAGTGGCATCGAACCTGTGGTCACGAAGATATCGGGCCGCAGTCGCGCGGCAAGCCCGAACGATCGAAGCATCACGCCGACTGCGCGCAATGGCTTCTTTCGATCACTCTCACCGATCACGTGAACGGCCTTTCCGCGTTTGGAAAAGACCTCCGCAGTGAGCGCGAGCGTGGTGACATACGCCGTTGTTTCGGGCCATAGCGTACCTTCCGCGATGTCGAGAAGCCGGATCAACTCGTTAGCGTGACCACCAGCCGACGCGCCGACAACCAGCTTCAGAGGCGACTTCGGAGAGTGTCTTTGCGGCTCAGGCCGTGAGACGAGTGGATCCATCGGCGGATTCTCCCTTTCATTCGATGTGATCGAGTCCGCGGCGACGACTCCTTAGAATGTGTGTTTGCCCAGACCGCCAACCGACCCATGATCCGAACCGCCATGGTGGGACTGGGCAAGATGGGCCTGTCCCACCTCGCCCTCCTCCGCGCACACCCCGACATCGATCTCGTCGCAGGCTGCGACGCGACGGCCTACCTCACCGACATCCTCGGCAAGCACGCCGGCCTGAAGTGCTATTCCGATTTCGATCGCATGCTCGAATCCGAGCAGCTCGACGCGATCGTCATCGCCACGCCGTCGAAGCTGCACGCGCGCATGGTCGAAAAGGCGCTCGACCGCAACCTCCATGTCTTCTGCGAGAAGCCTTTTGTCCTCGACGTCGCCGACGGCGAACGGCTGGTCGAACTGGCGCGTGCGAAGAACCGGGTTACGCAGGTCGGCTACCACTACCGGTTCGTGGGTGCGTTCCAGGAGGCCGCCCGTGTCGTCGGGTCCGGCGCCCTCGGCACCGTTCACCACGTGCGCGCCGAGGCCTACGGTCCGGTCGTGCTGCGCCGCAAGGGCGGCACCTGGCGCTCGGCAAAGGATGAGGGCGGCGGCGCGCTGTACGACTACGCCTGTCATGCGATCGACCTCGTCAACTTCGTCGTGGGTCCGCCTTCGAGCGTGAGCGGCGTCGTGCGCAACAGCGTGTTCTCCCGCGACGTCGACGACGAGATCTACAGCTCCATGACCTTTCCCGGCGGCGCCAGCGGCCAGCTGGCCGTGAACTGGAGCGACGAAAGCTTTCGCAAGATGTCGACGAAGATTTCGGTCTGGGGCACCAACGGCAGGCTCTCGGCCGACCGCCAGGAATGCCAGACCTACCTGCGTGAACCGCACGGCGCGGCCGATGCGCGCATCGAGAAGGGCTGGACCGTGCGCTACACGACCGACCTCACCGACGAGGTCTGGTTCTACCTGCGCGGCGAAGAATATTCGGGCCAGATCGACTACTTCGCAGCCAGCATCGCCGCCGCCCGCACCGACGGACAGAACACCTTCGCTTCGGCGCTGCAGGCCGATCGCGTCGTGGCCATGCTGCTCGGCCAGGCCGAACAATCCGCTGCCCCGCCGGCAGCGCCGCGCCGCGGACTGTGGTCGCGCATTGCCGGATGAACGACGCATGAACGCACCCATCTCCACCCCACCTAATCATGCACCGATGGATCGCGTGCTCTTCGGCGACAACCAGTTCTTCGGCGTCAATCACATGTCGGAAGAGAAGGCGCGATCGCAGTCGATGCGCTTCCAGGACCTGCAGGCGATCATCGACGTGCTCGACGCCGCCTATGCCGAGGGCATCCGCACCTTCATGTGCACGTCGCACGACCGGGTCGCTGAGATCTGCGACCACTTTCGCGCCCACCCCGAGCGCTACCCCGACTACCGGTTCTACCCGTGCATGCCTTACGCGCACAAGTACGCGAATGCCGTCACCGAACACGGAATGATCGAGGCGCTTCGCATGTTCCTGCCGCAGGACGGCGCGATGGCGGCCATGCTGAAGGGCGGGCTTGCGCTCGCGAACAAGGACATCGAGGCGATCATGCAGCTGCTGATCGACGCCGAGATGAAGATGTTCCACGGTCTGGCAACGCCGGTGATCTTCATGCAGAACGTGATCACCGACCTGCTGCTCGGCCTGCGCATGAACGACTGCTTCCGCATCTTTCATGATCACGTGCGAGCGAAATACGGTGCGGAGCCCGGCTACATCACGATGAACGTGCCGAAGCTCCTCGACGTGCTCGATGCGCTCGGCATCGACAACCCGATCGTGTGCGCAAACGTCAACAAGATCGGCTTTCGGATGTGCGGTGGCGTGCCGGCGTACGAGGCCGCGATCGCCAACCGGCGCTTCCGGCCCGTAGCCATGTCGATCCTGGCATCGGGTGCGATCGCGCCGCGGGAGGCCGTCGCGTACGTGTGCGCACAGCCGAAAATCGAATCACTCGTTTTCGGGGCTTCGAGCCGCGCGAACATTCGCCAGACCAAGGCGTTGATCGACGAGCTCACGCCACTTCGATGACGCCAGGCGGCACCCAGCCGGAACGATGACGTCGAAGGTCGCGAAGGCAGACACTCACCACGCCTACTCGCCGCCGATCGACGGGTTGCGCGCGGTCGCCGTTTCGTCCGTCGTCATGTTCCACGCGGCAGGGTGGCCCCGCTCGGGGTTCGTGGGCGTTGACATCTTTTTCGTCATCTCCGGCTTCGTTGTGAGCCTGTCGATGGCCAACGTCAACCCGACGACCTTTCGCTCGTTCGTGGCGTTCTTCTACGCCCGTCGCTTTGTCCGGATCGCACCTGCGCTGAGCCTTTGCCTGCTGGCGACGATGGCCGCTGCTTGCCTCTTCATTCCCGAGGCCTGGCTCAGCAACGGCAACCTGTGGTCTGGCCTGGCAGCCATCTTCGGCTTCAGCAACATCGTGTTGGCGAAGTCGACAGGAGACTACTTTTCGCCCAGAGCTGAGTTCAATCCCTTCACGCACACCTGGTCACTCGGCGTCGAAGAACAGTTCTACGTCGTCTTCCCACTGGTGATGCTCTTGTTCCTTCGCAGTCGGGAAAGGCCGCAACTTCGCGCCGGGCTGTGGACGCTGATTTTGGTTGCCTGCATGCTGTCACTGGCGCTGAGTGCCTGGTGGGCACGGCGGTGGCCACCGTCGGCGTTCTACCTCGCGCCGGCGAGAGTCTGGGAGCTGGCGTGCGGCGTTGCTCTGTATTTTTCTATGTCGAGGTGGCAACCGTGGCTGGCTCGGGTGCCGGTCGCCGCGGCCGACGCGAGTTCGCTGGTCGTCGCGGCTCTGCTCGGCGTTACCCTCATTGCAACGGACGGCTCGGCGTTTCCGTTCCCTGGCGCGCTACCACCCGTGCTCTGCACGGCCGCGATCCTGGCACTCGTCATGGCCAAACCACAGATACGGATCTCGCGTGTGCTCGCGCTCGGCCCTGTCGTGTCCCTCGGTAAGATTTCGTATTCGCTTTATCTCTGGCACTGGCCGGTCTTCGTTCTGATGCGTTGGACCGTCGGAATCGACACGGTGGCGATGAAGGCGACTGCCGTCATCGTTTCCTTCTTTCTCGCAGCCACGTCGTACCGGCTTGTCGAGTTGCCGGTTCGGAAGTCAGACTGGGTGGCGGACTCGCCTCGCTGGATGGTTATTGCTGGCGGCCTGGCGGCCATCTCGTTGACGTATGCGCTCGCGGCAACGATGGTCGCGAACGAATCACGAATTTCCTTGAGCGTGACGACCGATGTCGCCACTTGGCTACCGGACAACATGCCGCAGCTGCCGGCATTCCCGGTGCGTTGCAGCGTGACCGAAGCCTCTCACCCCTTCGAGGGCGGGTCCGTCATGGAATTCACCGCGTCGCGCTGTTCCGAGCCGAGCAAGCAAGGTCGGTTGTTCGTCGTCGGCGACTCGCATGCCCTTGCCTACGTCGGCATGTTGCGGTTGCTCGTCGCTCATACCGGCCGCCCGGTGCGGTTAGTGGCCCGTGCCGGCTGTCCCTACATCGGGCTCGACAGGCCGATGGCTGAGACACGGCCAGAGTGTCAGAGCTTCAACCACTCCACGGGCGACCTGCTCGTAAAGGACCTGCAGTCCGGGGACATCGTCTTCCTGCCGTCGCTACGCGTTCGGCGCTACGGCGATCAGTGGGGCGAGATCGGCGGGTCGGGCAAGCGGGAGTCTTCGAATGCCGACCGGCATGCGGCTGTTCGCGAGGCACAGGAACTCCTAGGTAGCCTTGCGCTGAAAGGAGTTGCCGTGGTGTTCGAACGGCCGCCGCCCATCTTCAGGTCGCCGCCCTTCAGGTGCTCGGACTGGTTCAACGCCGCAAATCCCGTCTGCGCCGGAGGCTTCGCCGTCGCGCGCTCCGACATCGACGCATTGCGACGGCCCGTCCTGACAGCAATGGGGGAAATCTCCTCCGCCATCCCGAGCGTCACGGCCTGGGATCCACTTCCCCTCCTCTGCCCCACTGAAACCTGCAATGCATTTGTCGATGGAAAGCCGCTGTTCTTCGATGCGGATCATTTGAGCGGACATGGAAATGCCGTCCTGTTCCCTGCCTTCGTCACCCACCTCGACGCCATCGACACCGGCCGTGGGCTGCGCCCCGTTCGAAACCCCTGAGCCCAACCGATGCCGATGGCCGCGGAGGTTGCACGCCGCGGTCAACCCGCCGGCACACACCCTCGGCTTGCCAACGCTGACGCCATTGCGTCGCCTTCGCGCTCCCACGATGTCGTGATGGCGAAAGCCATGCCGGCAGCGGCGAGGCGCTGGCGCTCGGACTCGTCGGCGAGCAATGCGACCATGGCGTCGGCCAACGCCACTACGTTGGGTTCGGCGAGCGCCGCGTTCTGCTCGTTCAACAGCCACTCTGCCCAAGCGCCGGTATTGCTGACCACCGGGACACCGCAGGCCATGAGTTCGAGTGGCAACAGCGACAGATTGGTCATCGATATGACGAGCGCGAGGTCGCACGACCGGTAGATCGCTGGCAGGCGATCGACGCTCACACTGCCTAGCGACTCGTGCGCGAACGGGATTGCGTATCGCGACACATCCGCGCCAGCGAAGACCACGGTCACGCCCGGAACAGCCCGGCACAGGCGGTCGAGCGCCAAGAGGCCGAGTTCGAAACCACGGCGCTCCGTCGACGGCCTGGCGTAGAAGAAAACGCGATGGCCAGAGTGACCAGGGTGAGGGCCGGCCTTGTACAGCTTCTTGTCGTACGAAAAGCCGACTGAGTGACAGTTCATGCCGTACTCGTCGCGCAACTTCGAAGCGAGCCAACTGCCGGCAGTGAGCCCCGTGAAGCCGAAAGAATAGGTGTCCTCCGCGAACTGATACTCCGAGCCGTGCGCGTAGAACCAAGGCTCGAAGTCCTGTACGAAATAGAAGCGCTCCCTTGCCACCATGCTGTTGCGCACCGCATAGGCCTGCTCCCAGCCGGTAGCAACAGCTGCATAGGACGCCGGCGCATTCTTCGTGCCCAGCACCACCTGTGCATCGACCGGACCGAACGTCGCCTGGAGTTTTTCACTCACCTCTTGCGACGTGCCCATCCATGAACCCGCATCGACGACGATGCACATTCGATATCCACGCGCCGCAAGCATGGCGATGAATCGCATCGAATTGATGTGCCCGCCGACCCCGGCCGAAAATGGCGTGATGACCCAGTTGATCGTGTTCGGCGGCGCTTCGCCGTCTTGTGCCGATCGGGCGGGCTCTGCCTGCGACACCAAACCAAATTGGTCGACGATATTGCGGCGCTTGCCACGGCGGATTCGTGAGACGACCTCGGCGGCCCCCTCCTTGCGGAGCATTGCGAGCGCGCGCCCGGCGCGCGCCGCCAAGCGGCCGATCCGACTACTCATCCCGTGGCCAGGTCGTGACGCCGCGCATCGATCATGGTCTTGAGACCAACCTCGAACGCGACCGATGGCGACCACCCGAGTTTCGATCTGGCCAGCGAAATATCCAGAACGTTGACGGGTACGTCGAACGGACGCGGCGCAGAGTAGCTGCGTCGAATCGGCGCACCGAGAAGCGACTCCATCGCGTCGAGGATCTCGTTCAGCGAGACACCTCGGCCCGAGCCGATGTTGAACGTTGTTTCGGCGGCAGTGCTCAGCGCCGCGGAGGCGATCGCGCGGACGACGTCGGAGATGTAGACGTAGTCGCGAACGACCGAACCGTCGCCCCAGATCTCGATGGTCTCGTTGCGCAACGCCTTGCCCAAGAAGACGGCAACGGCACCTTGACTCGACTCGGTCCTCTGCCTCTGACCGAATGGATTCGAGAGTCTCAAAACCTTGTACTCGAGTCCATGCAGAAGTCTGAACAGGCCAAGATACTTTTCGATCGCCAATTTGGCAATTCCATAGGAGCAGATGGGGTCTGTCGGGTGGGACTCGGCGATCGGCTGCGACTTCGGGATGCCGTAGACCGTGCCCCCTGACGAAACGAATACGAGCTTCTTCACTCCGTGCTGAACAGCGTGCTCCATGAGCCGCAAGCTCGAAACCAGGTTGGACTCGACATCGTAGACCGGGTCCGCGTTCGAGCCTTGCGGCAGCGTCGTCGACACAAGGTGAAAGCAGTAGTCGCACCCCGACAAGGCCTGCGACACGTCGGAGCTGCTCGTGAAGTCGCCCTGCACCTGTTCGAGCCGGGCCACGGGCTCGCTGCGCAAGCCCGGTCCGAGGCCGTACGGCCGATCGAACGATCTCACGATGCCACCACGCTCGAGCAACAGGTCGACGAGATGCGAGCCGATGAATCCACGGCCGCCGAAAACGACGCTGGTCGTCTTCGCCATGGAAAGATCATCCATGGTTGTGGGCCTCGTCGACCTTCGGAGCTGAGTCGAGGCGAGAAGGTACGCACCCCCGACTTGCGAGCGCCGAAGCCATCTCATCGCCGGCGTCGCCCCAGGAGGTCGACTGCGCAAATGCAATGCTGGCCGCAACGACGCGCGCACGCATCGGCTCCGACTGAAGAAGCGACCGCATCGCGTCGGCGAGTGACCCTGCGTTGGCGTCCGCAATGACGGCGTTTTGGCTGTTCAGCAACCACTCGGTCCAGGGGCCGTTGTTACTCACCACAGGAGTACCACAAGCCATCAATTCCAGCGGAAGCAGCGACAGATTGGTCAGCGAAATGACAAGAGCCACATCGCAGGATCTGTACAGGTCCGGAAGCGCCGCAACGCTGAGGACCCCCCAAGATTCGTGCTCGAACGGTATGACGAAGGCGGACAGATCAAATCCTGCGAAGACCGGCATCACCTCGGGCATGCTGGCGCAGAGCTTGGCGAAAGCGAGCAGTCCCATCTCGAAGGCTCGGCGCTCGGTCGATGGCCGCGCGTAGAAAAAAACGCGGCGCCTGCCGCGTTTTCGCGTCGGACCGGGCGCATAGATGGCTTTGTCGTAGGAGAACCCCACTGGGTAGCAAGTCATGCCGTACTCGGCGCGCAACTTGTCGGCGAGCCAGGTGCCGGCCGTGATACCTGTGAATCCGAAGCGGTAGGTTTCCTCCGCAAAGGCGAACTCCGATCCTCGCGCGAAGAACCAAGGCTCGAAGTCCTGAACGAAGTAAAAACGCTCGCGCGCCGGCATCGCGTTTCGAACTGCATGAGCTTGATGCCACCCTGTCGCGACGACCGCGAACGCAGGCGGCGCAGTCGCGACGCCAACATAGACCGGAATGCCGGTCATTCCGAAAAAGAGCTGCAAACGCGACGTAACGTCCGAAGCCTCGCCGAACCAGGGGCCTGCGTCGATGACTACTCGGCAGTCATAGCCGCGCTCGGTGAGCATGCCCAGGAAGCGAAGCGCATTGATGTGGCCGCCCGAGCCCGCAGTGAACGCGGGCAGCACCCAGTTGACAGTATTTGGGGACACGGTCTCGGCGCTCGATTCGTGAATGGCGCTGTCTCCACGCAAGAATTCGAACTTTGCAAAGATGTCTTCCTTGCTGCCATGCCGAACTCGCCTCATGACTTCTTTCAGGCCACCCGACCGAGCCATCGCGAACGCACGGCGACCTCGGTCTACAAGCTGCTTCATGCGAGTGGCCAACCTACGGCGCTGTCGATGGACAGTCGGCTGATCATCAGCTTCGCTCCACCGGGAACGATTTAAAGCTCCGAACGATTAGTGACACGTTCCGAATCGTTTGCTTGGGTCGCATGAGCAACCACCAGTTCGTCAGCGCCGACCAAGCCTCCCGCCTGGCTGCCGGGAAGTTGTGTTGTCGTTCCGCAGACGACGCCGCATCCCATGAACACCACACCAAGAAATTCAGGACTCCGCGGCTGTAGCGGTCTTTCCCATTCGCTTGCAGTGTTGCAGACAACACTCGATACGCGACGACGAGATCATCGGTGATGCAGCCACTCGACTTCAGTCGCGCCGTCTCGGATTGATCATGAACGCGGTACTCGACCAGCGCTGTCGGATGGTAGGCCACGGCTCCCGACGCGGCGATCCGAACCCACATCTCCCAGTCGACCACGAATTTCAGGCGAGCGTCGAAGCCTCCGACCTTCTTGTAAGTCTCGCTTCGCACCACGACCGACGGGCACAGCAACCGCTGACCCGCAGAAATCTTCTCGAGCCAGTCGGGGATGATCCCGGCGTGTTCCTGCTCCAGCGCGTCGGGTGACGTGCGCTCGCGAGATTTGGTAAGGGCGCGGCAAAACAGCATTCCTGCTTCGGGGACCGACGCGCCGAGGTTCTCCATCTCGCGGTAGAAATCCGGAAGAACGACGTCGTCTTGATGCAGGATGTGGATGAGTGCCCCTCGAGCCCTTGCGATGCATTCGTTCCAGCAAGTCGCCAGCCCGCCGTTGCTCGCACGGACGTGGCAGATGACGGGCATGCCGGCCTCTCGCGCGAATGGCTCCGGACTGCCGTTGGGTGAGGCGTCGTCGACCAACTCGACCTGGAATCTCCCGTGAGCACGGTCGACGGCAATACGCAAACTCTGGAGAGTTTCCTTCAGCAGCACAGAGGGGTTGTAAGTCGGGATCATGACCGACCAAAGGACATCACCGTGTTCAACGACCGATCCCATCAAAGACCGCCCGCTTCGGCCGACCAGGTACTTGGAACCAAGACAATTCCCATCTCTGGAAAGTAGGCGTGTGTGGAGCCAAGATAAGCGCCTTGCGCGACGTCGAAGGATGAAACGTGATCGATCCTGTCGACGACAACCCCGTGCTGGTCTGTCAACGTAATCTCGAAATCGTATCGTCCCGGAAAGAGCGCCGGGAACGCGAACTGGACGCGGACAATCGAGAGAGGCCCCACATGGCCAGGCTGGTCCGGCGACAAGAAGGTGGCCAGCGCAAAAGTCCGTTCGCCACGAGCATTGTCAAAGGCCATGCTCACTCTCGGACTACGTATTTGCGCCGGCAATCGGATCGTGATTTCTACCAACACCTCCTGTAGCGGCGTGACAGAAGTGACCAGCTGGCCCGCAGAGAGCGAGCGCACGCGGAAGATCGCTGGCTCGCAGCCGGCCTGCCTTCCGGGATGCTCGCGGGTATCCACGTCGCCCGTCCTGTCCTTCGCGAGAGGGATCATGTACTGGGCCATCACGGAAGACGGTTCGCCATCGGCTACGAGCTTGCCAGAAGCAAGCAGCACGACACGATTGCACAACGCGCTGACCGCCGCCATGTTGTGGCTCACGAACAGCACCGTCCGATGGCCGCCGGCCGACACCTCTTTCATCTTGCCGAGGCACTTCTTCTGGAACTCGGCATCGCCGACCGCCAGGACCTCGTCGACGATGAGGATTTCCGGGTCGAGATGGGCAGCCACAGCGAACGCCAGCCTCACGTACATGCCGCTGCTGTAGCGCTTGACGGGGGTATCGAGAAACTTCTCGATCTCGGCGAATTCGACGATCTCGTCGAAACGCGCGTCGATCTCGCGACGCTTCATGCCAAGGATCGAGCCGTTGAGATAGATGTTCTCGCGGCCCGACAACTCCGGGTGAAAACCGGTACCGACCTCGAGCAGCGACGCGACCCGGCCGCGCATCCTCACCTCGCCCGAAGTCGGCTCGACGATGCGCGACAGGATCTTCAGCAACGTGCTCTTGCCTGCGCCGTTGCGGCCGATGATGCCCACGACCTCGCCTTCGCGAACGTCGAACGACACGTCCTTCAACGCCCAAAAGTCTTCGAGCGAACGATCGTTTCCGCTCAGCTCGCGGAATCGCTTGAACGGCGCCGTTGCCAATCCGGTCAATAGATCCCGAAAGCTCTGCGACCCCGCTGCGGCATGTTGTAGTCGATAGAGCTTGCTGATGGACTGGACGCTGATTGCAGGTGAGGACAAGGTTCTTCCTATGCCACGTCGGCGAAGCTGCGCTCCGTCTTACGAAAATAGAACAAGCCAAAGGCCATGAGCGCGAGGGACGAAACGGCTGAAATGGCCAGCGTCGTCAGGTTCCACGGCGAGCCGAGCAGCGCCGCCCGAAAGCCGTCGATGATGCCGACCATGGGATTGAGCGCGAGAAGCGGTTGCCACTGCGGTGGGACCAAACTCACCGGGTAGATGACGGGACTGATGTAGAGCCAGGACTGCACGAGGAAGGGCACCACGAAGCGGAAGTCGCGGTAGGTCACGATCAGCGCGGCGAGCGCCAGGCCGACGCCCAGCGACGCCGCCGCTGCCAGCAACACCAGCAGCGGCACGAACAGAACGCGCGGTCCAACGCCGATCTGGTAATAAACCATCATCGCCGCGAAGACTCCGAACGACACCAGCAGGTCGATGAGACCACCGCCGATGGATGATGCGGGAACGAACACGCGGGGCAGATAGATCTTGGTCAACAAGGACTGCTGATTGACCAGGCTCATGCTGGCCTGGCCGATGTTGTTGGCAAAAAACGTCCACGGCAGCAAACCCGCGAACACGAATACGGCGTAGGGCAGCCCGTCGGAGGGAATCTTCGCGAACTTGCCGAAGACGATCGTGAAGATCAGCATCGTGAAGAGCGGCTGCAGCACGGCCCACGCCACGCCGAGCACGGTCTGCTTGTAGCGAACCTTGACGTCGCGGAGCACCAGGAAGTACATCAATTCGCGCGCTTCCCAGAGCTCGCGCCAGTCGATGGCGATCCAGCCAGAGCGCGGGCGGATGACGAGCTCGCGCAGGGGCTGCGAGGCGGGAATTGCAGGGGATGCCGATGTCGGGACCATGGGAAAGAGGAAGTAAGGGCGCAGCAAAGCGCGATTGTCGCCGCACATCATCGCCCTGGAGCCACACGCGTGATCCGTGCCCGTCGGTCTCAGGGGCCGTGAAGGAGTACCGCTGGAGAAGAGCGCCGGCGCGGGGCGGAGCGGCCAGTTCGATACGAGAAGTGTCGGCGGTGTGCGCCGGTCCGATCGAGCCTGCGCGCTTCCGTCTATCCCCCGCTGACGCCGCATAGAGCCAATTCGATCACGACTGGGGTCCCTGAAGCCGGCACACATTTCGACACGCCGCCTCATGTCGACCGTCGAGGATGCGGACCTCAATGAAGTCGAGCCTCTTACGACCTGTGGCAGCCGCTCTCGCGGCGGCCTGCGTGAGCCTGGCAATGGCTTGCGAGCCACCGACGGCCACGTTCGACACGACCAAGGTGGAGCCCAGCGTCGGCACCGGCACCGCGGCGAGTTGCACCGAAGAGGCCTTGCGCCGCGCTCTTGCGTCGACCTCCGTCATCACGTTCGATTGCGGTGCGGCGCCGGTCAGCATCGCGATCGAGCGCACGCTCGTCGTCCCTGCAGACCGCGACACGGTGATCGACGGCGCCAACCGCGTCACCCTCGACGGCCGGGGCAGCTCTCGCGTCATGCGCCTGTCGCAGCCGGGCTACCGCAGCAACAGTCACGGCCTGACGCTGCAGCGCATTCGCCTCGTCAACGGCCGCGCCGAAGGCACCGGCTTCGTGGCGCCCGACCCCGTGCGGCCGCGCTGCGCTTCGGGTTTCGCCGGTGGCAATGGCGGGGCCATCGAGGTCCGCAACGCCCGCCTCGACGTCGTCGAAGTCGTGTTCGAAGGCAATGCCGCCGCGTCGCCGGGCCCCGACGTCGGTGGCGGTGCGATCTACGCCGCAGGCTCGCTCGGCGTGAACATCGTCTCTTCGCGATTCGTCGGCAACAGCGGCTCGAACGGCGGCGCCGTGGGACTCCTGCAATCCGACGGCCACATTGCCGACAGCCACTTCGAGTCCAACGCCGCCACAGGCCGTGGCCGCAACGACGCGTTCCCTGACGTTTCGGGCTGTCCGGGCGTGGGCCATCCCGGCCAGGGCGGCTCCGGTGGCAACGGCGGCGCCGTGGTCGTCGACGGCAGCGACGACGGCGACCTCGTGGTCTGCGGCTCCGTGTTCGTCGCCAATCGCGCCAACGAGCTCGCCGGCGCGCTCTTTCGCACTGCCAACGGGCCAGCGCGCCGCGTTGCGATCGAAGAGTCGGTGTTCACCGACAACGAGGCGGCGCAAGGCGGCGCCCTGTTCCTGATGAACACGTCTCCGCTCGAAGTCACGGCGTCAAGCTTCACGGGCAACGTGGCGCAGATCGCGGGCGCCGCGCACCTCGTGCAGGCACGCCTCGTATTCAACGAGACCCGGCTCTCGGCCAATCGGGCCACGGCCGGCGTCGGTGGCGCATTGCTCCTGACCGCAGCCGACCCGGCCAGCCGGCTTCGCGACGTGTCCTTCACCGCCAATGAGTCGGCAGTCGGCGGCGGCTTGTTCGCGGGTGCCGTCTTCGGCGCGGACACATTGCAAATCGAGAGCACCGTGCGATGCGACACGGGTGGCGCGCCGCAAGCGGCGTTGCCGTCGCGTCCTGTAACACCAGCGCTCTCAGGCGAGTGCGCTGCCCAGCCGATACAGAAGAGTCAGGGAAATAGGGAACGTTGAATGTCCGAGTCCAGGAAAGTCTCTCGCCGATTTCGATCAGGCCTTTGCGTTTCGATGCTGGCTGTCGTGGCGGCGTGCGGTGGTGGCAAGGGCGCTGCCGAAGGCACGACTGCCGTCGCCGACACGGCCAAATGGGACACCCTGAAGGTCGGCGGCCAGTCCTATTCCGCACAGGTGTGCGCGGTCGAAGGCGGACAATGCAAGTTCACCGGAGACCAGCTGGTCGCGTATGGCGCCAACGACCAATACATCGTGAAAAAGCTGACGGGCGGCGCGAGCTGCAGCAACGCCACGTTCGGCGATGCGGTCATCGGGGTGGTCAAGACATGCTATCTGCTGGTCGGCATCACGTTCGCCACGTCGGTCGTATCCCAGCCCGACCCGCGCCTGCCGCCGGCTCCCCCCATCGCTACGACGCTGCCCGTGCCCGCGGCAAGTTCGCCCGCCGTCGATCCGACTGCCAAGCCGTCGAAGCCCGAAGCATCACGCTTTCTCGTCCAGGCGACCTTCGGTCCGACGCTGGCTGAGATCGACCGGCTGTCGGCGTCGAGCTATGGAGCGTGGCTCGACCAGCAGTTCGCCGCGGCGCCGATGGACTCCTACTGGAACTACGTCCACCGTATGGGTCCGATCGGCTGCAGTCCCTGTACCTCGGGCAACGTGAACGCAGTGATGGAAGCGTTCTGGATGCAGGCCGTGCGCGGACCCGACCAGCTCCGGCAGCGCGTGGCGTTGGCTCTCAGCGAACTGTTTGTCGTAAGCACGGTCAACGGCCTGGAGGCACTGCCCGCGGCCCACGCCGGTTATATGGACATGCTGGGCAAGAACGCCTTCGGCAACTTCCGGACCCTGCTCGAACAGGTGGCGACCCATCCGTCGATGGGCATCTACCTGTCGCACATGCAGAACGACAAGGAAGACCCCGCCAGCGGGCGCCTGCCCGATGAGAACTTCGCTCGCGAGGTCATGCAGCTCTTCACGATCGGCCTGTGGGAACTGAACGACGACGGATCGCGGAAGAAGGACGCCAGCGGCAACGACGTGCCGACCTATTCGCAGACTGACATCATGGGCATGGCCAAAGTGTTCACCGGCCTCAGCTGGGGCAACGGCGACTGGACCTCGGGCTTTTCGGGGGCCAATCCCAACGATCCCTACGAGCGGGTGTTCAACCAGCCGATGGTGTACTACCCGGCCCACCACAGCATGGCCGAGAAGCGCATTCTCAAAGGCGTCGTCATTCCGGCCAACACGCCGGGGCCGCAGAGCCTGAAGGTTGCGCTCGACACGCTGTTCAATCATCCGAACGTGGGCCCGTTCGTCGGCAGCCAGCTGATCAAGCGGTTCGTGACCAGCAACCCGAGCCCGGCCTACATCCGGCGCGTCAGCCAGGCCTTCAACGACAACGGCGCCGGCATGCGCGGCGACATGAAGACCGTGATCCGCGCGGTGCTCATGGACCCGGAAGCGCGCGACGTGGCCAAGCTCGCCGATCCGAAATGGGGCAAGTTGCGCGAGCCGATGGTTCGCTATGCGAACTTCATGCGCGCCTTCGACGTGAAATCCAGCGGCGGCCTCTACAAGATTTGGAACCTCGAGGACACGCTCTCGAGCGTCGGCCAGAACCCGCTGCGCGCACCCAGCGTCTTCAACTGGTTCCGGCCCGACTACTCGCCTCCCGGCGCGGTGTCGGCGATGGGTCTGGTGGCGCCCGAGTTCCAGATCACCCACGAGACCACGACGACGGGCTATGCGAACTTCATGGCCGAGGCCACGGTTCGGCAAAACACCTGGTTTCGCGACAACGTGATGGCTCAATACGGCCCGACCACCGACTATCTGGCCGGGGACTATTCGACCGAGATGGCGCTCGCCGTCTCGGACCCCGGGGCAATGATGGACCGGCTCAACCTGCTGATGATGGCGGGACAGATGACAGCCCCGACCCGCAAGGCGATCCTCGACGCCGTGAACGCGACGCCGACGGGCAACGATGCCGGCCAACACCGGGTGGCGTTCGCGGTTTTCCTGATCTCGCAATCGCCCGAATTCATCGTCCAAAAATAAGAGCACGAACATGTCCCACTTTCATCGGCACGCCTCGCGTCGCGATTTCCTCCGTCGGGCCGGCCGGGCCTCGGCACTGGCCGGCACGCCCTTCATGGCCAATCTGATGTCGATCGGTGCGGCCAGTGCGCAATCGACCGGCCACAAAGCGCTCGTCTGCATCTTCCTGAGCGGCGGCAACGATCAGTCGAACACGTTGATGCCGGCCAACGGCTCGGCACTGACCGCGTACGCGCAGTCGCGGCCGACGATCGCCCTGCCCGCTTCGCAGATGCTGCCGATTGCACCGATCGGTTTCGCCGGGCCGGCACTCGCCATGCATGGCTCGCTCGGCGCATTGAAGCCGCTGTTCGACCAGGGCCGGGTCGCGATCCTGGCCAACGTCGGCACCCTGGCCGCGCCGATCTCTCAGGCTCAGTGGAACAACGGCTCGCCCACCGTACCGGTTCCGTTCCAGTTGTTTTCGCACGCCGACCAGGCGGGGGCGTGGCAGACCGGGATGCCGGATCGGGCATCGGCCACGGGCTGGCTGGGGCGGATGGGCGACCTCACTGCCGGCGCGTTCAATGCCGGCAGCGGTGTCTCCATCGCGATCTCGACGGCGGGCAACAACGTGATGCAGACCGGCGTCTCGACGACGCAGTACCAGATCACGACGCAGGGCGCCGTCAAGGTCGGAGGAATCTATGGCACGGACGTATGGGCACCCGTGGCGGCGCCGCTGCGCAAGCTGATGACCGAGTCGCGCAGCAACGTCTTCGAAGCCGAACTGAACCGGGTCTCGAGCCGCGCCATCGCCACCGAGCTCCAGGTCACTGCGGCACTCACCGGTGTACCGGCGCAACCGTTCCCTGCGACGCCGCTCGGCCAACAACTGGCGATGGTGGCGCGCATGATCGGCGCGCGCGACGCGCTTTCGCAAAAGCGCCAGATCTTTTTCGTGCAGGCAGGTGGCTACGACCTCCACGGCGACCTGCTCAACGAGCACTCGAGCCGCATGAAGGAGCTCGGCGACGCGATGGCGGCCTTCTATCAGGCCACCGCTGCCATGGGCGTTGCCGGCAACGTCACCACCTTCACGGCCTCCGACTTCGGCCGGGCGCTGCAGAGCAACGGCCGCGGCGCCGACCACGGCTGGGGCGGCCACCACTTCATCATGGGCGATGCCGTCGCCGGCAAGCGCCTCTACGGCAGCTTCCCGACGGTGGCACTGCGCGGCCCCGAGGATGCGGGCCAGGGCCGGCTGATCCCGACGACGTCGGTCGACGAATACGCAGCGACTCTCGCGCGCTGGTTCGGCGTATCCGACACCGAAATCGCGACAGTGGTGCCGAACATCGGCCGCTTCGCCAAGCGCAACCTCGGCTTCCTCGGCTGACCGCGCCGGTCACCTCCGCTCGACGACGCGCGCGGGAATCCCGACGGCGGTCGCGCCGGCCGGCACATCGGTCATCACGACAGCATTCGCACCAATCTTGGCGTCGTCACCCAGGGTGACGCCACCGAGGATCTTGGCGCCGGCACCGACGTCGACATGACCACCGAGCGTGGGCGCGCCGTACTTGTCGCCTGCGAGGGTCACCTGCTGGAATACCAGGCAGTTCGGTCCGAGCACGGCGTCGCTGTGGAAGACGATGCCGTTGGGATGCGGCATCAGCAGGCCACCGCCGATCCGGCACGTGAGCGGGATGTCGGCGCCCGTCACCGCACTCCAGAACCGGTGCCTCAGGGTAGCGACGCGGCGAAGCGTCTGGTCGATCGTCGAAGCCGAGCCCGCGTGGCGCTGGTGGGCGCGAACGCTGGCCAGCAGCGACCGGGACGGCGCCCACTGCCAGAACCGCTTGGCTTCGCGGGACCAGTCGGGCTCGGTTGCAGAGGGCTCCCGGAACGGCGTGGTGGCCGACGACGCTTCAGTGCTTTCCATCGTCACGCTCGGTGCGTATCCACTTGGTCTCGCGGCGTCGAAACAGCCGCAGGTAGCCTGGAATCTTGCGGACGATGTAGGCCGGTATCGAGGCCAGCTCGCGTGGTGTCAGGATGTCACGACCGAAGGCGCGCCAGGCGGCAGCGATGGCCAGCGTCCAGACGACGAGCGTGACTGCGGCGACGAGCAACGGCGTCGCGGTTCCTCCCGTCGCTGCGAGAACCGCCGACGCGGCGGTGACCAACAGCATGGCCACGGCAAGACTGCCCAGCGGCGGCACGCACAGGTCCAGCACCGTGGCAGCCAGCGACCAGCGGCCCTTGCGAATCGCCATCCACATCAACCTCGGGCCCATCTCGTAGATGACACCGACGTGACCATGCTCCCATCTCGTTCTTTGCGTCGCCAAGCCGGCTCGCGTGCTCGGAAAAACACTGCTCACCAGCGCGTTCGGGCAGAACAACGGCGGCGTGCCCTGGGCAGTCAGTTCCAGGCCGAGTTGAAGATCCTCCACGATGTGTCCGGACGCCAGCGGTGCTGCGCTGATCAGCGCCCAGGGGAATGCCATCCCCGAGCCCATGAGCTGACACGGCAGGCCGAGCCGATGAAAGCCGGTGGCGCGCACCTGGTTCTTGAACAACCAGGCGAACTCCGCGATCCGAGTCGTCAGAGGGGCATCTGGCAGCGCTCGCATCAGGTAGAGCGCTTGCACAGGCCGACCGTTCTGCGCGCTTGCGGCGACGATCTGCTCCAGTGCACCCGGAGCGACGATGCAGTCCGCATCCACGACCACGACCACGTCCGGAGGCACGATCGACAGGTGTCTGACTCCGAAGTCGAGGGCATAGCCCTTGCCGCGGCGAGCAGCGTCGTGGCGCTCGACGACCTCGGCACCGGCTGATCTGGCAACCGCGGCCGTGCGATCGCTGCAGTTGTCGGCGACGACGAGGAGGCGGTCGCCAGGTGCGAGTTGCGCCAGTACCGTGGCGATGGGGCCGACGATACCGGCGGCTTCGTCGTGAGCCGGCATGAGGACGGCAACCGTGTTGCGCCGCACAGTGCATGCCGCCAGCACGACGTCCAGCGCTTTTGCCTTCGGCCGCAGGAAAGCACTCACGACCTGAACGGCCAGCGTCGCTACCGGCGCCGCCAGAAATAGCGCCACGACCAGCAGAACACTGCCGAGGGCGGCCTGGATCAAGCCCACGGTCGTCACTCCCGGCCTGCCTGCCCGAATTCGGTTTCTGCACCGGCGAACAGGGCGGCGAGCCGTGACGCGGATTCGTCGATGTCGTGCCGGGCGAGCACCCGCGCCCGGCCGCGCCGGCCCATGGTCTCCAGCTGCTCCGGCGTCGCGGCCAGACAAGAAGCGAGAGCGACCTGAAGGGCGTGCACGTCGCCCGCGGGAACGAGCCAGCCACTCTCGCCGTCGCTCACCAGTTCCGGAATGCCGGCGACGAATGTGCTCACCACAGGCCGGCCGAGCGCCATCGCTTCCATCAGGACCACAGGCAGGCCTTCGGCGAAGCTCGCCAGGACAAGCGCTCGAGCGGCGAGGATCTCGTCGCGCACCTGGTCGCTGCCGATCCATCCGGTGATGCGCACGTGGCGTTGCAAGCCGAGGCGATTGATCGCTGCTTCGAGGTCGGCGCGCATCTCGCCGTCTCCAGCCAGTACCAGCTCGCACGGTGTGCCCTGCATGATGAGGCCGTGCACGGCCTCCAAAAGCAGCAGTTGCCCTTTCTGCTCGCACAGCCTGCCGACGCACACCAGCCGCGGCGACGACGGCACCGGGCGGTCCACGCCGGCATGGAAGCCCGCCTCGAGCCCGCAGTGCACGACGCGAATCGCCGGCCACGCCGCCAGCGGCACCCAGCGATAGAGCTGGCTGCGCCCATACGAACTGATGGCGACGACGAACTTGGCCCGCGCCGCTTTCTCGTCGAGCTTGAGCAGGCCGGCCTTGTCGAATTCCTCCGGTCCGTGCACGGTGAAACTGTAGGTCGGTCCGCCGAGTGCATGAACGAGCATCGCGACCTCCGCGCCATTGGTGCCGAAGTGGGCGTGGACGTGCGTCGCATCGGCCTCTCGCAGCCAGCCGAGCAGGCAACACGCTTCGGCGAAATAGGCCAGGTGGTAGACGAGAGCGCGGTCTGCATGGCGGCCCATTCGGACGGCCAGGCTCAACGCAGCGAAGAACCGGCGCGGTGCGGCGAACAAGGTGCGAAGCGTCGGCACGATCAGAGCCGCGGCACCATCGCGCAGGAGATAGCGCGTCCTGGTGCGTTCGAGTTCGTCCTGCGGGTCGGCGACGGGCTGGTCCCAGCCTCGCATGGCGAAGCGACGCACGACGATGCCTCGCCGCTCCAGCGCCAGGATCTCCCGCCGCACGAAGGTGTGGCTAACCTTCGGGTATTGATTGACGAGGTAGGCGACCGTTGCGGTCACGTCGAACGCGCGGAATGCAGGGCGCGGGATGAGTCCCCGGTCGGCCTCGCCGACGTGTCCGTCGACACGGCTCTTGCCCCGCAGAGATAGGCGGAGCAGGCGCCGACCAGGCACCAGTACACCACTGGCACGGCGTTGATGCTGCTCAGTGTCGCGATCGATACCATCACGCCGAACAGCGTCGCCAGCAGCGCACGACCGACGGCAAATTCTTCGCTAGTCTTGTCCTCGAGGCGGCGAAGATGACCGAAGAGGCCGAGGAGATTGGAGACGAACGCCATGGAGAACAAGGTCACACCGACAAAGCCGCTGTACATCGCGACGCCCATGTAGGAATTGACCATGTCGATGATGCCTTCGCCCTGGCGCAACTGCTCCATGGCGGCGTTGGACATGTAGAGCGGCGACCCGAACAACGGGTTCATCATCAACACGTTCCACGACACCGTGAAGAGTTCGCGCCGGTAGTCGACCGAATCGGAGTCGGCATGGCCGATGAAGGGCAGGACGTTGATGAGCTTGTCGCCCATCGGGGTCAACATCAGCAGCGGGATGCCAAGGACCGCGAGCCCAGCGATGCGAACGAGCTTGCCGCCTGGGTTCGGCGACAGAAGCACCACCGCGAGCAGCATGGTCGCGGCGCCGATCCAGGGGCCGCGCGAGAACGACGAAACAACGCCGACGCCGAGGAGGCAGAAGATCGCGAGCCAGGACTTCTTCTGCACGAAGGCGTGGCGCAGGGCGAAATGCAGACCCAGGGCCACGCTTAGGACGTAGCCGAGGATGATCGAATGTCCCGCGCTGGCGGTAGCGCGCAGGCTGCCGCTGCGCTCCATGTAGCCCCCGAAACCGTAGTCGACGTTGAGAACGGAGCCCAGCGAGGAGTAGAGCAACCAATGCTTGCCCGACTCGAAGATCGCGATCAGGGCCAGGACCGAGCAGCCAGCGACGAATGCCGCCAGTGCATCACGGAGTTTGTCGATGCTGTTCAGCGCGCGGCTGAAGGCGTAGTAGGGAAGGACGACGTCGAGGAGTTGGGAAAGGATCGACCGGAGGATGTCGGTGGTGGTCGTCACCGGCGCCTGCAGCCCGATCAGCAGGACGAGATACGCCAGGACGTATTTGTCTGCCGGCAGCTTGAAGAGCCCGGGACTTTCCGGATCGCGCGCGGACCGCAGCGCGCAAGGCAACAGCAACATGACGCTCAACAGTCGGAAGTAGTCCAGCTTCAGGAAATAGTTGATGCCGCCGAAGCCCGGGATCAGGGTGTGGAACGGCGGCGACAGGATGAGAAGGAAGCAATACAGGCCGAGCGGGTGCGAGTCGTTGCGCCCGAACGTGATCAGGGCCAGCACGACGAGAAGCACGAAGAGCCAATAGTTGTGGGCGAGAAACAGCGCCAAGGTCAACGCGATCCAGATCCCGGCCCTGATACGGTAGTCCGAGGGGAGCATGGCCGCGGCTGTCATCCGCGGCCGCAGCCACAGGAGAACCGGGATCGACAGCCCGAGCACGACGATGAGTGCGCGAATGTGCTCAGGCATGGGTCGTCGATGGGCTGGCAGAAGGTCGCACGGTGAAACGCAGATGCAGGCGTGCAGCACGCGCTCGGTACGGCGAGGGATTGTCGCCGCGGATCACGCTCACTTGTATTCGATGAGCCGTGGCGTCGTTCGCAGCAGGCGCTGAACGTGGAATCTCACCACGCCCGCGGCCTCGGCGAACTTGCCCAGGAGCAGGAAAGTGGCAGAGATCGCACGCTCGCGGCCGCTGCCCCGCCCTTTCAAGTACAGACGGAAGCCTTGCATGGGGTAGATCAGGAAGCCGACGAGGGCCGGGGGACCGGCGAGCGCCACGAGCAACAACAGCAGCAGCGGCAGCCCCAGCCCCCATGCAACCGCGCTGCGCGACTCCCGCACCCAATGGCGCTCGGGCGGGCCGCCATGCAACTGTCGGCCCTGCGCGTAGGCAAAGCCGGCGCGGGTCGCTCGCGTCCACCACTGGACGAAGCGCGTCATCGCGGCGTCGTGGCGCGTCATGTCGACGTCGAGGCGCCAGATGAGCCAGCCCGCGGCGCGCAGCCGGATGCAGAGCTCGGGCTCCTCGCCGGCGATGAGTTCGTCGCGAAATCCACCGACGGCCTCCATGGCCACGGCCCGGATGGCGACGTCACCACCGCAAGCCCGGGCGACGCCGACGGGGGTGTTCCACTCCAGTTCGCAAAGCAGGTTGTAGACGGATCGTTCCGGATAGCGCTCGCGACGACGGCCGCAAACGGCGGCGACCTGAGGAGTGGCCCGCAGGAACTCGACGGCTTCCGACAGCCATCCCGGCACGACCTCGCAATCACCGTCGACGAACTGCACGACATCGACGCCAGGGCGAATCGCTCGCAGCCGCCGAAAGCCCTCATTGCGCGCGCGCGCGGCCGTGAAAGGCAGGGTCATGTCGAGACGGCACACGTCCGCGCCCAGGCTCTGCGCGGTGGCAACGGAACCGTCGGTCGAGCCGGAGTCGACGTAAACCACGGGTCGACCCGGACTCAGCACCGACAGGAGACAGGCGCGCAGGCGTTCGCCCTCGTTGCGGCCGATGACGACGACGCCGAGTGACAGGTTCAGCGTGTCTGAGGGACCGGGACCACCGACCGTCATCGGTCGAGACGCCTCGGCTTGACAACGGCCGGCACGCCGGCGGCGATGCTCTGGTCCGGCACGTCGCGAATGACCACGGCGTTGGCGCCGATGAGCACATCGCTGCCGATGCGGATGCGGCCGAGGACCTTGGCGCCGGCGCCGATGTCGACGCGGTCGCCGATGACGGGCGCGCCGGGCTCGTCGACGCGAGCGAGGCCGACGACGACGCCGGTGCGGATCCGGCAGTTGTCGCCGAACCTGGCGTAGCCGCTGATGACGATGCCGCCGGAGTGGTCGATCACGAAGTTGCGGCCGAGCTCGACCTCGCAAGGCAGCTCGATGCCGGTGATCACCTGCACGCACTTGAAGGCGATGCGATAGAGCAGCGACATCAGCTTCCTGAGCAGGATCGGGCGGACGCCATAGCGCCAGCGGCCGAAGCGGTACACCACCATCGCCCAGAAGCCCTGCGCTCCGAACTTGCCGTCGTAGGCGCGCAAGTCGCCGCGAATGTTTTCGAACATCGTTTGGCGAGGATGGTCAGCGCGTCGGCCGCGAGCCCGCAGCGGTCAGGCGCAGCAGCAACCAGGTGCTTTTCGTATGCGCCAGGAACGATCGCGCACCGGACATTGGGCGCCCCTTCAACAGCCACTTCATGGCCAGCAGTGTGTCGCCGATCGTGGTCAGCGCCACCGCGGCGCAAAGCCCGGCAACACCGTGGTGTTTGCGGTGATAGAGCAGAGCGCTCTCGATCTGCAGCACGTCGATCTGCCGCCCCGCCGCAGTCAACGGCGAATCCGACTTGGCGCTCTCGCCGCCGTAGTGAACGACGGTCGTGTCGGGAAGGAAGACGACCTTCCAGCCGGCGCCTTTGACCCGCTGGCAGTGATCCACCTCCTCGTAGTAAAGAAAGAAGCGCGGATCGAACAGCCCGACCTGGTCGATCACGCTCTTGCGCACGAGGTAGTAGCAGCCCGGCACCCAGTCGCACTCGCGAACCAAATCGTGAGCCCAGGCCATGTCGTCGATCATCCGCACACGCGGCAACCAGCGCTCAAGCCCCGTTCGAGACAGGAACTCGTTCCAGGGCGTCGGGAAGTACCGGCACGATGGCTGCAGCGAACCATCGCGGCCGACCAGGCGAACCCCGAGCAGCCCGCAGCCCGGGTTGGCCGCCAGGAAACGGACCGTTCGGATGATTGTGTCGGGGCCGACGAAAGCGTCGGTGTTGAGCAGAAGTACGTAGCGGCCGCGCGCCAGCGCGCAGGCCTGATTGTTGGCGCGGCCGAATCCGACATTCGCTGCATTGAACAGCAGATCGCAGTCTGCAAAGGCTTGTTTCATGAGTTCGACGGAGCCGTCCCGAGAGGCGTTGTCGACGATCACGATCTGCATTGCCAGTGCGCCTGCACTGGTCCGCAGGGCGGCGATGCAGGGGACGAGGAGGTTGCATGTGTTGTAGTTGACGATGATCACCGTCAGTACGATGTCGTCGGGTGTTCCGGCAGAGACCCCGGCAGAAGGAATCACGGTCGGCCGCACAATTGTTCACGTTTTGCACCTGCCGCGCGCTTGACGGCGGAGCCCGGCCGCGGCCCCGATGTGGCAACGTGGCGGACACGAACGTGCCGCAACCGGCCCTCGATCGACTTCAGATGACATCCTCCGAACAGCTCGTGCCGCAGCGCGGCAAACTGACCACCACGGCCATCGTCCTCGCGGCCGCGATGTTCATCGTTTCCGCCGCCGGCCTGGCGGCTCGCCCGGGAACCAGGCCGGCCGGGATCGGAAGCACGATCGCTCTCGAGAGCGCAGTGCCGAAAGTCTTCGGTGCCTGGAAAGCGCTTCCCGAACAGACTTCGCTCATCGTCAATCCCCAGGCCACGCAATACCTTTACGGCCTCTATAGCCAGGTTCTCTCGCGCACCTACATCGACCAGAACGGCTATCGGGTCATGCTCTCGGTGGCCTACAACGGCGACAACCGGGGCGGCCTGCAGACACACCGGCCCGAGGTCTGCTATCCCGCCCAGGGCTTCAAGGTCGGCGCGCTCGAAGACGGCCGACTGCCGACCGCGTTCGGCGACATCGAGGTGCGTCGCCTGATGACGAGCCTGGGCCAACGCGTCGAGCCAGTGACGTACTGGTTGACAGTCGGCAACCGGGTCGTCAACAGCCGGATGGACAAGCGCCTTGCCGAGATGAAGATGGCACTCACCGGGCAGATTCCGGACGGCCTGCTGTTTCGCATCTCTTCGATCGATGCAGACTCGTCGCGAGCGTACGCGGTTCATCAGCGATTCGCTGCCGACATGATGGGGGCAGTATCCATTGGCGTCCGCAAGCAGCTGAGCGGGCTGGCAGGGCAGGCGCCGCCGCCGTAACGCGGCGAGCTTCCAGGCTCGGATACATGGGCGCATCGGGTTCGCTTCAAGGACCGGCGGGTGCGGATCGAACCGATGGCCGACGTAGTGACTGCATGCGCCGAAGCAGGGGTAGCTCGATGGCGCGGTAGGCGAACCAGCCAGCCCACGCGCAGGCCACGAGGGATACCGTCATGAAGGCGGCAGTGCTCCAGGCGTCGGGCTGAGCCGAAAAGAGCCGGGTCCAGAGCAGGCGCAGCACGCCGAGCGTGAACAGGTGCGTGAGGTAGAGGGAGTACGAAGAATCTCCCAGCGCCTGCCAGACCTTGAAGTTCCATGCACCGAAGCGCGGGTTCAGCGCGCCGGTCACCGCGAGCGCAGCGCCGACGATCTGCGTGACGTATCCGAGCGGCGGCTCATCGCGAAGAACCAGCAGCGCCGCACCCAGCACGAGCATCGCGATCGACGCCGCCACTGGCAGGCGAAGGCGCCCGCGCAGCCACAGCGCGGCGATCCAGGCTCCTGCGACGAATTCGAGCAGCATCGGATGCGTGTAGGTCTGTGCCGACGCCGTCGTGAACGGGCCGAAGATCGCTCCGATCGCGGCGAGCGCGACAAGAGACGCGGTCAGCGTCGGCAGTCGCGCTCGTCCAGGCAGGAACAATGAGGCACCGAAGACGGCATAGAAGAACATCTCGAAGTTCAGGGTCCATCCCGGGACGAGCAGCGGCCAGACCTGAGCAGGAAAGCTGCGCGAGAAATGAGGGACGAAGAAGAGGCTCTGCAGCAGCGTGGTCGGGGCGACCTGCAATGTCTTGAAAAGGCTGGGCATCGCCATGGCGACCGCGACCATCAGCAGCGTCAGCAACCAGTACAACGGCACGACGCGGACGATCCGTCTGCGCCAGAAATCGAGCGGGGTCACGTCGCCGCCATTCGTCGTAACGACCATGATGAAGCCGCTGATGACGAAGAACAGGTCGACACCGGAAGTACCGAACTGCCACGGAAGCCACTCCGACATTCCGGGAATCTGACCGGCAGCGTGGTGCCACACGACCATCATGGCCGCCACACCACGCAAGATCTGGATCGCCCGGATCTCGCGCTGCCCCCCGGAAGAGCCGGCCTCGCTGCTGCTGCCGAGATGGACTTCTCGAACGTTCGAAGATGACACCAGCGCGGGGATTCTCCGAGTCGTGAACTACGGCGTTGCGTCAACGGCGAGCCGTACCGGCTCATCGCCGGTCGCGGGCCGTTGCGGGATCAGCCGCTCCAGCAGCCGATCCAACGCAAAGAAGAACGCCAGCGCCACCAGCATCAGCACCATCCCCGCCGCCCCGTGCAGGAAGCCCTGCCCGGCTTCGTCGCCGAGGTGATAGGTGATGAGCACGAGAGCCATCACGCGAACGCTGTTGGCGACGAACGCGATCGGCAGGATGCTCGCCAGCATGATGGCGTTGTGCCACACGCTGCGGCGGCGCATCAAATACATGAAGAGCGTGCCGAGCGCCGACAGGCTGTACATCGAGTGAAGGCCGGAGCACGCGTCGGCCACGAGCATCTGGTACTGGCCGATGTCGAGGACGACGCCGTTGCGCGAGATCGGGTAGCCAACGCGATACAGGATCTCGACCACGATCACCGAGATCCACTGCTTGAGCGGGCCGGTGATCTGGTCGACCAGCGTGCCCGGCAGCGGGATCATGAAGATGAAATAGACGACCGGGAACCACGCCAGCCGCAGCGCCGCACCACCGCGAATGAGAAGCAGGATGCCGGCGACGATGAACGGCTGCGACGCGATCGCGAGCATGAGCACATCGGCGGCACGGCCGACGAAATAGATCAGCACGCCGATCGCGAACAACACGGTGCCGGCAACGCGGGCCGGCGCCTGCGGCGCGGCGACGAGGGGCTCGCGAATCCGCCAGAACAGCCACGCGAGCACGGCCAGGATGAGCGCGCCGTGGGCGTTGTCGTCGCTCTGCCAGATGCTCGTGGCCGCGGCCCAGTACACCGGCAGGAACATCGCGGCGAAGCCGGCGAGGGCGAGCCACCACACCGCGAACTCGGCACTCTCGCCACGGCCGCGCGGGCCGAACGCAGGCAGGACGCTGCTCACTTCTTCGACTTCTTCGACTTCTTGTTCAGCGGCACTTCGTTGAGCACCGAGCCGACCACGGCGACGCCGGTATCCATCAGACCGCGCACCAGATCGCTGAAAGCGCCGACGCGGGTCGCGCCCGCGCGCGCGACAGCGAGCGCGGCGCCGGTGCGCACGGCGATCATGGCGCCGTCTTCGCCGGTCGACATCGCGGGCGTGTCGACGATGATGACGTCGTAGGCCATCTTGGCCTGGATCATGAACTCGTCGAAGTTGAGACGGTTCAGCAGCTCGAGCGGGTTCGGCGGCGTCGGCCCGGCGGGCAGCACCGACAGGCCGGCGAGGTCGGGGATGCGCACGATCGCCTCTTCGCGGGAGCGGCCGGCGAGCAGCGTCGAAAAGCCGATCTGGTTCTCGAGATAGAAGAGGAAATGCTGGCGCGGCTCGCGCATGTCGGCGTCGACCAGCAGGGTGCGCTCGCCGAGCTGCGAGAACACGATGGCGAGGTTGGCGGCGAGGTAGGAGCGGCCTTCGCCGCGCTCGGTACCGACGACGGCGAGCACCTGGCGCTCCTCGGCGCGGTCGAACCAGCGCAGCATGAGCTGGCTGCGGATGGCGCGCAGCTGCTCGACGCGGCTGCTGAACGGCTGGTAGGCGGCGACCAGCTCATCGCTCAACGTCCGCGTCTCGCCCGGGGTCTTGCGAAGGTAGGCGTAGGCGAACTGGCGCGACAGCGCGAACTGGATGTCGGCCTCGCTGATGAGGCCGAGCCGCATCGCCGCCTCGCCGAAGCGCAGGTTGTGCTCGCGCTGGTAGTGGAGAACGCGCTCGGCGTCATCCTGCTGAAGCTGGCCGCCATCGATGAGGATGGCGCCGAGCGTGCGGGTCGCCCGCGGCGGCGTCGCGAGGGTGGAGACGGTGGTCTTCAAGACAGCGCCCTCGGGCCGGCCAGGGCCGGTCGCTGCGCCATCGGGCCCGCGACCAAGACGCGTCGAAAGATCGGCCGCTTCGAATTGCCGGGCCGCAGCACGCCGATGACCGGCACGCCGTTGGCGACCATCAGGTCTTCCGGCCGGCGGACGCGGCGATCGAGCATCTCCCAGCCGAGCGCGGCGAGGATGCCGGCCGCCAGGCCACCGAGGATCGAGCCGAGGATGGCGGTGGTGAGCTTCGGCCGCGACGGCTCGAGCGGCTCCACGGCCGGGCTCAGCAGCCGCGTGTTGGCCTGGTTGTTCTGGCCCTCGAGGTTGAGCTGGCTGAGGCGCTGGGCGACGGCGTCGTAGGCGCGCTGGGCGGCGTCGACGTCGCGCTGATAGACGGCGATCTGGTCGCGGTCGGACCGCAGCGCCAGCACCTGCTTCTTCTGCATGTCGACCATCGCCTGCAACTCGCCGACCTTCTGGCCGGTGCCGCGGTTGGTGGTCGAGGTTCCGCCGGCGACACGCCGGGTTTCGGCCGCGATCTGCGCGCCGAGTTCACGGATCTGCGCATCCAGCTGGATGCGCGACGGATGGTTCTTGCCGACGATGCCGCTGATCTCGGTGAGCCGGGTCTGGGCCGAGGCGAGCTGCATCTTCAGGCCCTGTACGGCGCCGCTCTGCAGCACATCGGGCGACGATTCGCCGCCGGTGTTGCGCTGGCGGGTCGATGTCTCGACGCGCTCGACCTGGGCCACGGCGAGCTGGCCGATGAGCGCGTTGTAGCGAGCGTTCTCCTGGTCGAGACGCTCGTCGCTGACGACGATGCCCTTGCTCTGCTGGAACTTGGAGAGCCGCGTCTGCGAGGCTTCGAGGGCGGCGCGCAGGGTCTTGGTCTGCTCGTCGAGGAACGACGCCGACTGCCGTGCCGGTGCCACCCGCAGGTCGACGGAGACATCCATGTAGGCTTGCGCGAAGGCGTTGGCGGCGGCTTGCGCGAACAGCGGATCGGGCGCGGTGTAGCTCAGGTTGATGATGTTGCTGCCGCGTGACGGCTCGACGCTGAGGCCGCGCGTCAGGACATCGGCGAAATAGCGATCGAGCGGAATCTTCGCCTTCGTGACCTCGCGCCACTCGGCCACCGCCGTCGCCGAGCGCTCGACACCGAGCAGCTTGACGACGCGCGAGGCGACCCGCTCGCTGCGCAGGATCTCGATCTGCGTCGCCATGTAGCTCGGTGCCGCCAGCGCCGGCGCCAGCGCGCCGAGCGCCGGGTCGATGCGCATCTCGACGATGAGCGAGGTCTCGGCGGTGTAGAGCTTGCGCAGGTTCATGGTGTACGCCAGGCCGATGCCGGCGAGCAGCACGAACAGGCCGAGGACCAGCCACTTGCGTGCCCAGACGATTCCCAACGCTTGCAGCAGAGTCACGTCGTCCCTTCTAGAACAGCGATTCGCGAACGTAGATCACGTCGTCGCGTTCGATCTTGTCGTTGAGCTTGATCTCGAGCACCCGGGTCGCGCCGGCCGCGTCCTTGCGATTGACGCGAATGCCGCGCTCAGTGCCCTTGGCAGTCAGCCCACCACTCGAGGCGAGCGCCTGCATCAGCGTCATGCCGCGCTCGAGCCGCACCTGCCCGGGCCGCTGCACCTCGCCGTAAACGTAGAAGCTCGGCGCCCGGTCGACGTAGACGATGTCGCCGTTTTCCACCGTCATGTCGAGGTCGGCGCGGCCCGACTGCAGGATGAGCGGCAGGTCGATGTCGATCTTGACCGGCTTGCCGGCACGGCTGCCGACCAGTGTGACGACGTCGGCGCCGCCCGGCAGCACCCCGCCTGCGGCGGCAATCATTTCCGAGACGCGGCTGCCGACGATCTCGATCGGGAAGCGCCCCGGCTTGGCGACCTGGCCGAGGATCGAGATCTGGATGCTGCGGATCTGCGTCGTCTGGATCGTGACCTGCGGCTTGAGCACGAAGCCGCCGTCGCGCAGGAGCTTTTCGATCTTCTGCTGCGCCTGCGGCACCGACAGGCCGCCAATGACCACGGAGCCGATGAGCGGCACGTTGATCTCGCCGTTCTCGGAGACGCGCGCCTCGACCGCGAGGTCCGGGTTCTGGTAGACCGACAGCTTGACGACATCGCCGACGCCCAGCACCGGCTCAGCCCGGCTCGGCGCCTGCGCATGGGCGATGCCGGCGCAGAAGAAAAGCGCCAGCATTGCAGCCAGCGCCCACAGCGCTGACTGCATCCGGCCGCCGTTCACGCAACGAGGCATGGCGTTCACGGTAAGCCCGCTCATTTCAGGCCCTTCAGACCCTTGTCGAGAATGTCGCCCGTCGGCATCGAGGCCGGACCGTCCGGACGAGCCACCTCGACCTGCGGCGCCGCGCTGACCGCCGAGGCCGGCAGCGTCGGTGCCAGCGTCGTCACGGGCAGTTCCGGCGCCGACGGAGCGACGTAAGGCGCCCGCGCCGCGTCGGCCGCGAACTGGCCGACGTATTCCACCTTCGCCGAAGCGCGCAGCGCCGCGAGGTCGTCGGCGATGAGCTTGCGCTTGCGCTCGTTGAGCAGGAACTGCTCGATGGCCGGTCTGGCCTGCTCTTCGCTGACCGGCTGCGTGCGCGAACGCGCCAGGCTGACGACGGCGACGCCGCCCGGCCTGGCGTTGAAGATCGCCTGGCCGTCTTTCATGGCCGCGATGCGGTCGAGGTCGGCCATCGGCAGTTGCTCGGCGGTGCGGACGGCGTCGTTGCCGGCGTACTTGAACGACTTCTCTTTGAGGTACGTCACGAAATCGGGAAAGGTCTTCGACTGCGCCAGTGCCGCCTTCAGACCTTCGACCTGGTCCGGGGTGGCATCGATGATCACTTCTTGGAGGTTGTAGACCCGACGAGCGCTGAAGAGGGCCGGGTGCGCCTCGTAGTAGGCGGTGATTTCCGGCGGCGTCGCCTTCGGCGCGCCCTGGCCGATTTTCTCGACATAGGCGCGGGCGATGATGTCGCGACGCGACGCTTCGATCTGCTGCACGACCCGCGGGTCGCGGTCGAGCTTTTGCTCACCGGCTTTCTGCAGGGCCAACTCCTGATCGATCAGCCGCTCCAGGATCTGCCGGCTCGACGAAGCCGCCTGTTCCGGCGGCAAGGCCCGTTGCTGGCCGAGGATGAAGTTGATCTGGTGGACGGTGATTTCTTCCTTGTTGACCTTGACGGCGGTCTGCAACGCCGCTTTGTCTTTATCCTTGTCTTTGCTGCCACAGCCGGCGAGGCCGGCCAGGCTGACGAAGATCACGAAGAGAAGCGGAACGGTGGGGCGGGTAGGCAACATGTCAGCGGCGATAGGCTTCGTCGAGGAATGGGGGTCGAACGGCTAACGCCCATCCGCACGGGATGGACGACCACACAGTGTATTGCGGGCTCGCGGCCGGGAATTCGGTCTTCCGTGCAAACTGCCTAAAGCCTCCGCGTGCGAGCAGGCGGCAGGCCACACCCCACCCCCTGAACGCGGGGGTCGCGTGGCCGTGCAGCGGCCGAGCAATCTTATGAAGTGAGCGGCATTCACGGCGTCTTCCGGGGAGCTGCATGCTGCCCTCGCTCCTACGATGGCGCGTGATTCCGGAAAAGCTCGTTCACTACGCGGCTGAAACCAGCGCCCTCATCTACGTGCTCTGGGCTTTGGCGTTGATTTTCTTCATCGCCCTCGTCAACGTCTCGTTGATGCTCGGCATGGCGTGGGTCCGCGAGCGGACCCGGAAAGATCGCGACCGACGCATCCGCACTCGCCTCATAGACAAGGACAAGCGCATCGCCGAACTCGAGGTGGCAAACAAGGTGCTGATGGAATTCCGTCGCCGTGCGGAAGCTTCTCTCAACGGCCGGTGAGCGCGCCGTCATGGCACGACCACCGCCCCTTCAGACGAGCCGAACAACCTCATCGAGCGTTTCCAGCAGCCGTGTCGAGATCGGAGGCGTCGGCACGGGCGCCAGCCGATAACGGTCGCTCGTCCGCTGAAAGCGGGTCGAAAGGGGGCTGGCCGAATGCCATCAGCGACCTTTTCGACGGCAACTGCAACTGGGCCGCGCCGCTTTTCGAAGAGGGCGTTCGGACCATGGACACGCC
>JAYVNL010000146.1:0-4790 GCA_043758495.1 Rhizobacter sp.
CATGCGCGTGGCCGAGAACAACAGGCTCGAGCACGCCGGCAAGGTTGCAGCGCGCAGCATCGCCAGTGTGATCAAGCTGCTCGACAAACAGCTGTCGGCCATCGACGCGCAGATCGACGAGCACATGGACACGCACTTCAGATCCCAGCGCGAGCTGCTGGACAGCGTCAAGGGGGTGGGGCCCGTGACGATCCTGACGCTGACCGCTGCATTGCCCGAGCTGGGCAAGCTCGGTCGGCGTCAGATCGCCAAACTGGTAGGCGTCGCTCCGTTGGCGGACGACTCCGGCTCGCGCCAGGGCAAGCGACGAATCTGGGGCGGACGAGGAGGCGTCAGGGCGGTGGTCTACATGGCCGCACTTGTTGCCATGCGCCACAACCCGGTTATCAGAGACTTCTACGCCCGCCTCGTGGCAGCAGGAAAGCCGAAGAAGGTGGCCATCGTGGCTTGCATGCGCAAGCTCCTCACAATCCTCAACGCCATGCTGCGCGATCAAGCAATGTGGAATGCCGCTCGGCATGTCGCAGTGCCCGTGGTCCCTTGACATTGAAGACAGTTGCTAACCCTTTACAGGGACTTCCGAAGTAGTCAAGGCATAGCGTTCTCGATTTCGTCCTGCGCTGTGACGTGAGCTTGGTAAGCGTCCGGCCATTCCATCTTGACCGCAGGCTACGCGCTATGCGCCGTTGATCTCGTCGACGAACTCGTCGTTATCGAAGTACATCCGTATCGCCCCCATGCACCAACGCCCCTCTGAACCAGTCTTCACTGGCGGTCGTGTGGATGAGCAGCATGCCTAGGTCGATCTCGCTTCGCGCAACCGACCCTGGATGTGCCCGTAGATCTCGGAGCGCAGCGCCGCGAATCGCGGGCTCGAGCGCGTTGACAACTGATCGCGCTCAGCAGGCAGGTCGATCGCCATGTCGGATTGCACGAAAGTCGGCGACTTCGACAGAACGAGGACACGCTGCCCGAGGTAGACCGACTCATCGATGTCGTGCGTTATGAAGAGGATGGTCATGCTGAGCCGCTTCCAGATGTCGCGGATAAGATCCTCGAGATCGGCTCGGGTCTGCGCATCGACGGCGGCGAAAGGTTCGTCCATCAACAGGATCTTGGGCTCGTAGGCGATGGCACGAGCGATCGCGACCCGCTGCTGCATGCCGCCGGAGAGCTGCCACGGATAGCTCGTCGGCACGTGCCCGAGGCCGACGGCTTCGAGTGCGGCGTCGACGAGCTTCGTTCGCTCGGCCTTCGGCTTTCGCTGGTTCCTGAGTGGCAAGTCGACGTTGTCGCGCACTGTCATCCAAGGGAAGAGGCTGCGCCCATATTCCTGGAACACGACGGCCATGTCCTTTACTGGCCCAGTGACCGGTTTGCCGCCGAGCCTGATGCAACCCGAGGTTGGGCCGAGCAGCCCCGCGATGCAACGCAGCAGCGTCGTCTTGCCGGCGCCCGAGGGGCCGACAAGGCATACAAACTCGCCGTGGCGGATGTCGAAGCTCAGGTCGCGGATCGCTTCAACTGGGCCGTTCGCCGCTTCGTATACCTTGCGCAGGCCCGAGACGGAGAGCAGCACCTTAGCTGCAGCGGCAATCTCCGCATTTGGCAGGACGGCGGCTTCAGAGTTCACGTTGGCTGACCTTCAGTCCGCGATACCACCGCAGCAGGTGGCGCTCGGCCTGCTGGAACACGACCGAAAGCGCGATCCCGATCAGGCCGAGCACGAGGATGCCGCTCCACATCTCGGGGATCGCGAAAGTCCGCTGGAAATAAACGATCGTGAACCCGAGCCCCGACGACGACGCGAACATCTCCGAGATGACCATGAGGATGAGCCCGATCGAGAGGCACTGGCGGACGCCCGCCATGATCTGCGGCAGCGCCGCCGGCAGCACGAGGTAGCGCACCCGCGCGAGGCCGACGACCCCGTATATGCGGGTGTTGTCGCTCAGCACCGAGTCGACGGCGCGCACGCCCTCCATCGTGTTCAGAAGCACCGGCCACACCGCGCCGGAGAATATGACCACGACCTTCATCTCGGCGTTGATCCCGATGATCAGCATGAGCAAGGGCACCAGCACCGGAGGCGGTACGGCGCGAAAGAATTCCAGGACGGGCTCGGCGGCGCGCCGCAGCTGACGGAACGTGCCGATGAGCAGCCCAGCGCCGATGCCGACGACGATCGAGAGCGCCAAGCCGACTACGAGCCGCGCCACGCTAGGCAGCAGGTCAGTCCCGAATCGCTCGCCGGCCCAGACCGTCCAGAAGGTTTTCGCAAGCAGGCCTGGCGTCGGCACATAGAAGTTGGGCGCACCCAGGGTCAACACCCACCAGAGCGCGACGAGCAGCAACGGCAGTCCGACGAAGAAAAGGACACGCTTCAGCCGATTCATGCCGGGGATTCCATGCGTACCGATGTGTGCCATGCGAGCAGACGCCGCTCGACGGTGCGCATGACTAAGTTGATGAGCACGCCGATGATCCCCGAGGCGACGATCAGGGCATACATCTCGGCACCGGCGCCGCCGGATTCGGCCAGCGCGATCTGCTTCCCTAGGCCGGGGGTGCCAATCACGAGCTCGGCCGTGATAGCGAGGATTAGTGCAACAGCGGCCGCGAGACGCACGCCTGTCATCAGGTATGGCAGCGCCGTCGGCCAGACCACGTATCGGAGGCGCGCGGCGGGGCCGAGGCCATAGCACTTCGCTGCGTCGTCGGCGACTACGTCGACGTCCGCGACCCCGTAGAGAACCTGCACCAGCACCTGCCAGAACGAGGCATAGAAGATGAGCATCAACGACGAGCCCATGCGCGTGCCGAACAGCAGCACCGCCAGCGGGATCAAGGCGACTGACGGAATCGGCCGCAGGAACTCGATCGTCGAATGCGTGCAGCGACGTAGGAACGGGCTCAATCCGATCAGGAAACCGAGAGCGCAGCCGGCGGCGACCGACATCGTCAGGCCGACGACCCAGCTTGACAGCGTGCGACCAACGTCGAGCCAGAAGGCGGTCGTGGCAAGGCTCGACAGCAACTCGACGACCACCGTGCTCGGCGGCGGCAGGTAACGCGGGTCGACCAGCGCGAGCCGGACGGCGAACTCCCAGAACACCAGCAAGAGCAGCGCGCCCGAGCTGCCGACCGCGAGCCGACCCCAGACGGCGGCGGTATTCCTCCGCCAATCAGCCCCTGCCACGCGCCGGTCTCAGTTCGCGGCGATCCAGACGCTGCTGGGCCCGCACGTACGCACCGCGCATCAAGGCAGGAGCGACGCGAGCTTCGGCGGGCCGGAGATCGCGCCGTACTTGAGTGCCGCGGCGCCGAGGGTCTGCATGGCCTCCCGGCTCACCTCGGCGCGCCAGACCGGCAGCACGATCTTGTCGAGCACCTCCTTCGGAATCTTCGTGTAAGTCGCGACGATCGCGCGCACCTCAGGTCCGTGCGTCTGCGCGTACAGCAGTGACTTGTTCATCGCCGTCTGGAACTTCTTCACCATGGCCGGCTTGTTCTTGATCACGTCCTCGGTCGTGAAGTAGCCCGAGATGTCCATCTTCGGGTTCATGTCGGCATAGAGGTAAGAGATGACGCGGTGATTGCTGTTTCGCGCCGCCGTGAGGAACGGCTCTACCTGATAGATCGCATCGACCTGCTTATTGTCGAGCGCAGCGGTTGCCGAAGGGAATGGCAGCTCGGTGAACTTGATGGTGGACGACTGGCCGCCCGCCTTGTCCACCGCGGCGCGGATGGCGGTGTCGGCGATGTTGCCCAGTGTGTTGCTCGATACCCGCATGCCGGAGAGGCCCGCGATGTCCTTGATCGGCGAGTCGTTCGCGACCACGATCGCAACGTAGTCGTTGGTGGTGCTGCCGTTCGTCGAGACGCCGTTCGTCACGACCTTCAGCGGCAGGCCCTTATCGATCGCGATCATGATGGAGACATAGTTCGAGAAGGCGAAATCGTAGCTGCCGCTCTGCACGCCCGGCACCAGCGCCGCGCCGCCGGCGCCACTCTCGATCGCTACATCAAAGCCTTCGTCCTTGAAGAAGCCCTGCTTCACGCCGAGGTAGAGCGGCGCGACGTCGACGATCGGGATCACACCGACGGTGATCTTGGTCAGGTCGGCCGCCTGGCTGAAGGGCGCGGCGGCCATTGCGCAAAGTGCCAGCGCCGCTGCGCGGAGAGACAGGGTGAAGGTCATGGAGCGTCCTTTTAGTCGAGGTCGGAGGGGCGGAGAAGACGGTACTAGTGGCGCGTCAGCGATCGAACACGCCGACGATGCGGTTCTGCTCGACGATGCTGCCGGCGTACTTCTCGAGAAACTCCGCGCGCGTCGGTGTGCCGGCGACCGGCTTCTTGAGCGCATAGAGCCAAAAGTAGTAATGGTGCGGGCCGTGACCGGGCGGCGGCGCAGGGCCGTCATAGCGGGCGTTGCCGTTGCTGTTGGAGGCGGGGCGGAACTTCTTGTCCGCATCGCTGCCGAGATCGGTGGTCGTTGGCGGAATCCCATAGAGCACCCAGTGCGTGTAGCCCTGCGGTAGCGGCGCGTCCGGGTCGTGGCAAATCAGGGCGAGTTCCACCGCCTCCTTCGGCACACCGCGGATCGTCAGTGGCGGAGCAATATTGCCCAGGTCCATCGTGTACTGGTCGGCGAGTCGGCCGTCGTTGACAAAGGCCGGGCTGGTGATGCGAAGGTTCTGGATGTTGAGACCCATCGGGCTCTCCTGTTAGGTTTCGAAGGAAGTGCAAACGAAGACGTCAGCCGCGCTGGAGCACGGCCTCCGAAGCGC
>JAYVNL010000147.1:0-4781 GCA_043758495.1 Rhizobacter sp.
GTCGGCGCACACCGGTCGGCAGCCGTCGGCTGGGCCGTGTTCGCGGTGCTGGCAGTGATCGCGACGGCGGCGGTATGGCGCCTCTTCGATCACCGCAACGATCTTGCGCCCGTCGCCTCGGTGGGCGCAGCGGCCGGCGGCGCTGGAGAGCTCGCCGCGCCGCGTGCCGAAGTCGCGACGCTGGCGATCGCCTACGGCCTCGCCGGCTTCGGCTACATCGTCACCGCGACTTTCCTGCCGGTGATCGCGCGGACCGCATTGCCGGGCTCGGCGTGGATCGCCTGGTTCTGGCCGCTGTTCGGCATCGGCACCATCGCGGGCGCCGTCCTCGCGACCCGTGTCGGCGACGACACCGATCGCCGCCTCCTGCTCGCCGCCGCCCATGCGATCCAGGCCGCCGGTGTGTCGCTCGGGCTGCTGTGGCCGACGGTGACGGGGTTCGTGGCCGGCAGTTTCCTGGTCGGCCTGCCGTTCACCACGATCACGTACTTCGCGCTCCAGGAAGCGCGTCGCCTGCGGCCGAAGCAGGCGGCGAGCGCGATCGGTTTATTGACAGCGCTGTACGGCGCCGGCCAGATCGCCGGGCCACCGATGGTGTCGGCGCTGGTCGCGAGCAGCGCCGAAGCAGCTTCCGGGTTCGACGAATCGCTCCTCGTCGCTGCGACTGCGCTCCTCGTCGGGACCGCGCTCTACCTCGCCCTGTGGCGGCTGTGGCCGAAGCCCGCGCCCCGATAGGCGCGCACCGTCCATGCAGGACTACCGGCCGAGAGCCCCGTACTCGCTTTGCGCGAAATCGAGCGCCGCCTCGCGACTCTCGAACAACTGCGAACTCAGGCTCTTCGCCGGCCGGTCGCCGCGGGCGTCGCCCCCGCTCAGCAACACGCCGGCCTTCCAGCCACTGTCGCCCCACGACTCGGCGATCGGGGTGGCGCGATACTGGTTGTCGTCGGCACCGTCGGCGCCTTGTTCGTCACGCATGGCTCGAACTCTCCGACGCCGACTGGCATTCGCACGAAGCGATCGCGAACTCCACCGGAAGCATTTCTTCGGTGATACGGTTGATCTGGTTGCTGTCCCAGACCGGGGCGGCATAGGCGGCATCGAGCTCGCTTCGCAGAAGCTGGTATTTACCGTGCAACTCGTCCAGTCTCATGGCGGAATCCTCGCGTCGAAGTGGGTATGCGGCAGTGCAGCAATCAGTGTGCCGAGCGCCGCTTCCGGGCGGTGTCGGACGATGCCTCGTTCGGACCATCGGCGGCGAGGTGGCATGCAAGCTGCACACGAGCTTCGGCAATGAGAAATCTGGCTGGCCACGGCCGCTTCGACTACTCGGCCATCGGCGGCCGGCCCGTGCACGACTGGCCGAACGGCGCTCGCCTGGCGCTCTACATCGGCTTCAACGTCGAGCATTTCGAATTCGGCAACGGCCTCGGCGCCCGCCTCGCAGCACCGGCCGCCGGCGTCGACGTGCTGAATCATTCCTGGCGCGACTACGGCAACCGCGTCGGCGCCTGGCGCTGCCTCGACCTCTTCGAGTCGTTGCGGCTGCCGCTGGCCGCGATCCTCAACTCCGCCGTCTGCGATCACGCGCCTGAGCTGGTCGAGGCCTTGGTCCGCCGCGGCGACGAGATCGTCGGCCACGGCCACACCAACTCCGACGCGCAGGGCGATCTCGCACCCGAGGCCGAACGCGCCTTGCTGACCGGCTGTCGGGAGCGGCTCCGACGAGCGACCCGCACCGCGCCGCAGGGCTGGCTCTCGCCCTGGATCTCGGAGAGTGCGAGCACGCCCGACCTGCTCGTGGAATGCGGCTACCGCTACACGCTGAACTGGTGCCACGACGACCAGCCGACGCGCCTGGCCACCCGCGCCGGCCCGCTCTGGTCGGTGCCGTACCCGCAGGAGGTCAACGACGTGCCGATGATCGTGGCGCGGCAGATGACCGGCCGCGACTTCGCCGACCTGATCGTCGACCACTTCGACGAGATGCTCGAGCAGTCGGCGGCGCAGCCGCTCGTGATGGGCATCGCGCTGCATCCGTATCTCGTCGGCCAGCCGCATCGGCTGCGGCCGCTGCGCCTGGCTCTCGCCCATCTCGCGGCCGCGAAGGGCACGTGGTGGACGACGCCATCGCGCATCTGCAACGCCGCCGAGCAGGCGCAGCCCGGCCCGGGCCGCTCAGGCCCCGCCGCGCAGGCGCTCGCTTAGCGCCGTTGCGAAGAGCGCCCGCGCGCCGGCTTCGACGCTGTCGATCAGCGGCACTTCGAGCGCCGGCGCCAGCGCCTCGGCCATGCCGGCCAGCGCCGCACCGCCGAGCACCACGCAGTCGGCGCCGATGGCTGCCTGCCGGCACGCGGCCGCGAGCAGGCCGTGCGCAGCAATGGGGTCGGCAGCGAGCTCGGCCCCGGTCGGGGCGACGATGTGGATGCCGGCGAGCGCACCGTCGAGCTCGAGCACCCGCGCCAGCCGCGCCAGCATCGGCCGCCAGGCCGCGCCGCCGGTGACGATCGCGAAGCGGCCGTGCACCGATGCCGCTTCACGCATTGCCGCCTCGGCGAGGCCGACCACCGGCCGCCCGGTCGCTTCGCGCAAAGCGAAGACCCCCGGGTCGCCGAAGCAGCCCACGAGCACCGCGTCGGGCGCGGCGTGGTCGATCCGATGCGCGGCCCATGCGTCGAGTACGGCGTGGCCGGCGACCGCGAAGCTCGACTCGTCGGCGATGTAAGCGGCACCGAAGCGGGCGCCGACGGCATGCACGATGGCGTCGGCAGGTGCCAGCGCCCGCACCCGCTGCGCGATCAGCGCAGTGACCGCCGTCGTCGTGTTCGGATTGACGACCAGGAGCTCCATCAAGCCCTCAAGCCGGCCGGCGCCGCCTCCGCAGCAGCGCGGCGCTGCCGAGCGCGGTCGCGATGACGACGAGCGAGACCGCCGTGGTGATCGTGCCGAGCGCGTAGATGGCCGGATCGGTCACTGTCGTCGTCAGGCCCTGCAGTTCAAGCGGCAGCGTGTTGAGGTCGCCGATCGCCTGCGACGAGCGCGCGATCTCGTCCCAGCTGAGCGTGAAGCCGAACATGCCGACGCCGATCACCGACGGTGCGATCAGCGGAAAGACGACGTGGCGGAAGGTCTGCCACGGCGTCGCGCCCTGGTCGCGCGCGGCCTCCTCGTAGGCCGGATTGAATCGGTTGAAGACGGCGAACATGATGAGCAGGCCGAACGGCAGCGTCCAGGTGAGGTGGGCACCGAGGCCGCTCGTGAAGAGGCCGAGCGAGGTCGTGAAGGCTTCGAGCGACTCGGTCGCGCCGACCGCTTCGAGCAGCCACTTGATGCCGGCGTCGATGAGGCGGAACTGCAGGCCGATACCGAGCGAGACGATGATCGACGGCATGATCAGGCTGGCCACCGTGACGTAGAACAGCACGTTGGCGCCGGCCAGCTTCTTGCGGAACGCGAGTCCGGCCGTCAGCGAGAGCAGCACCGTCAGCAGCATCACGACGACGCCGAGTGCCGCCGATCGCCGCAACGCGGCACCGATGTCGACGACGCCGAGGCCCTGCCAGAGCTTCTGGTACCAGTGCAGCGACAGGCCCTTCATCGGAAAGGTGAGGCCGCCGGTCGGACCCTGGAAGCTGAGCACGAAGATCGTGATGACGGGGCCGTAGAGGAAGAGGACGAAGAGGGCGAAGACGATGGCGAGGGGCCAGAAGCCGGCGCGTCTTGGTTCGCGGTGTGGGCGGGTCACTATTCTTTTTTCCGCGAACGCCGTGGGCACGGGCTGGCCGATTGCGCTCTTGTCCCCCGCAGGCCGCCGCTGGCGGCCTGCGCCTTCTTCACTTCGCTCCATCAACCACCCCATGCTCACGGCTGACCTCCTCAGCGCGAGCGATCGCGGTCACAGCTCCCGCCTTAGATCCACGAGCCGATTCAGCGCCACGATGATCATCAGAACCACCGCGAGAAGAACCACGGCGTTCGCTGCCGCCAAGGGAAACTGCAGATACGACGTCTGCACCTGGATGATCTTTCCGACCGACGCGATCTGCTGGCCGCCCATCACGCCGACGGTCACGAAGTCGCCCATGACGATGGTGATCACGAAGATCGAACCGATCAGGATGCCGGTGCGCGACAGCGGCACGACCACGTTCCAGAGCGTCTGCCACGCCGTGGCGCCGGCGTCATTGGCGGCTTCGAGCAACGAGTGGTCGATGCGCATCATCGAGTTGAAGATCGGCACCAGCATGAACATCGTGTAGAGGTGCACGAAGGTCAGCACGACGGAGAAGTTGGAGAACAACAGCCACTCGACGGGCTGGTCGACGAGCCCCGCGCCGATGAGACCCTGGTTGACGAGGCCGTTTCTGCCGAGCAGCGGCAGCCACGAGATCATGCGGATCACGTTCGAGGTCCAGAACGGGATCGTGCAGACGACAAAAAGCAGCGTCTGCGTTGCCGCCGATTTCACGTGGAAGGCGAGGAAGTAAGCGATCGAAAAGCCGAGCACCAGCGTCACAGCCCAGGTGAAGAGCGAGAGGCGCAGCGTCGACCAGTAGGTCTTCAGCGTCACGCACGGCTCGGCGAGGTTGGCGCAGCCGGCGAAGATCGACCTGTAGTTGGCGAAGGTGAAGCCGGGTTGGAGTTCGTAGTCGCTGGTCGGCCACAGGCTTACCGCGGCGACGAGGACGAGCGGCGCGACGAAGAAGAACAGGAACACCGCCGCGAACGGCAGCGCCTGCAGCCAGGCCGGCGGGTCGGCCGCGGCGCTCCGGTTCATGGCA
>JAYVNL010000148.1:0-4768 GCA_043758495.1 Rhizobacter sp.
CGCCAGCGCCTCATGAGAGGCTGCCGATCGCGGGCGGCGACGGGTGCAGCCGCGCCATCGTGAAGGCGTCGGCGTAGACGCCGTCGCGCATCGCGTAGCCGCGGTGGCGACCTTCGGTCTCGAAGCCGAAGCGGCGGTAGAGCGCGATCGCGCCTGGGTTGTCGACGAAGACCGTGAGCTCGATGCGCAATACGCCGAGCCAGCGATCGGCATAGTCGCAGAGCGCCTGCACGAGGGCGAGGCCGACGCCTTGCCGCTGCGCGTTCGGGATCACCGAGAGGCCCAGCATCATGACGTGGCGGCGGCGCAGTGCCGGACCGGTGGGATGCAGGCCGGCCGAGCCGACGACCTCGCCCCCGAGCTCGGCGACGAGCGACAGGTCGGTCTGGCCGGGCGGCTGAGCTTCCGAGAGGCGCGCGCGCCAGGCGTTTTCGTTCGCGTACGGCATCTGCATGAGCGAGGGGTAGACGGCCGGGTCGCCCATCATGCGGGCGTACGCCGCGGCGTCGTCGGGGCGGGCGCGGCGGATCGCGAGGGTCATGATGTCATCTCGTGTTTGCACGGACGTTGCGGTAGTGCAGGAAGACCTCGTCGTCCTCGACCTCCGCCGCCAGCAGTTTCAGACGGCACATTCGAGCAAGATCGAAACCGGCACCGTCGACGAGCGAAGGCGCCGGCCCGCCCACGACGAGCGGGCAGAGCGTGACGTGCATCTCGTCGACGGCGTCGGCGGCGAGAAACTGGAACAGCAGGTCGCCGCCGGCCTCGACGAGCAGGCGCTCGACGCCGCGCGCAGCGAGTTGCTCGAGCATCCAGGGCACCGGCAGGTCGCCCTCGCCCGGCCACGCCGCCACGGCCGCGGCGAAGCCCGCCGGCACGGACGCCGCGCGCGTGAGGAACAGCGGCTTGATCGCCGGCTCGGCGAGGAAGCCATCATTCAGCGGCACGTCGAGCGAGCGCGTCACGACCACGTTCCACGGCGGCGCGCGCAGGCGGCCGCGATCGGCTTCGTCGGGCAGCGCCGCGTGCGGCCAATTGCGGAAGGTGGCGCCGCCGACGAGCACGGCATCGGCATCGCTGCGGAGCAGACTCATTCGGGCGTGGTCGCGAGCACTGCCGAAGAAGGCGAAGCGCTTCTCGCGGGTGTTGATGCGGCCGTCGAGGGCGATGGCCGTGTTGCTGACGACCTTCAAGCGGCGCGTCGGCGGGTGATGCGCACGCCTGCCCACTCAAGGCCTTGTACCGGCGGCCGTTTGCGAACGCCGACCTTCACATGATCGACCAAGGGGTTGCGAAGCGCCACCTCGGCCATCACCTCGGCGACGCGTTCGATGAGCAGGAACTCGCGGTCCTGCACGGCATCGATGAGGTCGTGGGCGAGCCGGTAATCGACGGTCTTCTCGAGATCGTCGGCGATGCCGGCATCGCGCAGGCTCGGGCAGAAGAGCTCGATCTCGACCCGCAGCGACTGCGGTGTCGCCCGCTCGGGGTCGGTGCAACCGACCCGGCACGGCACCTCGAGGCCTTCGAGGATGAGGCTGTCCATCGGATCAATCATGCATGTTCCTCGACCCACGTCGCCACCGACGCGAGTGCAGTTTCCAATCGTGACGGGTCGGTACCGCCGGCCATCGCCATGTCGGCCTTGCCGCCGCCCCTGCCGCCGACCTGCTGCGCCACGAAGCTGACCAGCTCGCCGGCCTTGACGCGCGCCGTGCTGTCGGCCGTGACGCCGGCTGCGATCTGGACCTTGCCGCCGTCGACCGCGGCCAGCACGATCACGGCCGTCTTCAGCTTGTCCTTCAGCTTGTCGAGCGTGTCGCGCAGCGCCTTGGCATCAGCGCCATCGAGCCGCGCCGCCAGCACCTTCAGGCCCTTGATGTCGACGGCGCCCTGCGCGAGATCGTCGCCCTGCGCCGACGCCAGCCGGCCCTTGAGCGCCGCCAGCTCCTTCTCGAGCGAGCGCACGTGCTCGAGCACCTGCTCGACGCGCACCGGGACCTCGCCGGGCGACGACTTCAGCGCCGCGGCGAGCCTCGCCACCGTGCCTTCGAGCGACTGCAGGTAGGCCAGCGCGTTGCCGCCGGTGACGGCCTCGACGCGCCTCACCCCGGCCGACACACCGGCCTCGGCGACGATCTTGAAGAGGCCGATGTCGCCGGTGCGCTCGACGTGCGTGCCGCCGCACAGCTCGCGGCTCGAGCCGATGTCGAGCACGCGGACCTCGTCGCCGTATTTCTCGCCGAACAGCATCATCGCGCCGGTCTTCTGCGCTTCGTCGAGCGGCATGACGCGTGCGCTGGTGGCGTGGTTGGCGAGAATCTCGGCGTTGACCCGGGCCTCGACCTCGGCGATCTGCGCATCGGTGAGCGGGGCGTTGTGGGCGAAGTCGAAACGGGTCTTGTCGGCGTCGACAAGCGAGCCCTTCTGCTGGACGTGCTCGCCGAGCACTTCGCGCAGCGCCTTGTGCATGAGGTGGGTCGACGAGTGGTTGCGCATCGTGCGGGCGCGGTGCTCGGCGTCGACCTTCGTCTGCACCACGTCGCCGACCGCGAGCGTGCCTTCGACGATCCGGCCCTGGTGGCCCGGCACGGCCGCCTGCACCTTGATCGTGTCCTCGACGACCATGCGCGCGGTGGCATTGCGCAGCTCGCCGACGTCGCCGACCTGGCCGCCGCTCTCGGCGTAAAACGACGTGTGGTCGAGCACGACGACGGCGACGGCGCCGGCCTGCGCCGACTTGACAGCGGCGCCGTCGACGTAGATCGCGGTGACGTGGGCAGCGTCGTGGGTCAGGGTCTCGTAGCCATGAAAGGTGGAGGCGCCGCCGGCGTATTCGAGGCCCTGCGCCATCCTGAACTTCGCCGAGGCGCGGGCGCGCTCGCGCTGCTCGCCGAGGAGCCCGTCGAAGCGGGCCGTGTCGACGGTGACGCCGCGCTCGCGGCAGACGTCGGCGGTGAGGTCGACCGGGAAACCGAAGGTGTCGTGCAGCTTGAAGGCGATCTCGCCGCCGAGCGGACCGCCGGCGGGCAGTGCGGCGAGGGCGGCGTCGAGGATGTCCATGCCGCGGGCGATGGTCTGGAAGAAGCCTTCTTCCTCCTGCTTCAGCACCGCCGTCACGCGGGTCTGCTGCTGGCGCAGGTCGGGATAAGCGTCGCCCATCTCGGCGACGACGGTGGCGACAAGCTTGTGGAAGAACGGCCGCCGCGCGCCCAGCTTGTAGCCGTGGCGGATGGCGCGGCGGGCGATCCGGCGCAGCACGTAGCCGCGGCCTTCGTTGCCGGGCGAGACGCCGTCGCCAACCATGAAGCTGGTGGCGCGGATGTGATCGGCGATGACCTTGAGCGAGGGCGAGTCCTTGTCGCAGTCGGTCGCGCCGGCGGCGTCGACCTCGCGCCTGGCGGCCGAGAGCAGGTTCACGAACAAGTCGATCTCGTAGTTCGAGTGCACGTGCTGGAGCACCGCGCTCAGACGTTCAAGGCCCATGCCGGTGTCGACGCTCGGCCGCGGCAGCTTGTGCATCACGCCCGCTTCGTCGCGGTTGAACTGCATGAACACGTTGTTCCAGATCTCGATGTAGCGGTCGCCGTCTTCTTCCGCGCTGCCCGGCGGGCCGCCGGCGATGCCCTCACCGTGGTCGTAGAAGATCTCGCTGCACGGGCCGCACGGGCCGGTGTCGCCCATCATCCAGAAGTTGTCCGACGCAAATCGCCCGCCCATGTTGTCGCCGATGCGAACGATCCGCTCGGCCGGCAGGCCGATGTCGTTCTTCCAGATGTCGTAGGCCTCGTCGTCCTCGGCATAGACGGTCGCCCAGAGCTTGTCCTTCGGCAGCTTGTAGACCTCGGTGAGCAGCTCCCAGGCGAAGCGCAGCGCGTCTTTCTTGAAGTAGTCGCCGAAGCTGAAGTTGCCCAGCATCTCGAAGAAGGTGTGATGGCGTGCCGTGTAGCCGACGTTCTCGAGGTCGTTGTGCTTGCCACCGGCGCGGATGCACTTCTGCGACGTGGCGGCGCGCACGTAGGAGCGCTCGTCGAAGCCGAGGAAGACATCCTTGAACTGGTTCATGCCGGCGTTCGTGAACAGCAGCGTCGGGTCGTCGCCGGGCACCACCGGGCTCGAGGCGACCACAGTGTGGCCCTTCGACGCGAAGTAGTTCAGGAACGTGGCGCGGATTTCGGAGGCGGTCATGGCGAATCAGGAATGAACGGGAATGCCGACGCGGGCTGCGGCTTCGGACAGGTCCCTGTCGCAGGTTGCCAGCGCGTTGCGCGTGCTCAGGCACAGGTCGATGTAGATCGCGTCGTATGGCGAGAGCCCGTGCACGAGCGCCAGTTCCAGGTAGCGCGAGGGGTCGTTGTGCCAGGGCTCGGTAACGCGCGGGCCGAGGCCGGTGACGAGGCTCGCGAGCCGGCCCGCCTGCGCCTCGTCGAAGCGACGGCGCCGAACGCCATTGCGCATCGCACTGGCGATCTCGATGGGCCAGATGAACGGGGCGACCAGCACGGCGTCAAGCACGGCATCCATGGAATCCGGCCGTCTTTCGTTCGGCATCAGGCAGGCCAGCGCAAACGAACTGTCGATCACGATGGCAGTCACTTCTTTCGCGACGCCGCCTTGATGATTCGCTCGCTGCGTTCCTCGCGGCCCTCGCGAACCCAGGCGACGAGTTCCTGCACGGTGATGGGTCCGTTCTTGCGTTCGATTTCGCGGCCGAGGGCGCGCATCGCCTCGACGGCCCTTTTCCGCTTCTCTACGTCGAAGGGTGGCG
>JAYVNL010000149.1:0-4765 GCA_043758495.1 Rhizobacter sp.
CTCCTGCGCGGCGGCGTCAAGCTGTACGAACGGCGCGGCGCGCTTCTGCACGCGAAGACGGCGGTGATCGACGGCGTCTGGGCGACCGTCGGCTCGACCAATCTCGACTGGCGCAGCTTCCTTCACAACCAGGAGTTGACGGCCGTCATTCTTGGCCCGGACTTCGGCGGGAAGATGCGCGAAGCATTCGACCGCGACCTCGTCGCTTCCGACCTGATCACACTCGCGGCATGGCAGGATCGCTCACTCGCGACACGCGCTAAGGAAATGTTTGCACGACTCTGGGAGTACTGGTTGTGAATGCAATCCCGGCCCGCCTCCGTCACCGCATCGCCGTTGCCGCGTTTTCCATCCTCGGCCCGGCCCTGGTCGCCGCCGTTTCACTTACAGCGCCCGCGGCGGCACAGGACGCTGCCGGCCTCCGCAGCCGCCACGCCGGCCTGCAGGACAAAATCGCGGGCAACCAGTTCGGGCGACCGCTGGTGCTCGAGTCGGCGCAGACCTCGGGCGACCTGAAGGGCGACGTCTACGCGGTGGTCGAACATCCGTTCAGCGCTGTCCAACAGGGCCTGCAGTCGGCCGAGCATTGGTGCGACATCCTGATCCTGCACCTCAACGTCAAGCGCTGCCGAGTCGCTGCCGGCGGCAAGGCGCTCAGCCTCGCTGTCGGCCGCAAGTTCGACCAGCCGATCGAAGACGCTTATCAGCTCGACCTCGTCTATCGGGTCATCGCAACGACGGCCGACTACCTGCAGGTCCAGCTCACCGCCGAGGAAGGCCCGCTCAGCACCAAGAACTACCGAATCCAGGTCGAAGCCGTGCCGGTCGATGCGAAGCGCAGCTTCGTGCACATGTCGTATGCCTACAGCTACGGCATGGCCGCGCGGCTGGCGATGCAGACCTACCTCGCGACCATCGGCAGCAGCAAGATCGGCTTCACCATTCTCGACAAGGCCGACGGCAAGCCGGTCTATCTGGGCGGCGTGCTCGGCCTGCTGGAGCGCAACACCATGCGCTACTACCTGGCGATCGACGCCTACCTCAACGCCTTGCCGGCACCCGCGGCCGAGCAGGTCGAGCTGCGCATTCGCGACTGGTACGCGAATACCGAACGCTATGCGCCGCAGCTTCACGAAATGGAGCAGGCCGACTACCTCGACATGAAGCGCAAGGAAATCAAGCGGCAACAGGCCGGGTGAACTGCAGCCGGCCCGGGGCCCGGCTGAACGACATCAGAAGATCAGCGCGACACCGGTCTTCGCCTGCAATTCGTCTTTCGAGACGCCGTCGGCGATCGCCGAGACCTCGAGACCGCGCGCCGTCACCTCGAGCACGGCGAGGTCGGTGATGATTCGGTTGACGACGCCGACGCCGGTTAGCGGCAGCGTGCACGTCGGCAGGATCTTGAGGTCGCTGGTGCCGTCCTTCTTCTTCGCGACATGCTCCATCAGCACCAGCACGCGCTTGACGCCGGCGACCAGGTCCATGGCGCCGCCCATGCCCTTGACCATCTTGCCGGGGATCATCCAGTTGGCCAGATCGCCCCGGGCGCTGACCTGCATGGCGCCGAGGATCGACAGGTTGATCTTGCCGCCGCGGATCATCGCGAACGAGTCGTGCGAGCCGAAGATCGACGAGCCCGGGATCGTGGTCACGGTCTGCTTGCCGGCGTTGATGAGGTCGGCGTCGACCTCGTCTTCGGTCGGGAACGGACCGATGCCGAGCATGCCGTTCTCGCTCTGCAACCAGACCTCGATGCCTTGCGGCACGTGGTTGGCCACCAGCGTCGGCAGGCCGATGCCGAGGTTGACGTAGAAACCGTCCTTCAGCTCCTGGGCAGCACGCGCCGCCATTTCGTCGTGGGTCCAGGCCATCTCAGGCTCCTGCCTTGTTGGGGATGATGTCGGCGGTCATGTCGGCGGCCTTGGCGATGACTTCGATCGCTTCCCTCGCCGCCGCATCGGCCGGCACGGTGGCACGAACGGTTCGCTTCTCGATCCGCTTTTCCGGCGTCGCGTTGAGGACGATCCGATGCACGTAGATGCCGGGAAGATGCACGGCATCGGGGTCGATCGAGCCGATCTCGACGATCTCCTCGACCTCGACGATCGTGATCCGGCCGGCCATCGCCACCGCCGGGTTGAAGTTGCGCGCCGTCCGCCGGAAGACCAGGTTGCCGCTCTTGTCGGCGCGCTGCGCCTTGACCAGCGACACCTCGGGCACCAGGGCACGCTCCATGACATAGGTGTGGCCATCGAACTCGCGCGTCTCCTTGCCTTCGGCGACGAGCGTGCCGACGCCGGTGCGCGTGTAGAAGGCCGGGATGCCGGCACCGCCGGCGCGCAGCTTTTCGGCCAGCGTGCCCTGCGGCGTGAATTCGAGCTCGAGCTCGCCGGCGAGGTACTGGCGCTCGAACTCCTTGTTCTCGCCGACATAGCTCGAGATCATCCGCCTGATCTGCCGCGACTCGAGCAGCAAGCCGAGGCCGAAGCCGTCGACGCCGGCGTTGTTGGAGATGACGGTGAGGTCCTTGACGCGGGAGTCGCGCAGGGCCGCGATCAGCGCCTCAGGGATGCCGCAGAGGCCGAAGCCGCCGACGGCCATCAGCTGGCCGTCACGGACGACGCCGGCCAGGGCCGCGGCCGCGCTCGGGAAAATCTTGTTCATGGGGTTCTGTTCTCGGTCTCGCGTATGGCAGTGGGCGTGATTATCCGCGCCGCCTCTCCCTAGAATCGTGTGATGGATGCCGCTGCCCTCGAAGCCACGCTCGCCGGCATCGGCGCCGGCTACGTCACCCGGCTCGGCCTTCGCGTCGAAGAGGCGGCACCCGGGCGCGTCGTCCTGTCGCTGCCGGTGACGGCCGAGCTCGTGCACGGCGGCGGCGTGCTGTGCGGCCAGGCGATCATGTCAACCGCCGACACCGCGATGCTGCTGGCGATGATCGCCCAGCTCGGCGAATTCCGGCCGATGACGACGGTGCAGATGCAGACCAGCTTCCTGCGACCGGTGCCGAAAGACGCCGGCTATGTCAAGGTGGTGGCGACGGTTCTTCGGTTCGGCAAGACGCTGTCATACGGCGAGATCGAGTTCACGACCGGCGACGGCAAGCTCGCGGCGCATGCCACCGCGACCTATGCGCTGATCTGAACGAGCGCATCGCTGTCGGCGTCGGCATCGGCATCGGCATCGGCATCGGCGTCGTTGGCGGCCGCCGGGTCGCTGCCAAGCCAACGGGCCACGAGCACGCCGAGCTGGTGCAGCTCGATCGGCTTGCTGAGGTAGTCGTCCATGCCGTTGGCGAGGCAATGCTCGCGGTCGCCGGTGAGCGCGTTGGCCGTCAGCGCGATGATGGGCGTGCGCGGCAGCCCGACACTGCGCTCGTGCTCGCGGATCAGCCGCGTTGCCGCGAAGCCGTCCATCACCGGCATCTCGCAGTCCATCAGCACGGCGTCGAAGCGGCGCTTGCGAAAGAGCGCGATCGCCTCGGCACCGTCAGCGGCGTGAACCGAGAGCACGCCCATGCTCTCCAGCGACGCTGCCGAGATGAAGGCGTTGACGGCGTTGTCTTCAACCATGAGCACGGTCTTGCCGCGCGCCGTTGCCAGGCCGGCCGGCGACGCTATCCACACCGGCGCCAGTGCGGCGGCGGCGCGCGGTGCGCACGCGGGCAGCGCGAGGCCAATGGTGAAGACGCTGCCGCGGCCGACCGCGCTCTTGACGCGGACCACGCCACCCATCGCGTCGGCGAGCTGGCGCGAAATGGCCAGGCCGAGGCCGGTGCCGCCGTAACTGCGCGACATTCCCGACTCGACCTGGAAGAACGGGTCGAACAGAAGCGGAATCTTGTCCGCCGGGATGCCGATGCCGGTGTCGGCGATCCGGATCGCCAGCTTGACGCCGGCCGGGGTGCGGGTGCCACGCAAGCGCAGCGTGACCCCTCCGACGGCGGTGAACTTGACGGCGTTGCTGACCAGATTCATGATGATCCGGCGTAGCTTTTCTTCGTCGCCCTCGACAAGATCGACATCGCTCGCGAAGCTCGAAAGGTCGCACTCGAGCGCGATGCCCTTGGCCATGGCGTTGGCCTGGAAAGTCTGCACGGCGACCCGGCAGACCTGCCGCAGGTCGAACGGCGCCACGTGCAGCAAGCTGCCCTTGGCATCGAGTTTGGCATAGTCGAGGATCTCGTTGAGCGTCTGCAGCAGGCCGTCGGCAGCCTGGCGGGCGACACCGACGAGCGTGCGCCGCCGCTCCTCCGAATCGGTGCGCTCGAGCAGCGCCAGCGAGCCGATGATGCCGTTCATCGGCGTGCGGATCTCGTGGCTCATGTTGGCGAGGAACGCCGACTTGGCGCGACTCGCTGTCTCGGCCGTGTCTCGCGCGCGCTTCAATTCGAGGATGCTGATCTGCCGCTTGACGCGAAGAAAAAGCTTGCGCTCCCGGATGCTGATCAACCGGTAGAGCGCATAGCAGACCACGTTGATACAGATCAGGTGCACGACCAGCCGCTGCATCACTCTGACGTCCGTGCCGTACATGCCGGCGAAGCAAAGGGCAACGGCGGCGTTGAAGGTGGCAAGAAGAATCGTGCCAGGTGCCGACAGGCGCGTGAAGCCGTAGATGACGCAGGTGCCGAAGACGGCCGCCGAGTAGCCGCCCCAGTAGCGCGCGGGCGACGGGTCGTCGCCCTGGTTGAGACTGGCGACGATCGAGGTGCCGAGAATGCCCAGAGCGACCGTCGATACGCAGATGAACTCGTAGTACC
>JAYVNL010000150.1:0-4749 GCA_043758495.1 Rhizobacter sp.
TCGAGCGGCTGTGCAGCCTTCCCGGCATCGGGCCGTGGACGGCCCACTACATCGCGATGCGCGGGCTCGGCTGGCCCGACGCATTTCCGCCCGGCGACGTCGCTGCCCTGAAGGCGATGGGCCAGTTGTTCGGCAGCCCACCCACACCCTTCCGGCAACGCGAGGCCGATGCACATGCCGAACGCTGGCGGCCGTGGCGTGCCTACGCCCTCCTCCGCCTCTGGAACTCACTGGGAGCCAAGACACCATGACCTACGCCACCGACGCCATCCAAAGGCGCTGCACCGCGCTGAGCCGCATCGACACGCCGCTCGGCCGACTCCTGCTCGCCCGCACCGAAGCCGGCCTCGCCGGTGCCTGGTTCGCCGCGCAGAAGCATCACCCCGCCGCCATCGACGCGCCCGAGCGTGACGACGATCCGCTGCTCGCCGACGCCGCCTCGCAATTGCACGCCTACTTCGCCGGCGAGCGCGCGAGATTCGACCTCGCGCTCGACCTCCAGGGCACTCCGTTCCAGCGCGCGGTCTGGGCCGAGCTGCTGGGCATCGCCACCGGCACGACCTGCAGCTACGGCGCCATCGCCCGCCGCCTCGGCATGCCGTCCGCGAGCCGCGCCGTCGGCGCTGCGGTCGGCCGCAATCCGGTGTCGATCATCGTGCCCTGCCATCGCGTCGTCGGCAGCAGCGGCTCGCTCACCGGCTATGCCGGCGGCCTCGATCGCAAGACGGCACTGCTCCGCCTCGAAACGCCGAACGCGGCCGCCCGCGCCGACCGCAGCGTTCAGCTGGAGCTTCATTGAAGCCGCGCGACGTCGTCGAACTCGTCGTCCTCGCCGCGCTCTGGGGTACTGACTTTCTGTTCATGCGGATCGCCGTGCCGGCGTTCGGCCCAGTGCCACTGGCGGCGTTGCCCGGCGCTGATCGACGCCGGCCTGTAGTCGTCTTCCTCGCACCGCGCTGGCGACCGGCCTGTCGCGGGTACCGGCCCGGGCCGGTCGGTAACTTTCGTTACCAACCGGCGAGGCCTGGGCTAGAGTAACGTCGATGCTTCCACGAGGCCCCGCCATGCGAACTGCTGCCTACCGACGCGAAGCCAACGAGCGCATTCTTGTCTTCGACGCCAGCATCATGCCGTGGGAGGAGACGGCGCGGCCGGGCCTCAAGCTGAAGTCGATCCGCGTCAACGACGACCGTGGCGAGTTCCTCGGCCAGATCGCCTTCGATCCTTTCGTTCGCAGCGGCCTGCATCAGCATCAGGGCGTGGCGACGAGCTTCATCCTCGAAGGTAGTCTCACCGATTACATGGGCCACGTCGGCCAGAACGAGGTCGGCATCAACTACCGCGGCTCGACGCACGACGCGATGGCCTTCGAGCCGACGGTGCTCGTGTCGAAGCTCGAAGGCCCGGTCACGTATCCGCCCGAAGACAAGCTCCTGAGCGGCGTGCACGCTGGCTCCACGTACGAGAGCTTCCGCAATCCCGACCCCGACATCGCGCCGGAGATCAACGTCGCCATCGACCGCGTCGCCGCCGTCGCCACCGGCCTCGCCGGGCTCGGCCGCCAGCCGATCTACGACTACGCGGGCAGCGGCCTCGACCGGCGCATGCTGCAATGGCGCCTGCGCCCGGAAACGGCGCTGGCGTCATGGCAGGCGAGCGACTGGGTCGAGCTTTGGATCCGCGGTGGCGAGATCACCATTTCGGGTCAGAAGGCGCACGCCAACTGCTTCGTCGTCATCGAACCGGGCGCGACGGTGCGGATCGCGTCGCCCTTCGGGGCACTGGTGCTGGTGTGGTCGGAGGGGCGCGAGCGATGGTCGACCGCGGGTACCGGCGGCGATCTCTTCGGCTTCTGAGCGGGGCCGGCCGCGATCGCTCAGCCCCCGCCCAGGTTGTCGATCAGCCGATCCAGCAACCTTCCCAGCTGCTTCTGGTCCACCTCCCCCATCCCGCGGAACACGCTCCGCTCCCTCTCCTTCGCGGGCAAGCCGATCCGCTCGTAGAGCCGCTCGCCTTCTGCGCTCAGCCTCAACAGCAGCCTGCGCTTGTCGTCGACATCGACCTTGCGAAGTACCCTGTTCCTGCGCACCAGCGCCGCAAGGGCGCGGCTCACGCTCATCTTGTCGAGGCCCGTGAGCGCAGCGACCTCGCTGGCGGCAACGCCCGGGTGATTGGCCAGCACGAGCAGAACACGCCACTCGTTGAGGCTGAGCTGATGGGCCTTGCCGATCGATTCCGAGAACGGCCGCGCAGTGAGATTGACGACGCGAACGAGCTTGAAGAAGAGGGAGTCGTCGGCCGGCAAGGCCGACTGCCGATCGGCCCTGGCGGCATCGGCACGTTCCGCTGCGGTCACGCCTTGCGCGTTTTCGCCACGATTTCCTCGACGCGGCTCACCAACTGCGGATTCGTCTGCGCCTTGTAGCGCGCATATGGGCGGCGCGCCGCGATCTGCCAGGCTTCCATCTCGGCCGCAGTCGGCACGTGGACGGCGACCCCGAGCGCCGAGACGCGCTCAACGTCTTCCGCGAACAGCTTCCTCACGAGCTGGACCTGCTGCTTCGCGGCATCGACGGCGGCCTCGCGCACGATCTTCTGGTCGGCCGGCGTCCAGCTCGACCAGACTGGCGCAGCGATCGCGAACAGGAGGATGTCGTTCGAGTAGTTCCACTTGGTCACGAACTTCTGGCCGAGGGTGTGGATCTTGGCGGCGAGGAAGACCTCGAGCGGGTTTTCCTGGCCGTCGATGGCGCCCGAGGCGAGCGCCGGCTGCGCGTCGGCGAAGCTCATGAAGGTGGGGTTGGCGCCCATCGAGGTCATGATGTCGCCGTACATCGGGCTGCCGACGACGCGGATCTTCAGACCCTTCATGTCCTCGGGCTTCAGCACCGCGCGCTTGCTGTTGCTGATCTGCCGGTACCCGGTCTCGCCGATCGCGAGCGGCTCGGCGCCGGCCTTTCGGACCATGTCGAAGTAGGCCGTCGTCAGTGCGCCGTCGGCCATCACCGCGTCCCAGGCCTTGTGGTCCGGCATCAGGAACGGCAGCGTGAAGATGCCGAGCTGCGGCACCGTCGAGGTCCAGTTGATCGGGGCGCCGCAGAGCACGTCGACGACGCCCTGGCGCATCGCCGAGAACTCGCGGTCCTGCTGGCCCTGCACGAGCGAGGCGCCAGAGTACTGCTTGATGACGATGCGGCCGTTGGTGCGCTCCTTCACGAGCGTGAGGAAGATCTCACCGCCCTTGCCCCAGGCGAAGGCCGGCGGTACCACCGTCGACATCTTGTACTCGGCCTTGTAGGCCGTTTGCGCAAAGGCGAAGCGCGGCATGCCGATGACGGCAGCGCCGAGCGCGGTGACGACGTGGCGACGGTTCAACATGCAGGTCTCCGAAAGATGCGATGGATTTCAATAGCCGAGCCGTCGCGGCAGCCAGAGCGCGACTTCGGGAAAGAACAGGACGACGAGCGCCGCGGCGACGAACGAAACCAGCAGCCAGCCGACCCACGGAATCGTCTCGTCGATGCGCACGTGCGCGAGCCGGCACGCGACCATCAGGTTGACGGCCATCGGCGGCGTGAACTGGCCGATCGCGATCTTCATGGTGAGCAACACGCCGAACCAGACCGGGTCCCACTGGAACGCCAGCATCAGCGGATAGAGCAAGGGCAGGAAGATGAGGAAGATCGAGACGCCGTCGAGCACCATGCCGACGACCGTCATGACGACGAATAGGAGCAGCAGCGTTCCCGTCGAGCCGAGGCCGAGGTCCTTCACGAACGCCACCAAGGGCTCGGCGATGCCGAGCGTGTTGACCGAATACGCGAAGATGCCGGCCAGTGCCAGCACCAGCATGATCACCGCCGAGACCTCGCTGGCTTCGCGAAAGATCGGGTAGAGGTCGCGCCAGCCGATGCTGCGGTGGACGGCGATGCCGATGAAGAGGCCGTAGGCAACGGCGACCACTGCCGCTTCGGTCGGCGTGAACCAGCCGACGCGCATGCCACCGAGGATCAGCACCGGCGCCGCCAGGCCCCACGACGCCTCGCGCAGCGACGACCAGAACGGCGGCCTCAGAGCGGCACGGCCGGCGGCGCCGAAGCCGTGTCGTCGCGAGACCAGCACGGCCGGCACGATGAGTGCGAAGCCGGCGAGCAGGCCCGGCACCATGCCGGCTGCGAACAGGGCCGGCACCGACGCACCGGGCACGTTGACGCTGTAGACGATGAAGGCGATCGACGGCGGGATCAGGATGTCGGTCGCCGCCGCGGCGCCGACCACGCTGGCGGAGAACGCTGGCGGGTAGCCCGCCTTGGCCATCGCCGCGATCATCACGCTGCCGACCGCTGCTGCGGTCGCCGGCCCCGAGCCGGAGATGCCGCCGAGCAGCATCGCGACCAGGATCGCGACCATCGGCAGCATCCCCGGGCCGTGGCCGACGCAGGCCTGCGCGAAGATGACGAGCCGCCTAGCCACACCCGAGCGGTCGAAGATCGAACCGACGAGCACGAACATCGGCAGCGCCAGCAGCGGGTACTTGGCGATGCTGGCGTGCATGTTCTGTGGCGCCGCCAGCAGACCCCACCACGGCGAATCGCCGTTGGCGGCGGCGATCGCGACCATGCCGCCGAGGCCGAGCGCGATCGCGATCGGCACGCCCGCCAGCATCAGGACGATGAAGAGGCCGACGAGCAGTGCGGTGATCATGGCTCGGCCCGCCAGGCGCGCCGGCCGGCCTGAATCGCCCGCCAT
>JAYVNL010000151.1:0-14185 GCA_043758495.1 Rhizobacter sp.
GTGCTCCCGCTTAAACGCGGCCCATCGCGAAACCCTTGGCGATGTAATGCCGCACGAACCAGATCACGATCGCGCCGGGCACGATCGTCAGCACGCCGGCCGCGGCGAGCACGCCCCAGTCCATGCCGGAGGCGCTCACGGTGCGTGTCATCACCGCGACGATCGGCTTCGCGTTCACGCTCGTCAGCGTGCGCGCCATCAGCAGTTCGACCCAGCTGAACATGAAGCAGAAGAACGCCGCCACGCCCACGCCGGCCTTGATGAGGGGGATGAAGATGGTCAGGAAGAAGCGCGGGAACGAGTAGCCGTCGATGTAGGCCGTCTCGTCGATCTCGCGCGGAATGCCGCTCATGAAGCCTTCGAGGATCCACACCGCCAGCGGCACGTTGAACAAGAGGTGCGCCAAGGCCACCGCAATGTGCGTGTCCATCATGTCGAGCGTGGTGTAGAGCTGGAAGAAGGGCAGCAGGAAGACGGCCGGCGGTGTCATGCGGTTCGTCAGCAGCCAGAAGAACACGTGCTTGTCGCCGAGAAAGCTGTAGCGCGAGAACGCATACGCCGCCGGCAGCGCCACGACGAGCGAGATCACCGTGTTGATGGCGACGTAGATGATCGAGTTGATGTAGCCCGAGTACCAAGACACATCGGTGAAGATGGTGCGGTAGTGGTCGGTGGTGAAGTGCTTGGGCCACAGACTGAACGCCGCCAGGATCTCCTCGTTGGTCTTGAACGACATGTTGACCATCCAGTACACCGGCAGGATGGCGAACACCAGGTAGGCGATCAGGAAGATCGTGCGCTTGCGAAAGCGGCGCTCATCCATGGCCGGCCTCCCCGGGCGCCTTGTCCGCGGTGCCGACGCGCTGCATCCAGTTGTAGAGCACGAAGCAGAGCAGCAGGATGATGAGGAAGTAGATCAGCGAGAACGCTGCCGCCGGCCCGAGGTCGAACTGGCCGACCGCCTTCTGCGTCAGGTACTGGCTCAGGAACGTCGTCGCGTTACCGGGGCCGCCACCGGTGAGCACGAAAGGCTCGGTGTAGATCATGAAGCTGTCCATGAAGCGCAGCAGCACGGCGATCATCAGGACGCCGCGCAGCTTCGGCAACTGGATGAAGCGGAACACGGCGAGCTTGGAGGCGCCGTCGATGCTGGCGGCCTGGTAGTAAGCGTCGGGAATCGCGCGCAGGCCGGCGTAGCAGAGCAGGGCGACCAGCGGCGTCCAGTGCCAGACGTCCATGAGCAGCACCGTGAGCCAGGCGTCGCGGGCACTCCCCGTGTAGCTGTAGTCGATGCCGAGCTTGGCGAGCGCGGCGCCGAACAGGCCGATGTCGGCACGACCGTAGATCTGCCAGATGGTGCCGACCACGTTCCACGGAATCAGCAGCGAGATCGCGACCAGCACCAGCACGGCCGAGGCGTGCCAGCCCTTGGCCGGCATCGACAGCGCCAGCGCGATGCCGAGCGGGATCTCGACCAGCAGGACCGAGAGCGAGAAGCCCATCTGCCGCAGCAGCGCACCCTGCAGGTCGTCGTCGCGCATCACCGACTTGAACCACTCGGTGCCGACGAAGACTCGGCGCTCCGGCGAGATGATGTCCTGCACCGAGTAGTTCACCACCGTCATCAGCGGCAGGATCGCCGAGAAGGCAACGCACAACACCACCGGCAGGATGAGCAGCCACGCTTTCTGGTTGACGGGCTTCACGGCGCGGCCTCCGCTTCGAGGAGCACGTCGTCGCGATACCAGCAGGTGTGGGCGCCGACGACCGCGAACCAGGCCGCTTCGCCGACGCGCGGAATCGCCTCCTGCGCGCCCAGGCGCACGCGCAGCAGCGGTGCGGTGGCGCCGGCGTCGTTGATGGCGCCGATGCGCGCGGTAACGAGCCAGTAGGTGCCGATGTCCTGCGCCTGCGTCACGGTGGCGACGACGGCGCCGGGCGCGTGCGGCGCGGCGAGCGTGACGTATTCCGGCCGCACGCCGAGCACGGTGGCGCCGGGGGCGGGGTGCGCTGCCGTGGCGGCGGGCAGGAAGTTCATTCCCGGCGAGCCGATGAAGTGACCGACGAAAGTGTGCTGCGGCCGGTCGAACAGCTCCGACGCCGAGCCGACCTGCACGGCGCGGCCGCGCGTCATCACCACCACCTGCTCGGCGAAGGTGAGCGCTTCGACCTGGTCATGGGTGACGTAGATCAGCGTCAGCTTCAGCTCGTGGTGGATCTGCTTGAGCTTGCGGCGAAGCTGCCATTTGAGGTGCGGATCGATGACGGTCAGCGGCTCGTCGAACAACACCGCCGAGACGTCTTCCCTCACCAGGCCGCGGCCGAGCGAGATCTTCTGCTTGGCATCGGCGGCGAGGCCGGCGGCACGGGTGTCGAGCTGGTTGCTCAGCTCGAGCATCTCGGCGATCTGGCCGACGCGCTTCGAGATGCGACCCTCCGGTACGCCGCGGTTGCGCAACGGAAAGGCGAGGTTCTCGGCCACGGTCATGGTGTCGTAGATCACCGGGAACTGGAACACCTGGGCGATGTTGCGTTGCTGCGGCGTGCGCGCGGTGACGTCGGCACCGTCGAACTTCACCGTGCCCTGCGACGGCTTCACCAGCCCCGAGACGATGTTGAGCAGCGTCGTCTTGCCGCAGCCGGAAGGGCCGAGCAAGGCGTAGGCGCCGCCGTCGGCGAAGCTCATCTTCAGCGGCAGCAGCGCGTAGTCGGAGTCCTCCCTCGGGTTCGCCTTGTAGGCGTGGGTGAGGTCGAGGTCAATGCGGGCCATGTCAGTCTCTCGGCCCGGGTGCGTGCAGGAGATCGCCGGCGGCGTCGAACACGTAGACGCGGCGCGGGGCGAGGTGCAGCGCGACCGCGGCGCCGAGGTCGAACTGGTGCACGCCGGTGAGCTGGGCGACGAGTTCGCCGATCGCCGTGGCGACGTGCAGGAAGGTGTCGGAGCCGGAGATCTCGGCCAGCTCGACCTGGCCCGGCAAGGCGACGTCGCCCGGCTGCGCCACGACACGCAGCGCACCGGCACGCACGCCGACCGTGACCGCCTGCGACGGTCTGGCCGGCAAGGGCAGCGCCAGCGCCATGCCGTTGGCCAGCGTCACGCCATTCGGGCCGGCGGTGCCGGCGAACAGGTTCATCGGCGGGTCGCTGAAGGCGCGCGCCACGCGCATCGACTTCGGCCGATGGAAGACTTCGGCGGTGGGCCCGTATTGAAGCAGCTCGCCGGCATCGAGCACGGCGGTGTAGCCGCCGAGCAGCAGTGCCTCGGTCGGCTCGGTGGTCGCGTAGACGACGGTCGAGCGGCCTGCCGCAAACAGCAGCGAAAGCTCGTTGCGCAGCTCCTCGCGCAGCTTGTAGTCGAGGTTCACGAGCGGCTCGTCGAGCAGCATCAGCGGTGCGTCCTTGGCGAGGGCGCGCGCCAGCGCCACGCGCTGCTGCTGGCCGCCGGAGAGCTCGGCCGGCAGGCGGTCGAGGAAGGGCTCGATGTGCAGCCGGGCGGCGAGCGCGTCGACACGCGCTTCGATGTCCTTTTCCCGCCGCAGCCGCAGCGGCGAGCCGATGTTGTCGCGCACCGTCATCGACGGGTAGTTGATGAACTGCTGGTAGACCATCGCGACGTTGCGCTCGCGCACCGGCTTGCCGGTCACGTCGACGCCGTCGGCCAGAACGCGGCCGTGTGTCGGTGCGTCGAGCCCGGCCATCACGCGCATCAGCGTTGTCTTGCCGGCCTGGGTGGCACCGAGCAGCACGGTCACCGCGAACGGCGCCAGCACGAGATCGAGCGGGCGCAGCCAGACCTCGGCGCCGACGCGCTGCTCGATGCGCTCGAGGCTCAGCTCCACGTGGTCTCCCTGGCGGCGGCAGCGCCAGCGGCAGGCTCGGGCCAGTGCGCCGTGCACCACGCGGCGACGGCGCCGCGCTGCGCCTCGGTGAGGTGAAGGCCGAGCTTGCTGCGCCGCCACAGCACGTCGTCGGCGTTGCGGGCCCACTCGTGATCGTGCAGATAGACGAGCTCGGCCTCGTGCAGGCCGGGCGCGACCTCGGCGCCGAGCGGCCCGGCGAGCAGCAGGTCGATGCGCGAGCCGTAGGCCCGGGCCAGCCGGTGCAGCAGAGTCGCCGGCAGCGACGGATGGCGCGTCGCCACCGCCTTCACGAAGCGGGCGAAGTCGGTGTCGGGCCGGTCCGGCGCGCCGATCCACGCGCTCAGGTCGCCTCCGGGCAGCGGTGCGTCGTGCGTCCAGGCGCCGCGCGTCGACGGCACCGTCGAGCCGAGCAGGTCGGCCGCTTCTTCGGCGAGTTTGCGAAAGGTCGTGATCTTGCCGCCCCAGACGGTGAGCAGCGGCGCCTGCGCGGTGTCGAGGTCGAGGCTGTAGTCGCGGGTGACGGCCGAAGGATCGCCGGCCTCGTCTTCGAGCAGCGGCCGCACGCCCGAGTAGCTCCAGACCACGTGCGACGGCAGCACCGGCCGCTCGAAATAGCGGCTCGCCTGCTCGCAGAGATAGGCCGTTTCGGCAGCGTTGATATGCGCCTCGCCGATCGGCCCGTGCTGCTCGACGTCGGTGGTGCCGATCAGCGTGAAATCGGTCTCGTAGGGGATCGCGAAGATGATCCGCTTGTCGGGGTTCTGGAAGATGTAGGCGTGGTCGTGGTCGAACAGTTTCGGCACCACGATGTGGCTGCCTTTGACGAGGCGCAGCGACCTATGTTCGGCCTGGTGCGCCTGCTCGCCGAGGAACTGCGCCGCCCACGGCCCGGCCGCATTGACGAGAGAGCGGGCGTGGATCTCGCGCTCGCCGCCGGCCGCCGACGCCAGGCGCACACGCCAGTGGGTGGAGCTGCGATGGGCATCGATGCAGCGCGTTCGCGTCAGCACGGTGGCGCCGCGGGCCGCCGCGTCGACGGCGTTGAGCACGACCAGCCGGGCGTCGTCGACCCAGCCGTCGGAGTAGACGAAGCCCTTGGTGAACGCGGCCTTCAGCGGCTTGCCGGCCGGGTGCGTGCGCAGGTCGACGGTGCGCGAAGCCGGCAGCACTTCGCGGCGCGCCAGATGGTCGTAGAGGAACAGGCCGATGCGGATCAGCCAGACCGCGCGCATCGATGGGTCGTGCGGCATCACGAAGCGCAGCGGCCACATGATGTGAGGCGCGCTCTTCAGCAGCACCTCGCGCTCGGCGAGCGCCTTCTTCACCAGCGAGAACTCGCGGTACTCGAGGTAGCGCAGGCCGCCGTGGATCAGCTTGGTCGACGACGACGATGTGTGCGCGGCGAGATCGTCTTTCTCGCACAGGAGCACGCGGGCGCCGCGGCCGGCGAGGTCGCGGGCGATGCCGGCGCCGTTGATGCCGCCGCCGACGATGCAGGTGTCAAACACTTCCACGTTCGTTTTCTTTCCTTTTCGATCTTATTCGTTCGTTTTAGCGTGCCGTTCGTCGGAACGCAAGCTGGAATACCGCAATGGCGGCGCATTGCCGGGTCTTTAGGCTTGGCGCTCGAACACTCGCCGAGATGACTCCCAATCCGCGCCAGGCCCTCCTTCTCGCCGAAGTCCGCGAGAAGGGCTCGGTCTCCGTCGAAGCGCTCGCCGAGCGCTTCGACGTGACACTGCAGACCGTGCGACGCGACGTCAAGCTGCTTGCCGATGCCGGCCTGCTGGCGCGCTTCCATGGCGGCGTTCGCGTGCCGGGCTCGACCACCCGCAACATCGCCTACCGCCAGCGCCAGCTTCTCAACGAGGAGGCCAAGCGGCGGATCGCCCGCGCCGTTGCCGGCGCGGTGCCGAACGAGTGCTCGCTGATCATCAACATCGGCACCACCACCGAGGCGATCGCGCGCGAGCTGCTTCACCACAAGGGCCTGCGTGTGATCACCAACAACCTGAACGTGGCGGCGATCCTGTCCGACAACCCGGACTGCGAGGTCATCGTCGCCGGCGGCATCGTGCGCTCGCGCGACCGCGGCATCGTCGGCGAGGTGACGATCGATTTCATCCAGCAGTTCAAGGTCGACATCGCTCTCATCGGCATCTCCGGCATCGAGAGCGACGGCAGCCTGCGCGACTTCGACTACCGCGAGGTGAAGGTGGCGCGGGCCATCATCGAGCAATCGCGCCAGGTCTGGCTCGCCGCCGACCACAGCAAGTTCCTGCGGCCGGCGATGGTGGAGCTGGCGCGCCTCGACGAGATCGACATGCTGTTCACCGACGTCGCGCCGCCGCCGCCGTTTCCCGAATTGCTCGCCGCGGCGGCGGTGAGCTGCACCCTCTGCGGCGAGGCACCATGAGCTCACCCCGGTATCTGCTCGCGCTCGACCAGGGCACCTCGAGCTCGCGCAGCATCGTCTTCGATGCCGCGGGCGCCATCGTCGCCTCGGCGCAGGCCGAGTTCCGGCAGATCTTTCCGCAGCCCGGCTGGGTCGAGCACGACCCGAAGGAGATCTGGCAGTCGCAGCTGGCGACAGCGCGGGAAGCGCTCGCGAAGTCGGGCCTGTCGGCCGCCGACATCGCCGGCATCGGCATCACCAACCAGCGCGAGACCACGGTGGTCTGGAACCGCGCCAGCGGCGAGCCCATCGCCAACGCCATCGTCTGGCAGGACCGGCGCACCGCGGCCGCCTGCGCGACCCTTCGCGAGAAGGCCCTTGAGCCGCTCTTTCGCGAGCGCACCGGCCTCGTCCTCGATGCCTACTTCTCCGGCACCAAGCTGGCCTGGCTTCTCGAGCATGTGGCGGGCGCGCGCGCTGCCGCGGAACGCGGCGAGCTCGCCTTCGGCACCGTCGACAGCTGGCTCATGTGGATGCTGACCGGCGGCGCTTCGCCGGCCACGCGCGCGCAGGCCGTGCACGCCACCGACGTGACCAACGCGTCGCGCACGCTGCTCTTCGACACCCGCCGCGGCGCCTGGAGCGACGAGCTGCTGGCGGCGCTCGCCATCCCGCGGGCGCTGCTGCCCGAGGTGCAGCCGTCGAGCCACGCCTTCGGTCGCACCACGGCCGACCTGTTCGGTGCGCCGATCGCGATCGGCGGCGTCGCCGGCGACCAGCAGAGCGCGCTCTTCGGCCAGGCTTGCTTCCGGCCGGGCCAGGTCAAGAACACCTACGGCACCGGCTGCTTCATGCTCATGAACACCGGTACCCGGTTCGAGCTTTCCAGCAACGGCCTTCTCGCGACGAGCGCCGCGCAGCCCGGCCGCGAGGCGCAGTTCGCGCGCGAGGGCAGCGTCTTCATCGGCGGCGCCGTCGTGCAGTGGCTGCGCGACGGCTTGCGCGCGATCGCGTCGAGCAGCGAGGTGCAGCAGCTCGCCGAGAGCGTGCCCGACAACGGCGGCGTGATGTTCGTGCCGGCCTTCACCGGCCTCGGCGCGCCGCACTGGAACCCCGATGCGCGCGGCACCATCGTCGGCCTCACGCGCGGCTCGACCATCGCCCACATCGCCCGCGCCGCGCTCGAATCGATCGCGTTCCAGAGCGCGGCCCTGCTCGACGCGATGAGCCGGGACCTCGTCGCCTCCGGCGGCGCGCCGGTCACCGAACTGCGCGTCGACGGTGGCGCGTCGGTCAACAACCTGCTGATGCAGTTCCAGGCTGACCTGCTCGGCATCCCGGTGCTGCGACCGAAGGTGATCGAGACGACGGCGCTCGGCGCCGCCTATCTGGCCGGCCTCAGCTGCGGCGTATATGCCGGCATCGACGAGCTGGCGTCGCAGTGGCAGGCCGACCGCACCTTCCACCCGACGATGTCGCGCTCGCGCGCCGGCGATCTGATGGCGCGTTGGGAGCACGCCGTCGTGCAGGCGGTGGCTTGAAAGGTTGTCGACAAGCGAGAGGGCGGCCGCCAAGCCACTGTCACCCTGAGCGCAAGCAAAGGATCTCGCCTCCGCCAACGCCGAAATCGTTCGCTTCGCTCAGGATGACAGCGCGCAGGCATGTGTTCGGCGCTCGCTAACATCGGCCCATGCCCGTCCTCGGTCGACTCTTTCTTCCTTTCGCGCTGCTGCTCTGCACCTGCCAGGGCGCGCTCGCGCAGGCCGGCAAGACGGTGTTCCTCGACGAGCTCACCTGGACCGAACTGAAGGGCGAGCTTCAAGCCGGCAGGACGACGGTCATCGTGCCGGTCGGCGGCACCGAGCAGAGCGGGCCGCACATCGCCCTCGGCAAGCACAACGTTCGCGTCAAGGTGCTGGCCGGCCGCGTTGCGTCGGCGCTCGGCAACGCGCTGGTCGCGCCCGTCGTGGCCTACGTGCCCGAGGGCAGCATCGAGCCACCGGCCGCCCACATGCGCTTCGCCGGCACCATCAGCATCCCGGAGGCCGCCTTCGAGACGACGCTCGAATACGCCGCGCGCAGCTTTCGCCGCCACGGCTTTCGCGACATCGTCTTCATCGGCGACCACGGCGGTTACCAGTCGAGCCTCACGAAGGTCGCCGAGCGGCTCGACCGCGAATGGGCGTCGTCGCCGGTCCGCGTCCACGCCGTCACCGAGTACTACCGCGCCGGCGAGCGCGAGTTCGCCCAGGTGCTCAAGCGCCAGGGCTTCAGCGACGCCGAGGTCGGCACGCACGCCGGCGTCGCCGACACCTCGCTGGCGATGGCGGTCGACGGGCAGCTCGTGCGCGCCGATCGCCTGCGCGACGGCACCGCGCTCGGTGCTGGCGAAGGCGTCTACGGCGACCCGCGGCGATCGAGCGCGGTGCTCGGCCAGGCCGGCGTCGACCTCATCGTCGCCCGCACCGTCGAGGCGATTCGCAAGGACGTGGCGCGACGCTGATCCATGTTCATGGAGTCCTGTTCCTGATGTCTCTCATCTTTGCTCGACGCGCCTCGGTCGCCGTCGCCGCCTTCGCGCTGGCTTGCGCCGCGCTGGCGCCCGCCGCGGCCGCTCCGGCGATCGAAACCGTCGCCGGCATGCCGGCCGTCACCGACGCCGCCAACCTCTACGGCGACGCTGGCGAGGGCAAGTTCAGCGACGCGGTCAAGGGTGCCTTGCCGCGCGTCTACGTGCCGAACCTGCGCTCGAACGACGTCTGGGTCATCGACCCGGCAACCTTCACGGTGGTCGACAAGTTCAAGGTCGGTATCAACCCGCAGCACGTCGTGCCAGCGTGGGACCTGAAGACGCTCTGGGTCGCCAACAACGCCGAGAACACGACGCGCGGCAGCCTGACGCCGATCGATCCGCTCACCGGCAAACCGGGCCGGCAGATCGCCGTCGACGACCCGTACAACATGTACTTCACGCCCGACGGCAAGGAGGCGATCATCGTCGCCGAAGCGAGGCTGCGGCTCGACTTCCGCGACCCGCAGACGATGAAGCTGAAGTCGCAGTTGCCGACTCCGGGCTGCAGGGGCATCAACCACGCCGACTTCTCGATCGACGGCCGCTACGCCATCTTCACTTGCGAGTTTGGCGGCACGCTCGTCAAGATCGACATGGTCGGGCGCAAGGTCGTCGGCTACCTGAAGCTGTCGATGGGCCGCATGCCGCAGGACATCCGCATCGCGCCCGACGGCGCTGTCTTCTACGTCGCCGACATGATGGCCGACGGCGTCTTCGTGATCGACGGTGCTGCCTTCAAGGAGATCGGCTTCGTGAAGACCGGCAAGGGCACGCATGGCCTGTACCCGAGCCGCGACGGCAGGAAGCTCTACGTCACCAACCGCGGCTCCAACAAGATCCACGGCGCCGAGCGCGGCATGGGCTCGGTGTCGGTGCTCGACTTCGCCACCCGCAAGGTCGACGTGACCTGGCCGATCCCCGGCGGCGGCAGTCCCGACATGGGCAACGTCAGCGCCGACGGCAAGTGGCTGTGGCTCTCGGGCCGCTATGACAACGTCGTCTACGCGTTCGACACCGCGAGCGGTGCGGTGAAGATCATTCCCGTCGGACTCGAGCCGCACGGCCTCACGGTCTGGCCGCAGCCCGGCCGCTATTCGCTCGGGCACACCGGCAACATGCGGTGAGCGGCAAACACCACTCCTGACAGGACGCTGTCAGGAGGCGGTGCGCAACATCGCGGCTCCCGATCACGACAAGGAGCTTTTCATGACCGCCACCACCGCCCACACCGCCGCCGCGGCAACGACGACATCGCCGATCGACTGGTTCGAGATTCCCGTTCGCGACATGGACCGGGCGCAGAAGTTCTACGAGGCCGTGCTCGCCGTGCCGCTGCGCCGCGAGACCATCGGCGACAAGACGCTGGCGGTGTTCGGCCGCGCTGAAGGCGGCGGTGCCGGCGGCTGCCTGTTCGCCGGCGCCAATGTGCCGGCGCCCTCGGCCGACGGCACGCTGGTCTACCTCAACGCCGACCCCTCGCTCGACGCGGTGCTCGCGCGCGTTGCTGGCGCCGGTGGCCGCATCGTCACGCCGAAGGTGCAGCTGCCGGGCGACATGGGCTGCTTCGCCCACGTCGCCGACAGCGAAGGCAACCGCGTCGGCCTGCACGCCGCGGCCTGAGGAAGGATCGGCGCCGTGCGTCGCGCCGACCGGCTGTTCCGACTCGTCCAGCTGGTCCGTGGCCGCCGCCTCAGCACGGCCGCGTTCCTCGCCGGCCGCCTCGAGGTGTCGGAGCGCACGGTGTACCGCGACATCGCCGACCTCGCGGCCCAGGGCGTGCCGGTCGAGGGCGAAGCCGGGGTCGGCTACCGCATGCGTGCCGGCTACGACCTGCCACCGCTGATGTTCACGAAAGAAGAAGCGCAGGCGCTGGTCGCCGCCGTCCGCATCGCCCAGTCACGGCTCGACGAGGCGCTCGCCGGCGAGGTCGAGTCGGCGCTGTCGAAGATCCTGGCAGTGCTGCCGGCCGGCTCGCGCGCCGCTGCGGAAACGGTAGGCGTGCTGGCGCCGCCGCGCCCTCTCGACGCTGCGGTCCGGCAGCGCCTCGGCGAGTTGCGCCGGGCCACCGAGCGGCGTCGCAAGCTGAGGATGCGCTACCTCGACCTGCGCGGCGCCACCAGCGAGCGCGTCGTCCGGCCGCTCGGCTGCGTCTACTGGGGCGAGGTCTGGACCCTGGCCGCCTGGTGCGAGACGCGCGACGGCTTCCGCAGCTTCCGCGTCGACCGCATCGAGTCGGTGGCCGTGCTCGAGGAGCGCTTCCGTGACGAGCCCGGTCGCTCGCTCGCCGACATGCTGCGTGCGGTCGGCATGCCGAAGTGAGGCTCTCGACGGCGCGCGCGCGGTAGTAAATTCGCAGCTCGCATACAAGCCCGCCGCCATGACACCGAGTTCCTTCGTTCCCATCCGCGGCCTTCACCACTTCGCCTGGCGCTGCCGCGACAGCGAAGAGACGCGCGCCTTCTACGAAGACCTCCTCGGCCTGCCGCTCGTGCACGTGATCCGGTCCGACACGGTGCCGAGCACCGGCGAGCACTGCCCGTACGTGCACCTCTTCTTTCGTATGACCGACGGCTCGCACCTGGCCTTCTTCGACCTCGGCGACGATGCCGTGGCCGAGCCTTCGCCGAACACGCCGGCGTGGGTCAACCACATCGCGCTGCGTGTCGATTCGGTCGAGGCCTTGAGGGCCGCGAAGGCGAGGCTCGAGGCCGCCGGCGTCGAGGTGCTCGGCATCACCGACCACCACGTCATCGAGTCGATCTACTTCTTCGACCCCAACGGCATCCGCCTCGAGCTGACGGTGCCTACGGCGAGCGCCGAGGCGACGGCACGGCACGAGGCCGAGGCGCACGCGGCGGTGGCGGCGTGGTCGCTGGAGAAGCGGGCGCGACAAGACGACGAGCGCGACGCCGGCCGGCGCGCCGAAGAGGCCGCCAACCTCTCCAACTTCGGCGCCATGGACGCCTGAGGGCTGACGCGGCCGCGCCGTCGCGGCGCCTTTCACCGTCGCTCCTCGCCGCCTTCATCGCCGGTTCGCCGCCGGCCGGGAGACTGGCCGCGCTTGCCCACTTCCGGTCTTCGCACCATGAGCCACCTGATCGTGCACGGCGGTCGCCCGCTTCGCGGCGTCATCGCGCCTTCGGCGAACAAGAATGCGGTTCTGCCCATCCTCTGTGCGACGCTGCTGACAAGCGAGCCGGTCGTGCTGCATCGCGTGCCCGACATCACGGACGTGAGAAAGCTGCTCGCCTTCTTCCGCGAGCTCGGCTCCAGCGTCGACATGGACTTCGCGAGCGGGACGCTGCGGCTGCAGCACGGCAGCGGTATCAGCGACCACGGCGTTCGCTTGCCGAGCGGCATGCGATCGGTGGTCATGCTGGTGCCCGGGCTGCTGCACCGCTTCGGCCGGGCCCGCCTCGAAGACAGCGTGACCGGCTGCACGCTCGGCGTCCGCGAGATCGATCCGCACATCGATGTCTTCCTCGCTTTCGGCGCCGAGGTGCAGCTCGAGCGCGGCGCCACCAGCGTCGCTGCGCAGCGGCCGCTCGCCGCCAGCGACCACTGGCTCGACTACGCCTCGGTCACGACCACCGAGAACTTCGTGCTCTGCGCCGCCGCAGCGCGCGGCCGCTCGCATTTGGTCAACGCCGCCTGCGAGCCGCACGTGCAGGAGTTCTGCACCTTCCTCGGCCTGATGGGCGCGCGCATGGCCGGCAGCGGCAGCTCGCGGCTCGAGATCGACGGCGTCGCCGAGCTCGGTGGCGCCGAATACACCTTCGCCGACGACTTCCACGAAGTCGCCACCTTCCTGGCGCTGAGCGCGATCACCGGCGGCAGCGTCGCGGTGAAGAACGGCGCCGTGGCGCAGTTCCCGCTCCTCGACCGCACGTTCGCGAAGTTCGGCGTCGAGATCGATCACGGCGGCGACGGCTGCAGCCGCGCCCACGTGCTCGGTGGCCGGCTGAAAGTGCGGCCGACGCTCACAGCGGGCCTCATGCAGAAGGTGGAAGCTGCGCCCTGGCCCTATGTGCCGGCCGACCTGCTGCCGATCTTCGTCGCCCTCGGCGCCCGCGCCGAAGGCTCGGCGATGTTCTGGAACAAGGTCTACGAAGGCGCGCTCGGCTGGAGCGGCGAACTCGCGAAGTTCGGCGTCGGCACCGAGCTCTGCGATCCGCACCGGCTCGTCGTCCACGGCGGTGGGCCGCTGCGGCCGGCCACGGTCGAGAGCCCCTACATCATCCGCGTCGCGATCGCGCTCTTCATGGTGGCGGCGAGCATCCACGGACGCTCGACGATCCTGAATGCGCTGCCGATCCGGAGGGCGCATCCAAGGTTCGTGGACAACCTGAACGCTCTGGGGGCGGAGGTGCAGTGGTTCGACGCGAGGCCATGAAAGGTCAGTTCGTCAATGGGCCTGGCTCGCGGTGCCGCTGCCCGCCACCGGATAGTCGATGTACCCCTTCGGCCCCGGCGTGTAGAAGGTGGCCATGTCCGGCGCATTGAGCGGCGCGCCGTCACGCATGCGCTGCACCAGGTCGGGATTGGCCAGGTAGGCCTTTGCGAACGCGATCAGGTCGGCCTGCTTTTCAGCCAGCGCCTTCTCGGCGCTCATCTGATCGAAGCCGCCAGCGAGGATGAACGGGCCGTCGAACGCGCGGCGCAGGCCGGCCTTGATGGCGACCGGCACGGCCGGTGCGCCCATCGCCGAATGATCGAGCACGTGCAGGTAGAGCAGGCCGAGGGACGACAGCTCGGTGGCCAGAGCGAGATACTGCGCTTCGACGTCGTCGAAGGCACCGGTGCCGTTGAACACTCCGTAGGGCGAGATGCGGATGCCGACGCGCTCGGCGCCGATCGCCGACGCGGTGGCCCGCGCCACCTCGAGGGCGAAGCGATTGCGGCCGGCCGGCGAGCCGCCCCAGGCGTCGCTGCGCTGATTGACGTTGGCGTTGAGGAACTGCTCGATCAGATAGCCGTTGGCAGCGTGCAGCTCGATGCCGTCGAAGCCGGCCTCGATCGCAAGCCGGGCCGACTGCGCGAATTCCTCGATCGCGTGCGCGATGTCGGCGTCGCTCATCGGCTGCGGCGCCGTGTGGGGCTGCATGCCGTGCGCGTCGGTGTACATCTCGCCGGGGCAGATCGCGGCGCTCGGCCCCAACACCTGCGCACCTGCAGGCAGGTTGGCGAGGTGCGTGACGCGGCCGGTGTGCATGAGCTGCACCACGATCTTGCCGCCGCGCTCGTGGACGGCGTCGGTCACCAGCCGCCAGCCGTGCGCCTGGGCGCTGTTAAAGAGGCCCGGGATGCGTGCGTAGCCCAGACCGTTCGGCGAAGGCGAGGTGCCCTCGGTGACGATCA